>CAZAOK010000106.1:0-12912 GCA_964486725.1 uncultured Leptospiraceae bacterium
TAATAATTTGTCAATATATTCAACCACCATCTATTCAATTATAATCCTGGTAAGTTTAATTAGCCTCAATTGTAAAGAAGCAACATTAAGCTATACAAGAAACCTGCACCTTACCCGTCACTCGTTACCCGTCACTGTCCTTACCCCCGTCACCGTCCTTCCCCATTTTACAAAAAAAATACAAATACTTAATACCATGTTAATACCCCGAACCTACTTTTGTGGTGAAATTCATCTTATTTAATGTCACACGAAACAAGGAGTATTCTCATGGCGAAAGCAGATTTACATGTACATTCAAAATACTCAGAACACCCTTCTGAATGGTTTCTGCAGAGGCTTGGGGCTGCTGAATCCTATACCGATCCCGAGGTGGTGTATACCATGGCAAAGCAGCGGGGAATGGACTTTGTCACCATCACCGATCACAACAGGATACAGGGCTCACTTATCCTGAAAGAAAAATACGACGATGTATTCACCGGGGTTGAGACAACCACCTACTTTCCCGAGGACAAGTGCAAGATACACCTGCTCATCTACGGTCTTACGCGGGAAGAGTTCGAAGTGATACAGCAGATACGAACCAGCATATATGACCTTCGGGACTACATAAAGGAAAGGCAGCTTGCATACTCGGTTGCCCATGCCACCTACTCGGTGAATGGGAAGATCACCGTCCAACACCTTGAAAAGCTTATTCTGTTATTCGATGTTTTTGAATCTATCAACGGCGGCAGAAACAGGATGAACAACGAAAAGTGGACACGGGTGCTCTCAAGCCTCACCCCCGAGCACATCGACCGGCTGCGTAAAAAGCACGGCATTGAACCCATAAGCGAAGACCCGTGGATCAAGTCATTTACCGGGGGATCAGACGATCACGCGGGACTGTTTACCGGGAAAACCTGCACCATCGCCCGGGCGTCCACCCCGGAGGAGTTTCTCTATAACCTGAGAACGAAAAAAACCAACGCCGCGGGACGGCACAACGATTACCAGGGGCTTGCCTTCACCGTGTACAAGATCGCCTACCAGTTCTCGCGGCAGAAGAGCCGTGATATCCCCGGGTCGTTCATTCAGACTCTTAACGATGTCATCTTCAACGACAGGCCTGCAAGCTTCAGGGAGCGGTTCACCATGCGCCGTCTGAAATCACGCAAAGACATCAGGGAAAATCCAATAAAAACACATATGCTGGAACTTTTACAGAACCTGCGGGATAACGGGTTTACCGACGTGGAAGAAAAGCTTGGCCTGGTATACGACAAGATCACAGATATTTCAGACGAGTTTTTCAGGATCGTTTTCAGCTCATTCGAAAAGAACGTAAAGCGGGGAAACCTTGAAGGTATTATAAAGAGCGTGTCCTCTTCGCTTCCCGGTGTGTTCCTTTCACTGCCCTTCTTTACCACCCTCAGCCACATGTACCACGGGCGTGAACTGATGGCAGAACTTGAAAAAGAATACCTGCCCGGGGCGGACGAGACTGATAAGAAAATACTCTGGTTTACCGACACACTGGGAGACCTGAACGGGGTGGCAGCCACCATAAACGAAACCGGGTGGGTGGCTTATCACCGCAATAAGGGTATTCGCCTTGTCACCTCGGTGCCTGAAGACACCCCGGTGGAAATGCCGCCGGGAACCATAAACCTGGCATCGCTGTATTCCTTTCCACTGCCCTATTACGAGAGCCTTACCGTGCGTATCCCCTCGGTGCTGAAGGCCATAAAACAGCTTTCAGAATACGACCCCGACGAGATATACATTTCAACACCGGGCCCCATCGGCCTGCTTGGACTGCTGGTTGCCCGGCTGCTGCAGGTGAAATGTACCGGCGTGTATCATACCGATTTCACCATGCAGGTATCAAGGATAGTGGACGACTCGGGCATCAGCAACATGGTGGAAGCATTCACCAGGTGGTTTTACACCTCAATGGACACCATCGCCGTTCCCACAATGGAATACATGGATCTTCTGGAATCCAGGGGATTTGACAGGACAACCATGGTGCACTTCAAAAAGGCCATCGATGAGAAGATGTTCACCTTCAGGCCCGAGGGACGTGACGTACTCAGGAACCTGTGTGACCTTGACGAGGGCATAAACCTGCTCTATGCCGGGCGCATGTCGCAGGACAAGAGCATCGACTTTATCGTTGATATTCACCGGGAATTACGCGGCCGCGGATATGCCGTCAACACCATCTTCGTGGGGGACGGGCCCTACTACCGTGAATTCCGGGCCAACCATGAAAAAAATGATGGCCTGTACTTCACCGGAAGACTCCCCCGGGAAATGCTGCCCGGGATTTACTCCGGGGCAGACCTCTTCGTCTTCCCCAGCATCACCGATACATTCGGCATGGTGGTACTTGAAGCACAGGGCTGCGGACTGCCGGCGGTGGTATCCGACATCGGCGGCCCGCGGGAGATCATCATAGACGGTGAAACGGGAACGGTTGCAGAGAACGGCAACCTGGAAAAATGGGTCACCGCCATCAGCCGTTACCTTGACATGATGGAGAAAAAGCCAGGGGAATACATGAAAGTACGCCAGAGAAGCCACGATAACGCCCAGTCATATACCTGGGACGTGGTGCTTGATGATATATTCGGGCTCAACGGGAAGGAAACCGCGCACCATGCAGGGCAGCATATTGATACGAATTCACCAGAAAGGATTGAAGCTATACCAGCAGCAGAAGCCGGATAGGTTCTCCGCGGTGTAACCCATAACTCCTCCAAAATCTCCCTCCCGCGGGGAGATTTTTTTGTTTGTATCCCCGTCACCCGTTACTCGTCTTTCTGTACCCATGATGAAGGCATGATTCGCCATCTAAAAAAGAATTGACAAACATTGCGAATTAAGATATCTCGAACTATAGGTTAGAAATATCTTATAATAGTGATATGAACATGTGGATACCGAGAACCATAAAAGAAAGGCTGCATCAAGCCGTTGACTCCAGGCCGGTTGTTTTGCTGACAGGCGCCAGGCAGACGGGGAAAAGCTCCCTTCTACAGAGAGAATTTCCCGGGGCAGAATACGTATCTTTTGACCATTTGAGCCAGGTTGAAGCGGCAAAGGATTCGCCGGATTTCTTCCTGGGCCAATTCGATGATAACGTTATACTTGATGAGATCCAGTATGTCCCTGGTCTTTTCAGGGAACTAAAGATAGTGGTGGATAGTGATCGAAGCAGGTATGGAAAGTGGATCCTTACAGGAAGCCAGCAATTCGTGCTCATGGAAAAGATAAGCGAGAGCCTTGCCGGGCGGATAAGCATACTGCATCTTGAAACATTAAGCGCCCGCGAACTCAGGGAAGGGCCCGTTAAAAAAATTGATGATTATACATGGAAAGGTGGTTACCCGGAGATATGGGCAAATACCCGGCTTAACATCAATGACTTCTTTGAAAGTTATATTCGAACGTATATTGAAAGGGACCTTAAAACTATAATCGACGTGAAGAATCTTCATGATTTTCAGCGTTTTATACGGGTCATGGCAAGCCGTGTCGGCCAGCTGGTTAATTACAGGGATATCTCAAGTGATGTTGGCGTTTCTGATGTGACTATAAGGAAATGGCTTCACGCCCTGGAGGTAAGCGGTATAGTATACCTGCTGGCACCCTTCTACAGGAATATCGGTAAACGGCTTGCCAAATCACCAAAGCTTTATTTTGCAGATCATGGCCTCCTCTGTCACCTGCTTGGTATCAACAGTATAAAGGACTGGCAAGACCATGTGTTCAGGGGAAATATCTGGGAAAATATAGTCCTCATGGAACTGGTAAAAACATGCAGCCTTCGTCCCGGTGAGAATATATTCTTCTACAGGGACCAGAATGCAGTAGAAATTGACTTTATCGTGGAAAAGAAGAATACCCTGTACTTTATCGAAGCGAAAGCAGGGGAACGCCTGGATGAATCCAGGTTGAACTTCAGGAAAGTACTACCTCTTTTCAGTGAAAAATACCCAACAAGAGCTATTGTTGCCCAGAACATTAAGGGTACAGGTATCATAAAGAAAAAAGACTATACTACCATCAATCCACTAACCACCGATATGTCGTTATAAGAGGAGAGACTTTTTCCTTCCCCGTCACCCGTCACCCGGTAAACCCCATGATACCATGAATCAACCGGTACATATCAATGTCCAATGAAACCGCTAACACTCATGGTATACTTCTGCCTTTCCAGGAGGTAAAGCCTTGAATGGTTGCCCGTGTCAAAATATACCACCTTAACTACGGTATCCGGCAGGCCGGGGGTTTCATCTTTGAGAAATTCATTGGGAACCTTATCGTCATCCCTGGCCGACATGATGAGGGTGGGAGTGTCAGTATTCTTAAGGGTTTCACTCAACTTCATGGAATTCAACGCGAATCCCAGCTTCATGTCAAGGGCGGTAGTTCCAATACAGGCGACAAAACCGGGAAGTCCCATTCGCCGGGTCACCTCGTAACGGATCGCCCTGGGGGCGTTGGACACGGGGCTGTCCAGTATCACGTACCGTATATCCATGTTTTTCAGCTCTTCTTCGTATCTTTTCATGGCAATGGTGATGCCCCGCGCCCCCATTGAGAACCCGTGCAGGATAAAGCCGGTGTTGCCCTTTTCTTCTTTCAAATAACGAAGTGAATTATAGATATCATCGGCAACATAGTACCCCAGAGCGGTTACCGCCTCCGACGACTGGCCGGAGTTTCTCAGGTCAGGGATGAAGATGTTGTGCGTTTTATCCAGGTTAAGATCCTTTATCAGGCGCAGGTAGGCAAGCCCCTTCATGCGGTTGGCACTTCGCCCGTGATAGATACAATAGCATTTTGATGACGTACCGGGGGCCCTGATATACCACCCCTTCAGGGTGAGATCGGGAGACTGGTAGTAGGTGACGCTCTCGTAACCGGTAAATGTCAATTTGTTTATGGGGGGAGGATACAGTGACGGGTGTAGCATATTATAGAAGTGGTAGGAAAGGTTAATCTTAAAGGCTCATTTTAGTTAAAGGCTAAATAGATCTTTAACCCATGCGATATGAACACATCTAACGAGATCGTAAGAACGAAACGTCAGCAAGAACGACACCCTCCGCTCTCTCCGTTTTCTCTGGATCTCTGTGGTTACACCGTTGAGTCGGCGTGATGTTAAAAAACTCTCCAAATTACCCAGTAGTACCTGAAATATTTCATTTGATCGAAAATCTCCGTTCTTTTTTTCGTCAAAAGTAAAAAAGGACGGAGGTATATTCTAATGCAAAAAACAATCACAGTTTTGTTACACATTCTATGTATTTTTATGGTTTTTCATGCCTGTTCGGGGTCTGGTGGGAGCAGCGATTCAAGTACACCAACACCGGTAGATGTTACCGGAGTCACCCTGGAGCAGGAAAACCGTAATGTACAAATTGGCGGGCAGGAACAGCTTGTTGCACATGTTAGCCCATCAAATGCAGATGATACCAGTGTTATATGGACCAGCAACGATGACACAGTGGCATCTGTCAACAACGAGGGTATTGTTACCGCTAATTCAGCAGGTATTACCAGCATTACCGTTACCACCAGTGATGGCGGATTTACCGATACATGTACCATCACCACACGTCAAAATATCCAACTGGGAAATTCGGGAGAATCAATGGAAGTATCATATCTTCCCGCTAATACGTTGCCAACAGGGGAAGAGGTTGCCAGTTTCTGGATGTCAAGGACAGAGATGACATTCAAAGAAGTAGCAGAAGTACTGCAGTATGCCTATGATAATAATATGCTGTCAGGAGGTACGGTTGACAGTAATACCGCAACACTCAATGGGCAGGAACTTGTCGATCTGGATAGCACATCCTGTTATATACATTTTTCTGGTGGTAACTTCAACGTTGAAACGGGTTTTGAAGAATACCCTTGTACAGAAATATCCTGGTATGGCAGCATAATGGTATGCAACTGGCTTACAGCCATGGTGAACGGTGGTGATACTACAGAACAATACTACACCTGGTTAGATGACAACAACGATACTATAATGCAGGCTGAAGAAATTTATTGTGATGATACAAAACCCGGGTTCAGGTTACCATTTGAAAAAGAATGGCTGATGGCCGCACGATATATCGGCACAACACCACCCGCAACAGGTGATGACCTTGATACCGAAGTTATAACCACGGAAAACAACGGAACTACACATTACTGGCTTCCGGAAAACTATGTCAGCGGGGCAGTAGCAGATGCAGATATTGCAATCAGCGGAATGGTAGCATGGTTCAAGGAAAACAGTGATACTACTCCTAATAGTGATTACCATGATGGTGCTGGAACACATATTGTTGGAACCGCTGGAAGCGACACTCCCAATACTTCGATGAGTGGTAACCCTAACCACATGGGATTTTTTGATATGAGTGGTAATCTATTTGAGTTTTGCTTTGATGAACTTATGGGAGACCGTTTAATAAAAGGTTGCAGCTGGTATAATAATGAAATGCATTGCACTATAAGTGTTGGATTAGCAGAAGATGCTGCGAATACCTATTATCAACATGGTTTACGTCTCGCTAAGAATTCTTTATGAAAAAACATTTCCCGTACTGCGGACATGGTATCTGTTTTTTAAATATTCATGTTCGCATCTTTTCTCATCAAGTTTTTTTCGTCATCGTTTACATCAGCATTAAAAAGGAGGCACATGATGGAAACAATAATCAAGATCGGCTTAATCCTGGTGCTTATCATCCTGGCGTATGGTTTTTTAAACCAGGTAAGTGTTTCACAAGCGGCCAATGATCTCTTTATCTACACGGAACGAGCCATTGAAGAGGTGATCAATGGATAATAATGACTTTAAAAAGGAGATCCCTATGATGATTGTTAGAACACGTATACTGGTCTTACTTGCCACAATATGTTCACTTGTTTTCCTTGCTTCCTGTGATTATTCACTCATGGAATCCGAAGACGAGGAAACCAGTGAAAACACGGCAACGTTTTATGGCCTGGTGGTAGAAGGTGGGGACAGCAATTCCACGGGCGAACCTATTGCCTACGTGGAGGTTGAAACAAATCCCGTGATCAGCAACATCACCATGACCGACGAATACGGGGAATTTGAATCAAAGGTACTGCGTAATAACACCAACTACAGGTTTACCGCTTCAAAGTACGGCTACATGAGTGAAACCCACGATGCGGTAGCGGGCAGCAGTGAAATACCCGTACAACTTACACTGGAAAGGGACGTAACCCGCTACGTATTCATTACCATTACCGTTTCAGATACCAGTGATTACCTTCTCCCAGATTCACGCATTGGTACTGCCGGTGCCGCGAAAACGGAGATATTTCTCACGAATATCAGCGGGCAGGTGTCATACCCCTTCCCGCGAAGCGAGGAAACTGCCATAACCATCTCCCAAACAGGGTATTACCCTGTTACCGGCACCTATAACGATATAACAGGAGAATTCAACAAGATGAGTGGCACGGGAACAGTGGTGGTCAGCGGAAGTAACATTTTTGTATACCTGGAGCCCATGTAACACACATGGGCCCGGGCCTTGTCTTGACACTTTTTCACCGGGAGAGTAGATGATGAAACCAGTAAAAATATTCGCAACACACATTCTTCTCATCCTTTGTTTTTCCCTTTTTGCCGGATGCTTCTTAAACCAGGACGATAATGATAACAATGATGCCAGCATGGGAAGATTCAACGGACTGGTTGTAGAAGGTGGTGATACAATTTTCACGGGAGCCCCCATTCCGTTTGTCGAAATCGAATGCGAACCTACTATTGCCAACCTGACAATGACAGATGGAAATGGACATTTTTCAACAGATCTTGTGGATATAGATACGGAATACCGTTTCACGGCCAGTAAATCGGGATATATTACAAAATCAAGGAAAGCCCGTACCACGGGGGATGACGTTGAAATCAAATTCACACTCGAAAGGGACAATACCAACTATGATTTTATAACCCTTACCATAACAGACACACGTGGTTTCGTTCTCGAAAAGGTACTTGTAAGTTCTGCGGGGCAGGCTAAAATCGACTCCTTTTATACAAATGAAAGCGGACAGGTTTCATATCCTTTCCCCGCCATGCGGGAATCATCCATGACCGTTTCAAAAGATGGTTTTGGTCCACTGGTGGGTACATATTCAACAGTTACCGGAAATTTCAACAAGATGTCTGGTTATGGCGTTGTACGTTCGTCAGGTGAAAACCTTTTTGTTACCATGGTATCGCAACTGGAGATTGAACAGGATGAAACGCCACCTTCCGTGCTCTCTACCAACCCGTCAGCTGGTGATACGATGCAGCCTACAAATACATCCATACAGCTAACACTTGATGAGCATGTTGAACCGGAAACCGTAACCCCGGGCAGGCTGTCGGTGCAGGCAAATGGAACTCTCATCAATGGAAATATTGAAGTTCTGAACAATGCTATAATCTTTACACCGTTAAACGGTTTACCAGAGAACACTATCTGCCTGGTAACCCTTTTTCCCGGTGTGGAGGACCTTGTTGGGAATGCCACGGTTAACAGTCATGAATTTTCGTTTGAAACCGGGATTGTCCAGGACACCGAACCGCCCGAAGTTTCAAGCGTGTATCCTTATGACAACAGCAGCGAAGTTAGCACAGAGAGCAGTATAAGTATAACGTTTAATGAACCCGTTGACCCTAACTCCATATCAGCACAGACAATACGTATGCAGGACGGGGATACAACCATAACCGGTTCCCTGTCAGTGGACAGCGACACTGTTACATTTACGCCGTCCACCATGCTGCAAAATAACACCATGTACGCGGTAACAGCCAGCACCGGCATACGTGACCTGTCGGGTAACCACCTTGCAAATAATTATACCTGGTATTTTACAACCGAGACAGATACCTCGCCACCAGAGGTAACCAGCACCAGCCCCGCCGGGAATGCCACCGCGGTGAGCACCACCAGCAATATTTCAGTTACGTTTAATGAAAACATTGACCCCACAACAGTCAATTCACAAACATTCATTGTTGATAATGGCGGATCCACGGTGGATGGGAACATTGCGTGTAATGGTAAAACCGCACAGTTTGACCCCATAGATGAGCTACAGGCTAACAGCACATATACTGTTATACTTTCCACGGATATCCGTGATACCAACGGGAACCGTATGAACAGCACCTACAGCTGGTCATTTACCACCGATGACGCACCACCGGTAACCGTTGAACTTGATGTATCAGCTGATACAATGGTATCCCAGTTTTATCCCGACCAGAACTACGCGAACCAGTCAGTTATACCCATAGAATGTAATGCCAGCGGTACACTTCGCGGCCTTGTGCAGTTTGACCTTTCTGGTATTCCAGACGGCGCAACCGTGCATAGCGCCACCCTTAAACTGTACCTTTACTGGTCACAGTTTAACTCAAGTGAAAAATCAGAGTACGTTACCGTTCGCGGGGTATTGGGCAATTGGAATGAAAACGACGTAACATGGAACACTATGCCTGCCATGGGAAGTATCATGGATACGGTACTGGTTCAACAGGGTGAAATGGACATCTGGCACACCTTCAGCCCCGGTGTGGCCACCGTCCAGTCATGGGTGGATGACAGTTCACAGAATTACGGCATTTACCTTGGATTCCACGATGAAACAACTCCGGATTCAAGCTTTAATACCGTTAACTACTGTTCATCTGAACACCAGGATATCTCATGCAGGCCGGTACTCCTGGTAGAGTATTCATTGTAAATTATTAAATGGCTCAACTTGGCTAATCACCGTCTGTACCTTCATGTAATCGAGGAGATGTAGCCACAGCCTCAAGACCAACAAGGGCTAACTCTATAGTTTGAGGAGTATAGGTGCGATAGGTAAGTGTATAATGCATAACATCAATGAAGTTAATAAACCTGTTTCTATCATCTATGCTGGATTCATATTGAATGGAAGAATCATATACCATTGATAACATGAGATTAATCGCATACCACTCATTTATATCGTTTACCCTGGGATTATTTTCTATTACAGACTCGGGTATTGTATCCTTGTAATATAGTGGTTTCCGACGATTCACCCAGTACGCTGTATACGAGGCAACTTTTATAACATTTGCAAGTGTAAGATCATGAAATTGTTTTAATCGAATAATATCAGCAAAATAATCTTCAACAATATCTCTTATAATCTTTGTACTAACTCCAACATATTTATCGAGATTCAAACAGGAAATCCAGTGCTGGGCTGTTTTTAACAAAAAAAGAAACCGGTTTTCCAGTTTCTCTTCTCCATTAATACCAAGAGAGCTATAATGATCCAGGACATAATAATATGACCTGGAATTATGTCTGTTATTCATATATCTTTTCCGCTGCCTCTTTTAGCACATTATTATTACATATATTCTTAAAGCTTTTATAAGCTCTATCCTCATCAAAATGCTCACCGGTATTTGGCAAAGTCCGTTTTTTTATAGATCCGTCCTTTATCATTCTAACGAAGTTCTTTGCCTCTTCAATCTCATTTTTTGTCGCATAATCGCGAATACTCATTTAACTCCTCCATTATGAGATATACACATAAAAGATGCATTGAATACGTGTTTTTGTCAAGAAATTACTGTTCCTTTACCCATTTCTCTCTCAATCACTGCCAGTCAACCCCTGTAGACATGGTTGAAAAGTCCCAGGTGGCCCTCTTCCATCCGGTTGGGAGGCCATCTGCGATATAAAGAAGTTTTCTCATATGGGTATCTTCGATGGTTTCATCCTGTCCTTTCACAACTACCACCAGGATATTAAAGCTGGTGTTAGCAGGTTCAAGCGGGGGCATTCTTTTCCCGTCACCGGTAAAGTATAGATCACCATGATCTGCAACCGTAAGGCCAAGTGCGTAAATAATATCATCCAGTGTAACGGCATGAATCTTATCTTCCTGTTCATGCTCATACACGTAATGAACGGCCCTGGATGCCTCCTCGTAATCCATGAGTCCCATGATATACAGGTCAAACTCGTTAAAGGTGTCACTCAACGCTGCACTGTACATTATACCCGGCATACCGTAGATACACCAGTTCCATGACCAATGGCCGCAGCAACCTGCCAGCCATGCCACCGGGTCACCGGGAGTCCATTCCCTCGGGCCTTGAGATTGGAAGAGCATGTACTGGCCCCAGTAATGGTAGATCTCGTGACAGGCCATCAGCACACCTCTACTGGTTTCACCTTTTCTCTCTTCGTATATATATTCAACTGAATTCATATGGGGCGCCATCTTCAATGACGTCCATTCTACTGGCCTCCATGAGTTACCCGCCTGTTGCCTGCTGATCCCAATATTCAATGCATCAGGGAAAGAATAACGGGGCCCACTATGTATCCATCCTGGTATCTCCTGAAGGGAGTAAAGGAGTATAAAATCATATGTACCGGGATCAACCCTGCCGGCAAGATCACCCAGTATAGTCTCCATATCATATTCCGCTGGTTGAATTCTCTGGTTGGGATAGTTTTCCGGATCGGGTGGCGTATGCACCGAAAAAATTGAATTATATTCAAGTACCACTACACTGCTGTTAAAGTTCTTTTCCAGGTCATCGGTTTGAAATTCTACAACCGCCTCTTCTTCAAGGCAACTGCCGTTTACGTCCTGTATGGTATCACTGATAATAACTGTATATGTATTTTCGTACTCCATCATGAAGGCGGGTGAAAATGCCACGGTACTTCCTGAAACTTCGAAAGTGCCTTCTACAGGTGTATCAGCATTCATGATTTGCACTGAGTCTACAGTGACAGAACTCTTTCTTACTTCGTTATTAAAAGTAAGCATTATCGTACTATTGACCGATACATCCGTATCACCTGGCGGTGGTGATACTTCATTCAGGGTAAACACGGGATCATTGCCAGGTTCACTACCTTCATAGTATCCCTTGCCGGTATCCCCGGCATTGCTGCATGCCAGCATGGTTACAAGAACGAATACTAACCATGGTTGACAAATAAATGTGTTTTTCATGTAAAAGCTCCTGTTCTTTTATTATAGTAAATACATTACAGAAAACTTCCTTATTACTATGACGAAAACACATTTATAATGGTATGACCTGGTTTATGTATTTTTGAATGTTCCTTTTTTTCCCATTGCTTTCAGGCATTTTTTGCATGTCACCGCGTTGACATCTTCTACCGCGATCCCTTCCACCTGGGCACGGTGCGCTGCTTCACGGTCCCTTGGATTGCACGCCACCATGCCATTTTCATCCAGGTAGTGAATGTCCAGTTTTTGTCTGCGTTTTTGTTGTCTTGATTCCATGTTACCCCTTAATATTTATTACTGGATACAAAATATCCACAATTCGTACAATATCTTTCTGGTATTTTATTATTTGCTGAATATCCTTATATGCCTGCGGAGCTTCATCTAAAACATTTCGGTCTTTTCGGCATGCTACACCTTCAACACTCTCCAGGAACGTATCATAATTAATACCATTAAACGCTTCTTTTCTGGACATGATCCTTCCGGCACCATGCGAACAGGAGTCATATGTCATTGGATATCCACGCCCCTCTACAATGTACGTGGCACTTCCCATATCCCCGGGGATGATGCCCGTGGCACCCCCGGGAACTTTCTGTGCCCCCTTGCGATGTACATATACGTCCTGGTTGTCAATTTTATCCTTTTCAACATAATTATGCGGGATATCAATAATGGACTTGAGTTCTTCTTCAGGTTCAAAATCTTTATGCAGGTTTCTTTTTATACACCAAAGAGCTTTTAATACTATATGCTTTCTGTTTTCCCGGGCATATCTCAACGCAAGATCATGGTTCTTTAAATACTCCTGACCTTCCGGTGAAT
>CAZAOK010000107.1:0-12846 GCA_964486725.1 uncultured Leptospiraceae bacterium
TTTATAGACATAAAATAAATTATGATGGTTTTCCCCAAAATTCCGGAATGAGCCAGTTAGTTTATGCGCGTTCCCTGTTCATTTCTTCCAGAACGCGAAGAATTTCTGGCAACAGCTGTTTTTTTCGTGAAAGTACACCGGGAAGGTCGAAGATGTTCTTTTCAATTCGTGTGTAACTCAGCTTTTTTTCCGCCTTTGGCATGTGGGTTGTGAGAAGTATGCTGTCTTCTTTCAAAATATTGGTTACCATCAGCATGGTCCAGTCAAGTTGCCTGTCCCGGCGGATTTCTTCAAGCGCGTGAAAAAGACCTTCACGAACTTCATCGAGGTCGGACAGGGTTACCACCTCTACCTGCCCGATTCCCACTTTTATGCCGAACTCGGCATATTCCTTGAAGTCAGATGATACCACTTTCTGCGGGTCCATGGTTTTCAGGGAGTCGGTGGAAGCGAACATATCATAGCCCAGCTGTTGGTAATCGATTCCGGCAATCTCGGAAAGTTCCCTGATAGCGGCAACGTCCTCCCCCGTTGTAGTTGGTGATTTAAGTATGGCGGTATCTGAGAGGATCCCTGACATGAGCAGGCCGGCAATTGACGGGGGAATGTTCTGTTCATTGAACCGGTAAAGCTGGTATACCAGTGTGCAGGTGCTTCCCACCGGTTTGGCGTACACGTAAATGGGGGTACGGGTACGAATGGTGCCCAGCCGGTGATGATCGATTATCTCAACGATCTCGGCGCTTTCAGCTCCATCGATGGCCTGCGACATCTCGTTATGATCGGTGAGAATGAGTTTGCGGGACTTTCGCTGTATGATGTCAGACCTGGTAATAATTCCCACCAGCTTTTCCCCGTCAAGTACCGGCAGTCCCCTGTAATCAACCTGCATCAGCATCTCACGGGCGTAGTCAAGGTAATCATTTTTTGTTACCAATGGAAGATCTGTTGTCATTATTGATTTCACCGGGATGCTCAGGTTAAGCCGCCTGTGTGTATCGGCGGTATCTACCTGTGATAGATATACCCACCCCTGGTAATTGGAAAAATCGGCTTCGATTTCTTTTTTGTGTGTTACCCCGGTTATTATTATGGCAGGAAACTGCTTTTCAATTGCAAACTGGATAATGCCCGTACGATTGCCCACAACCAGGATCGATTTTTCAGGTTTCAGCTGTTTCATCAGCTCGATGGAACGTTCAAAATGCATGGCCCCGATAATGATCTCGGCCCTGAATTCTTCTGAACTGCCGCGGGCAAGAAATTTTCCGGGAACAACTCCGGGAAAGTTTTCAGGACGGATAAGGTATTCCGGTTTTTTTGTTATGTCCTCAGAGCCCAGCAGTTCGGTAACGGTTAGCTCGTAGAGACTGACAATTCCCCTGAAAAAATTGTTATCGCTGATAACCGGTACCAGGCGTATGCGCATCTCTTCTATATATTGTAATACCTTGAATACGGGTTCGTTCTCATGTACAGAGATAACAGACTGGGTCATTGCGTCAACCACCCTGGGGTGGATATCCCTGACGAATTCCGGTGGAGTTATTTCAAGACGGTCAAAGATATATTTTGTCTGCCGGTTAAGATGGCCGCATCTTGCCGGCAGGTAGTTGTTTTTACCGTCAATCGTGTTTTTGAGGCTGGCATAGCAGTATGCCGAACACACAGAATCGGTATCAGGATTCTTGTGACCGGTTACGATGATGGTGCTCATTTTGTCCCCCGGAATTTTATTGTTCAGGCCCCTCAACAATGAGGATTGCCCTGGGGTACAGCAATGATACAAGGGCGTAGAGCTCCCACGCGAATGTTATAAAACCGCCGTATCCAAGCACTGGCATCTCAAACAACTTGACATGTCCTAAAATGGGAACGGTGTAATACCACTTCGTATATGCCCAGAAATTCCAGAATTCCCAGAGGTAGCCGCAGGCCAGGCCTGCCAGGGCCAGCCCCACCAGGGATGTATAGTTACCTTTCTGCATAGACCTGAGCAGTGAAGGTCCTCCAAGCAGGTAATTGAGGGGTTCAAGTATCATTACCAGTCCTGTCCAGACGAACGCGGCAGTATATTCTGACAGGTGCGTATTGCGAGCCCATTCCAGCCAGAAAAAGAGGTCAGGGTCGGCTGCCCTCCCGCTGAAATACATGGAAAAGGGAATAACGGGTATGGCCAGAAAGAAAAATCCCGTCACGAAGAGGGTAACCAGCAGTCCCCGGGTGACCTTCAATGGTTTCCAGTGTATATCCTTCATTATGATACGAATGATCCCGTATGTTAAAAGAACACCGGGAATGATGGTGGCAAAAGACCATGCGTATCCCAGGTAACGAAGGGAAAGGGGCCGGGTGAGGTGTATATAGTGCCAGTTAGAAAGAAAGATGTTGAACCATTCAAACATCCACCAGCTGATCACCGAGATGAGAGCAACGGGGAAGATTGCCCTTGTGGTCAGATATGAATATCCCCGCGCGCCCCGCAGTATGGCATCGAAGGCGAGAATGAGTCCCGTCCAGAGTACCGGCGTTGTCCACCTGGTGACGCTGTCAACCTGGAAGATAAGGCATGTCTGCATAAAAACTATGAGTAATATGCCAGCGTAAAGATATAACGGTATTCGCCTGTGACCCATGTCTGCCTCCTTTTGTATATATATAAGATACAGGATGATAACTGTATATGCAAGAGCGAATTCCGTTTAGAATGGATTACAGCGCATCCAGGATGGCGCTTACAACCCCGGACCTGTTCAGGGTGTAGAAATGAAACCCCGGAACCCCCTGCTCCTTCAACTGGCGGCACTGGGCAATAGTGTACTGGATACCGGCCTGACACATGTCATCCCGTGAGTTGCACTTTTCAAGGGCACTGGTGAGGAGGACGGGTATTTTCGGCGCGCACATCTGGGTTACCTTCTCTATCTGGTTGAAATTAGTAACCGGCATTATTCCGGGTATAATGGGAACATGGATACCCGCAGCCCGTGCCCTGTCAACGAAGCGGAAAAAATCATCGTTGTCGAAAAAGAGCTGGGTAATAATAAAATCAGAGCCGGCATCAACCTTTTTTTTGAGGTTGGCAATGTCAGTGTCGATATCCGGGGCTTCGATATGTCCCTCGGGATATCCTGCCACCCCGATGGTGAAACCGTCAATATCGCGAATGTATTCCACAAGTTCATTGGCGTATGAAAAGCCGTCGGGGTGCGGTGTAAACGAGACTTCACCTGATGGGGGATCGCCCCGGAGGGCCATAATATTATTGATGCCGAGTTTTTTTACGTGTTCCAGGTATTCACGGATCTCGTCGCGCCCTGAACCAACGCAGGTGAAATGTACAAGCGGCATCATTTTCAGTTGATCACGTATTATCAGCGCGATTTCCAGGGTCTTCTCACGGGTGGACCCACCAGCACCGTAGGTAACGGATATAAAACCCGGGTTGTATTTTTTAAGGTCAGTAAGAGCCGAGATGAGATTTCGCATTCCCTTTTCTGTCTTTGGTGGGAATACCTCGAATGAAATGACCTGTTCCTGTTGATATTTTTTCGCGATGTCCATATATTGTTTTAACCAGAATAGTATTTGTATAGCATGTAATGGAAATATGCCGGTAATTGCAATATAATTTTTTCAGTTTGTTTTTTGTTTTACAAATAGAATATATAATACTACTATAGTCAAAGACCAATCGTTAAACAATATCTACTTCAATTATATCTAAAAAAAATTGTCTCTGCACCTGATTATCAGTACGTTTTTAGATTAAAAGTGACTTTCTGAAGTTACGTGAAGGAGAAAGTGTGAAAAGGAGGATGACATGAAACACCTTGTACGTTTTACGGGAATTGTCATTGCTGTTTTGTGTGTAACCAGTTTGGCATTCGCTGAAATTCGTGTTATATCAGTTAAAGGTGACGCGGCATATAAAAAGTCCGGGAAATGGCTTGACCTGCGAAAAGGACAGAAACTGGGAGACGGTACGCTGATAAGTACCAGTGCCAGGGCTAGTGCTGTACTTGCCGTTGATAAAAGCGTGTTGCGGGTGAGGCAGTTGACCACAATGAAAGTATATGCCCACAAAATCACGAAAGCAGGGGCTGATACGCATGTTGGAGTCAAGTACGGTTCAATTAATGCCCGCATTAAACGGGTGGGTAAACTGAAAACGAAATTTAAGGTAAGTACGCCGGTTGCCACCTCAAGTGTGCGTGGAACCGAAGAAAATATCTTTTACGGGGTACGTACAGGAATGCTGGTGCACGTGCCAAGCGGCACGGTTTGGACCGGCAATAATAAGGGTGTGTTTAGCCGACTGACGGGTAACAGAAAGTTCAATATGCCCGCGGGAAAGGGAGCTCCCCGTCCGTTGCTATGGTGGCTGCAGGATAAATCATGGATACCCATCTATCCAGACAACCTTACTGATGCCGAGAAAGATTTTTTTGCTAACTTCGGCGGCGACCTTGGTGCGGAACCACAGAATCCCGGTGATGTGCTTGATCAGCAGCTTGAGGGGATGGCGTCGGTTAACCTGATAATCGAATGGATAGAATAAAATAGGGGGCAGACATGAGGAAGGTACAGATATTGCTGTTGATACTACTGTTCCCGGCCATTCTTTTCGCCCAGGGAGCAGCAAACGTATCCCTCATTAACCAGATAGCCGACAAGCCGGTGGTGAGTGCGGGAGATGCAGTGAGCATGTTCGTGCTGATCCTTGATGAACGTAACCGGGGGTTTGACGCGAATATAGACACGCTGAAAAAAAGAGATATTCTTAAAGATGAAAAACTGGAAGAGAATGATCCAATCCGACAGGGGCAACTGGCCCGCATGATCGCGAGATACCTTGATTTGAATGATTCCCTTATGTATTTTCTCATCCCCTCAAACAGGTATGCCTTCAGGGCTTGTGTGGCCAATAATATTATGGCCTATGAGGCTGGTGAGTGGAACCTCTTGAGCGGAGGTGAGCTGGTGGAGATCATGTCCAAGGTGTCGGTGCTTGCCGAAGGAGGTGAAGAATGAAACGATTAGTATCTTACTTGCTGACGCTGTTCATGTTCACCTTTATTGCCGGAGCATCATGGGGGCAGGAAGAGGTTGGTACGCCGGGTGAAGAGCTTTTCCCGGAATTCCAGGTTGACGAGGACATGCAGAAGTTGAAGCCGGCCGTGCAGCCATTCATACCCCAATACGGGGGATGGGTCACCTCGACGATTCTTGACGAACGTTCAGAGGGAACAACCCTGACCACCTCCCTCACCCAGGTTCGGCTGTGGCTGCAGATGTCTTTCTCAGATAACGTATACATGTATGTGAGAGGAAGAGATATATACCTGGCTGAATTATACCAGGAATACCGTGATATTGAGAACGATAACTCAGTTGATCTTGACCTGGGATATATCGGATTCAGAAGTGATGACAGTACACTGCAGCTGTTTCTCGGAAGAAAATATTTTCTCGTGGGAACAGGGCTGGTAATGAATGACCGGGCCGACGGGGCCGAGGTAAAACTGTATTCATCCATAGTAAACCTTAAATTGTTCGGCGCGTATACGGGCTTATTCCAGGAGGACACCAATCCCTACAACCTGAGCGCCAGGGATTATTCTGACGGCGCTAAACGGGTGTTCGCGGGTGGAACCCTGTCGCGGGGCATCGGCAACCAGGAGCTCTACGTACTTGGTGTGGCGCAGATGGATGTGGGTGACCAGGAAAGTGACAGTAAGAGCCGCTACCAGTCGCAGTATTACGGACTGGGGGTCAAGGGGGTCGTTTCCGACTCGCTGGATTATTACGCGGAAGGCGTGTATGAGATGGGTACCAGTTATACTACAGCTAACGAGGAATCAGAAATACAGGCCTTCGCGGCGCAGGCTGGGGTGAACTGGTTTCTTCCATACCAGCTGAATCCTTCTCTTATCCTTCAGTATGCTTTCGGTTCGGGGGATGAAGACAAGTCAGACTATCTTGATCCCCGGGGAAATGTGAGGGGAAATGATACGGGCTTTCTTGGTTTCGGCACCTACGTTGGTGGATATGCTCTCAGGCCGCAGCTTGCCAACCTGCATGTACTGCGTGCAGGGGGATCGTTTACTCCCTTTTCTGAACTTGATCAGCTGTGGCTGCAGCGATTGTCCCTGACCGCCAAATACAGTTATTACATGAAACACCGGGCCGCAGGGGTCATTAATAGCGGGGAGGCGTCGGAGCCTGAACGGTTTGTCGGGCATGGGGGAGACGTCATACTCAGGTGGAAGTTATTGTATGATTTTTCCATCTTCGCCGGATACGCCATCTTTGTGCCCGGAGACGCATATCCCGACAGTGCTGACAACAGAACATTCGCCATGGGCGGGGTAACGCTGGTATTCTAATTGAACACAATGACGGGGCACCCCATCTCTTTCCGGTTGTCCCGTCATGCTGGTTCCATAACCTTTCTATAAAGCTTTTATAAATTTCTTGACAGTTGTGACATTATATGAAATCATTTTTCTAAATGAAAACGGATTGTTTCATTTTATATTAAATTTCTTTACTTTAATGTCCGAATATAGTAGAAATGTAGTGTCACATTAAACCTCCACTGGGGGATGCAATTGCAAGGGAATGTTATCATAATTAACGGATTATTCTGTCAGCAAAATAACTGTAAAAGGAGTCGACAATGAAAAGGGAGGTCAAGACTGTTATATTGTCGCTGCTCATTGGCGGTCTTATTCTTCTTGTCGGTGAGGGCAATATAATGTTGCAGGCGCAGGAAGCGCAGCCCCGGGAGAAGAAAAAGCAAGATGGTCTGGTTGTAGACTGGCTCAATGATTTTGAAGCCAGTGAAGACTGGAGGGCCGTTTCCACGTGCCCCCTTGGAGATACCAAGATTCGTAAAATACCAGGAAAACCCAGGCCAATGGGTGAAGACGGGAATGTTATCGATTATCCTGATACGATAACTGATGACAATGGTATTACCCACGAGAATCAGTATGTGCTGGGTGTGAAGACGTACTTCCTTGACAGGGGATTTGACAGGGTCGAAGTATTTCCTCCCAATGAATATATTATTCGCGGCAAGGCGAAAGAAATGAAGGTGTGGGCACTGGGGCGTAAATTCCGCCATACCCTTTTTGTGAAATTGAGGGATTACAAGGGAAGGATCCATAAGATCAAAGTAGGAAGACTTGATTTCTGGGGCTGGAAGGAGCTTTCAGTTATTATTCCGGGCTGGTTGCCGCAGTCAGCCAGTTATGCGATGCTGGACAAGAACCTGCACTTCGTATCCTTTTTTGTTGAAAGTGATATCTATGAAGTCCCGGGTACCTTCTATTTTTATCTTGATAATTTCAGGGTAGTCACCGACATGTCTGAATTTACCGGTGATACTACTATAAAGGATACCTGGTAAAATTCATGCCATGCAGGAAAAGAATGGAGGCTTTATTATGAGACATAGACGTTCACATTCCGTACTGGCAGTCATGGTGGCTGTTGTGCTCGTTGCCGGGGCTGCAACACAACAGGCTCACTCCAAGATTGAGACCAATGTTCCCCAGGATGTCAGCGAGAAGGAATTGATTGCCAGGGTTGTAGAAGATTTTGAACAGCAGAAGGACTGGAAGCTGGAGTCAAACCCGAAGCGAAATCCTGACGAGAAGAAAAACCCTGTACCAGTTCTTGAGATGAAATATATTACCGGCGCACCCTCATCGCTGGAACCTGAGAAGTGGTCACCAGATAAAAAAGGGATGGAAGCCAAGCAATGCCTTGGTATGCATTTCAGGTTTAAATATCCGGGGAATAACTCGGTTCACCTGCTTCCTCCACCTGAAGTGCGATGGGACGATCCGACAAAGGCAGTTACAACCTTTGATTCAGGTTTGCAAAAGGAAGTTCAGGAGCGAGCCCTGCAGCTTCCGGGACGGGCCAGGGCTATTTCCATATGGGCACATGGCAGGGGGAATGCGTATAAGCTGGAGGTTTGGGTGAAGGATTTCCAGGGTGATGTGCATATACTGCCCATGGGTTCGCTGGATTTTGTTGGCTGGAGGCCGATGAAGGCAGAAGTTCCCGAATATATCCCGCAGGAAGTGAATTCTTATCCTCAGACAAAGGTTACCAAGATTATGCGATTCGTTATCCGTTCTGATCCGGAGGCCATTGTTGAGGATGTATACTTATTTTTCGACCAGTTGAAGGTACTTACGGATACATTTGAAGTAAATTTTGACGGACAGAATTTGCATAAGGCCTTTGAAGGTGGAAACGATACGGGACAGTAATAAGCTTTCTATTAAAATTTTGTCAGCAATTATGAACCCATCGATATCAACGATGGGTTCATAATGTATGAAAAGAACAAAAATACTTGCATATTTGTACCGCAATTTGTATATTGTAACTGAAATGTTGAATTGAGTGATTCTGCATTTTTGTCTTCCCTCACTACTAATACACCTTTCGCTATACAACATGATTGCAAAAAGAATCGAGTTGATGCTGGGGGGTTCTGTATATTCAGTGATGGATATTTTTTTCTCAATAAGTGTACATATAATATGAATTGTATATATATTAGCACGATCCCGATTAAAGGAGTATCAAATGGATAAAGATAAATTGGTAGAAAAGCTTAATTCACTTCTCAAGGAAGAATTATGGGGGAGGCTTGATCCAAAGGATATTGGTATCTCAAAGTTCAGGATACTGGATGACATGTTCAATAATGTAGTAAGCCAGGGAATGGTAGAGGATGCCCGTGAAATATGCTACAAGCATCTTGAAGAGCATACCGATTCTGTAACCGCCCAGTACCTGGTGGGATTGCTTGGTTATCATACTGACAGGATGGAAGATAAGATACAGCTGCGTAAACTAATAGATCTGTATATGCGTTACCACAAATGGGCAGTTGTGGAGGTGATAGCGGAAAAGGTACTGGAATATGGTGAGCACAGTGTTGCGTTGAAAGCCCTTGCCACAAGCCTGGAAAGGCTGGGACGCAGTCGTGAAGCTATTCCGGTATGGGAAGACCTGTTGAAGATTGACAGGTTTGATGCTGACGTGTCAAAGAAGCTTGCCTTTGCCATCATTGATGATGATCCTGAAAAGAGTATTCAGTACATGAAGCTGTCAATTGAAGGATTTATCAAGAATGGGGAATATGGTGAAATAATAGAACTGTGGAACAAGCTTGTCGCGGTTTCATGGGAGGATATACAGTTTTTTGAAAGAATTGAGCGTATGCTTGTTGAATCAAGACAGCAGGAACTGGCTGCGAACCTTTTGAAGTCGCTTCTTCACAAGTATAAGGACGAGGAGAATCCAGATCAGTCTATTGAACTTCTGAAAAAAATCCTGGAATATACCCCTGAAGACAATTCCGCACGCAGGGATCTGATTAAGTTGTACGAAAAAAAATATGGTGATCATTCCCAGTATGAACAGTTTCTCAAGCTGTCTAACCTGAATAATTTCAGGCATCCCGTGAAGCATGCCATTGAAGACTTCGAAAACAGTATTATCTTTGACAAGGGAAACTACGCTTATCACAGGAGCTGGGGTGTTGGGAATATATCAGATATTGATGCTGATGCCATTGTTATAAATTTTGATGAGAAACAGGAACATCGAATGTCAATACAGATGGCATTACAGGCTCTTAACCCGTTGTCTCCTGATCACCTGTATGTACGGCAAAACGAGGACCCTGAAGAAATGAAAAAAATGTTTAAAGAAGATTTTATGAGCTTCTTTGAGATATTGATCAGGTCATATGGTGGCGAAATTACACTTGCGCAAATAAAGAAAGAGCTTATCCCTGATTATGTAAGCCAGAAAAGCTGGTCGAAATGGTGGAATAAGAAAAGAACTGAAATTCGCAAAGACCCTCTTTTCGGTATTTCTCCTGTGAAGAAAGACCTGATATTCATGCGTGATAAACCCATTACTTTCGCTGATGAGCTTCTTGACACTTTCATAAAAGCGGATTCATTCAGTGAGAAGCTGGATACAGCACTTGAATTCGTGAATAATATTGACGAAGAAGAAGGAGCACCAATCGCGCATTTCTTTATTGATTACTTCATGGATAACCTGAAAGGTGAGTCATCAACAAAGCTCATCCTTTCATATTTTATGCTAAAAAGTTTTACCCGGTACGCGGATGCTAAAAAAATGAAACTTGATACCGCGTATAAAAATGTCATTCAGTTTATAAAAGATAACGATGACCTTACCTCTATATCAAGGAAAATAGGTTCATATGATTACAAGAAGGACTTTGTTAACCTGATAGAAGAATCGCGGGAAGACTGGCCGCAGGTTGTCTATGATATTCTTTTTGAGACACCTGTCAGGATTCACCGGTACATTATCAACAACCTGATACGGTCACAGGAATTCGGAGTTATCAACCAGTTCCTTGAGAGGTCAATCACTGGTGCCAAACAGTATCCTGAAATATTTTTATGGGTATCAAAAAACCTGCTTACAAGGGCATGGGACTATGACTGGCTTGATTATTCCCGACAGGAATTAATTCTGACACATTTCAGATTACTTAATGAATTGAAGAAGATCGAGACCAGGGGAAACAGGTTGAAAAACATGGCCCTTGATATCCTTTTCGACAACGAGGAGGCTGTTCTCAGGGACATCATTCAGAACAACGATGTATCATTTATACGCAGGGTGTATGAACTGTTTACCGTTGTTCCATATGTTGAAGAATCCCAGGTTGAAAAATTCCATGACCTTATTCTTGCCCAATACCCGGATTTTCAGGCCCTGCCCAAATCAGAGGAAGAAGAAGACTGGACAATGGATACTGAGAAACTGATTGTAACCCGCCAGGGATTTGAGCGTAAGCAGGAAGAGCTTAATCATATGGTCAGTACAGAACTTGCTAACCTTACAAAGGAGCTTGCTAAAGTTTCTGATGTTTCAGGTGATGTGCGGGAAAATGTTGAATACAATACGTTAATGGAAAAGCAGACAATATTGAAGATGTCCATTAACAAGCTTGAAAACGAGATAAAAAAAGCTGAAATTTTGGACCCTGGTTCGGTTTCAACTGATAAGGTAAATGTTGGAACCAGGGTGAGAGTTAAAAATCTGGATGATACTACGGAAGAACAGTATACAATTCTGGGTCCATGGGATGCCGATTTTGAAAAAAAGATACTTTCCTACCGTTCGCCAATTGCACAGGAGCTTCTGGGTAAGAAGGAAGGAGAGGAGATCGATATCAAAATCGGTGATGAGGTAAGGAAATTAAAAATTATTTCAATTGAGAAATGAATATGATGAATACATTTGATGCGTATTTTAAGTATCGGGATAATGAACTGTATTGTGATGATGTATCACTTGCGAAGATAGCTGATGAATTTAATACCCCATTGTACGTGTATAGTAAAAAAGCACTGAAAGAAAGGTATACTGAAATTGATGCAGCTCTTGGTGATATACCACGGTTAATTTGCTACTCGGTGAAGTCTAATTCCAACCTGTCTGTGCTGGAACTCATGAAAGATATGGGTGCCGGTATGGATGTGGTGTCAGGTGGTGAATTATTCAGGGCGATCAAGGTTGGCGTCAAACCGGAAAAGATCGTTTATGCCGGTGTGGGAAAAACCGCCGAGGAGATTGAGTATGCCCTGACTACGGGAATTCGAATGTTCAATTGCGAATCATTTGAGGAAATTGAGGCCATAGATGAAGTAGCCGGTAAGTTGGGAAAAATTGCCAGTATAGCAATTAGGGTAAATCCCGATGTGGATGCCAAAACTCATCACTATATAACAACCGGGAAAAAAGAAAACAAGTTTGGCATTACCGTGCCGCTCCTGATGGATAACCTTTATATACTGAAAAAGTGCAAGAACGTGACACTCAGGGGAATACATGCCCATATTGGTTCACAAATAGTTACAGTAGCGCCTTTTGAGAATGCCCTGGACAGGCTAATGGCTTTGATTGAGGATCTGAAAGGCGCCGGCTTTTCAGAAATAAACACGGTAAATCTCGGAGGTGGTTTCGGTATTCGTTATAATGACGAAGAATTATTCGACGTAAATGATTGGGCCAGCATTGTGAAAAAACGTGTTAATGGATCAGGTCTTACGCTGATTATTGAGCCCGGCAGGTATATTGCCGGTAATGCAGGGGCACTTGTTACACGAATAGTATATAAAAAGAAAAGTGAAACAAAGACATTCCTGATAACTGATGCAGGTATGCATCATCTTATCAGGCCATCACTCTATGGCGCGTTTCAGCATATTCGAAATTGCTTGCTTCGTGAGGAAAGTGAGGTTGTAGATGTTGCAGGACCTATATGTGAATCGGGTGATTTTTTCGCCAAAGACAGGGAGATAAGCCTATCGCAACAGGGAGACCTGCTGGCAGTTCTTTCGGCAGGGGCGTACGGTATGGTTATGGCTTCCCGGTATAATTCACATCCCATGCCGGCAGAGGTTATGGTTCACGGGGATGGCTCATACAGCCTTATAAGAAGGCGGGAAACCTATGATGATATTATCCGTCACGAGGTAATTTAACAAAATTCTCTTTTTTTATTTGACAAATAGTGGTATAACACAAAATAGTTTAGACAGTCGCATGCCGCGATGGCGGAATTGGTAGACGCGCTAGGTTCAGGGTCTAGTGGGCATTAGCCTGTGAGGGTTCAAATCCCTCTCGCGGCAATAAAAAAAGGCAACTTTCAGGAGTTGCCTTTTTTTATTACATGCGCAGTTACTACTCAGCGATGACTAAACTATTGATCATTTACTTCATAATGAAAAGGAATTTGAGCATCTCCCCCCGCCGAAG
>CAZAOK010000108.1:0-12835 GCA_964486725.1 uncultured Leptospiraceae bacterium
GATAAAGGAAACAGAATAATTTGCAGTATTAAATACATTATCCGATTTGTGGGTACAAGTCAGCCCCACGGGGGGATTTAGGGGGCTGATCCTTTAACCCACTTAAAATCTTCTTGCCGAAGATTTACATGCATTCTACTATGATATCAACTTGAAAGAAAAAAGGAGATCCGCAATGGAACATCCCGTGTCGCTGGTTAAATATACCGCAAGTCCTGATTCACTGAAAGAAGCCATACAGCTTTGTGAGGGGTTCAGCAGCCTGAAACCGTCGGACACCGTGCTCATCAAGCCCAACCTGGTGGCATGGGACCACGACTACCCCATCGCCCCCTACGGCGTGTTCACCTCCACCCGGCTTGTAGAAGACCTGCTGATACTGCTGAAAGATGCCGGTTGCCGAAACATCATCATCGGTGAAGGGTCGGTTGAGGTTAAAAAGGGGGTGGGCACCATGGCTGCCATGGAGGGACTTGGCTACAGGGAGCTTGAAAAGCGCTACGGCCTCACCCTGGTGGATTTCAACAGGTCTGAATCGGTAAAATGTGATATCGACGACGACACCCGTCTCATGATAGCCAGGGAGGCGATGGAAGCGGACTTCCTGATAGACTTTCCGGTGTTGAAAACCCACGGCCAAACGAAGGTGTCACTGGGGCTGAAGAATCTCAAGGGGTGCCTGAAGATCGCCTCAAAGAAGCTGTGCCATCATCCCGACCTGAACCTTGAATACTGCTTTCCTTTCATCGCCGATTTCGTAAAGCCAGCCCTTACCATCGTGGACGGCCTGTATGCCCTTGAAAAAGGTGCCCTGCATTTCGGCAACGCTTTTCCAAAAGACGTGATAATCGCCTCAAAGGACATCCTGGCAGCCGACATGGTGGCGGCAAAGACCATGGGGTATGACCCCGAAGAGATAACCCATTTCTGCACCTGCGCCAGGCGGCACGAAAAGTCCCTAAACCTGGCAGATTACGAAATAAAGGGTGAAAATCTTGAAGATCACATACAACCCATCAAGTGGGACTGGACGTGGACGGAAGGCAATACCGGCCCCGGCATATTTGCCAAGCTCGGGGTTACCGGGCCTGCCCTTCCCAAGTACGATGACACCCTCTGCTCGGGGTGTTCACCAATTGCCAACATGTGCAACATTCTCGTGTTGTCTGCTTTCAAGGGTGAACCATTGCCAAAAGTTGAGATCCTCAACGGAAAACGAATGCAGGCGCGGGACGGGTATGACCGCACAGTGCTTCTTGGTAACTGCATTATAAAAGCGAATAAAAACAACCCCAACATAAAAGAAGCCATTAATGTGAAGGGATGCCCCCCCGATTATCATGACGTGGTAGATGCCCTGAAACAGGCAGGACTTGATATCAACGAGCTTGCCTACATGGGATACATGAAGCAGCAGAGTGAGAAATACAACGAGAAAGAAGGGTATAACCCCTCCCATTTTACCGCCTGATTACAGGGTTGACTCTGTATCAGGTTTCAGGCGCATGAATGCGGCAATCATGTAATATTGCCGCATTTTTGTGTTCTCGTGAAGATTATAGTAATTTTCGAAGATATCCCTGTTTTCTTCTATAAAACCGTCAACCACACTCATGTCGATATCGGGGTTGAAGCCTTTCATGTACTCCACTTCTTCATGTATATCAATATCAAATGGAATAACATGGGATTTCACCAGGTCGAACCCTTTCAGTGTTAGAAATGTTTTCAGGTCATCTTCAAGATAATAGTCGTTATGAACCGGGTAGATACGATGCATCAATTCATCGTACATACCGTCAATATCATCATTTGAAAGCACAACCCCGCCAAAGAACAGTATACCGTCAATCTCAAGCGCCCGTTTAAATTCGTCCAGCGCCCGGCTGGTATCAAGAAAATCGAAGTAGTCGATACACACCAGCATGTCCGCCTTGTAATAATCCACTGGGAAATCCTCGTACTGCCCTATGATAAACTGGCAGCGCTTAATGCCGGCATGGTTCCCGTTATTTTTCAGAAAGGAGTGTACAAGTTTTTCTGAAGGCTCAACTACCACCATGTAACTTTTTGTCATGTCCAGCAGGTCAAGCAGCAGGTTATCATTGCCTATGCCGATCTTAACGGTAATACCGGGATTGTAGGTCTTTATCACGTCCTTCAGCCGCTCTACTATGGCGTCTTTTCTATATTCCGGTTCGATTATATGTTGTTCTTTTGAATCGAACTCGATAAAAGAACGTATCTCGTTAACCCTGCTCATATACACCCTCGTTGATGAATTGTTAATATTAACTGGCTGCTTCTTGTTGTATTCTAAAGAACCATTGTTATCCTGACAAGCATTTCGTTGATATAAGCTGAAAAAATATCGTGGGATGGCTGGCAAACCGGTTGTGAATAATTTGCAGTGTTAAATAAATTATCCGATTTGTGGGTACAAGTCAGCTTGAAAGGGGAGAGGAAGGGAGTGAACTTACCCGCAAAGACGATTGACTTTTTTTTGCTTTTGTGCAGAATGTCCCACCATTACATTAAATAATTAAATATAGATTCATAACAGGAGAGGGGACATGGGTGAAATATTGTTTCCATCGGTTCCATCTTTAATCAGTTTAACAATACTTGGAGCGTTGTTCGGGCTGGTTCTTTCAATTGTGAAGAAAACACTCAGGGTGGAAAAAGATCCACGTATAGAAAAAATAGAAGAAATTCTTCCGGGTGCCAACTGCGGCGCGTGCGGGTTTCCCGGATGTGCCGGGTACGCGGCAAGTATAGTCAATGATGGGGTGCCCCTGAATCTCTGTCCCGTTGGGGGAAAAGAAGTAATTGAGAAGATGGCTGATGTGATGAATGTGGAAGCAGAGATGTCATCATCAAAGATTGCCCGGGTGCACTGCCAGGGGGGAAATGACGTAACAAAGATCCGGTTTATCTATGACGGCCCGTTAAGCTGCTCTGCCGCCCAACTTGTGGCTGGCGGATTCAAGGTATGCGAATACGGCTGCCTTGGGCTTGGCGATTGCGTGCGATCATGTCCCTTTGATGCCATTCATCTCAATGATAAAGAAATTCCCGTGGTTGATCCGGTTAAGTGTACCGGTTGCGGTAACTGCGTAGAGGCATGTCCTCGAAATATTATAAGTCTTTTGGACAGGGAGTTTGACGTCTACGTGATTTGCAGAAACAAGGAAAAAGCACCTCGCATGAAAAAAGGATGTTCGGTAGGCTGTATCGCGTGTAAACGGTGTGAGAAAGTGTGCAGAACAGAGGTGTTTGCCGACAATGACGAGATTGACACCGCCATAAGAGTGGTTGACTTTCTGGCCGTATTCGATTACAAGACATGTATTAACTGCGGCAGATGTGCTGAAGTATGTCCGCAGGATGTTATAGATTTTGTTCAAGAGAAAGCAGAAGTTAAATGAAATCACTAAATGACATGAATGGTGCCGAGCGTGCCGCCGCGTTGCTGGTAGCCCTGGGCCCGGATATAGCCTCAGAAGTAATGAAGCATCTTGACGAAGACAGTATCAGCATCCTGGCGGGAGAAATCGCAAAAATTGACGCGCTGAACCCCGAAGACAAGGAAGACCTGATCGGTGAATTTCTTCTGGAGCTGAAAAAGAAGAAAGGCAGTGTGACAGGGGGACAGAACGTGGCAAAAGAGCTTCTGTTCTCAGCATTCGGCAAAGAAAAAGCAGAGGATATACTTCGCAAGCTTACCCACCAGGACCTCGAGAAGGGGTTTGATTTTCTCTCTGATGTTGATTCCGAGATAATAATTACATTGATACAAAACGAACATCCTCAAACGGTTGCGGTAACCCTTGCCTACCTGCCTCCACGCAAGGCTGCGGAAGTGCTGAAAGGCCTGTCGCAGCAGATGGCCAAAGAAGTGACCATCCGCATGGCAAAAATGGAAAAAACCTCACCCGATGCCGTGCTGGAGGTTTCGCGGGTGTTGCGCAAGAAGTATGACGAGCACCTGTACTCAGGCAGCGACGTGGCCCACGCGGGTGGACTGAACGCCCTTGTTGATATTATGGGGCACATGAGTGGTGAGCAGGAAAAGCACATGATGGAATATCTCGATACCGCCATGCCTGATATTTCCAGCGAGATTCGGGCAAAGATATTTACATTCGAGAATATATTAAACCTCACGAATCCCGAAGTGCAGATGCTCATTGACGAACTTGGAGATGATTATCTTATTGCCAGGTCGTTAAAAGGAGCGGGTGATGATTTGCGGGTGAAGTTTGTAAGGAATATGAGTAAAAACCGGGCTACCGATGTGTTACACGAGATGGAAGCAATGGGGCCGGTGCGTCTCAGCGAGATAAACGAGTCGAGAGACGAGATTGTCAGAAAGATGAGGGAATTGCACGATTCCGGAATAATCAACCTGCGTAAAGACAGGGAACAGTATGTTGAATAAAAAAAGGGCCATGCGGGGCCCTTTTTTTACATGTAACAGCCTGTAATGAATTTACTGGGCCATCTGTTCTTTCTCTTCTTCAGTCAAGGGGGCATTTTCGTCCGGGGTTAACATATCCGGCGCGTCGCTTGACTTATTCTGGATTTTCTTTCGGGCAAGTTCCGCGAACAGGGTGGTGCTGTCTGCAAGCTTTTCAAGAATTTCCATGGCTTCATCCCTGGCTTTCTCCTTGTCCTTTTCATCAAGTAAAGCCAGTGCTTTTTCGTACATGGTGGCGTCAACGATCAGGTCCATGTCGGTGCTGTATCCGCTTTCTGCCCACTTGTCCTCAATCCATTTACCCTCAAGCCTGCCGATGAAAACTTCAACCCAGTTGGCCTTTTCCCCGGTAACAAATCCGATTGTTCCCTTCGGAACTTCAAAATATACCTTGCTGGTTGGGGTGGGACGCACATGCAGTCTTACCTCGTCCTCAACGAATACGATGGGCTTGTCTGCCAGAAACCGTGCGCGGGTATAACCAATAGTGTCGTCAGCAAGTTGGATTTTCGCGACCTCAACCGGTTCTTTCTTTCCTCCAACAGGAATTTTTCCTTCTTCTGCCAGCAGGTCAACGCCCTCTGCTTTTTCAAGGGTTGCCAGCCAGTTCTTGAACTGTTTGTCTTTATAGACCGCGATACGAACAGTGGCGTATTTTTTTGCCAGGGGCATTTCTTTCTCAGATTCGGGTTTTTCCTTTTTGCAGCCCATACCCGCTGTTAACATGGTAATGATAATAATAGTTACTATCTTTTTCATCTTCCCTCCAGTAAATAACTCAGTATTATAATATTTTTTACGGCAGGTGATCTTATAGAATAACCGTTTATGATATAAACGGTTATCGTTATAAGCGTCAAGCATTTTGCGAAAAAACAGTATCCGGGGCCCGGCTACTGTTCGCTGTAAATATGCAGAGTACCGTCACTTGATATGCGCTTGTAGAGTTTCTTTACGCTGTTGTTATAATCGGTTTTCCCGTCGGGGTCGTACAGTTGCATAACCTTTTTCACGTACTGCATGGTTGACTTTATGGGAGGCACCGACCAGTTCTTTTTCACCCTCCCCAGTCCGGCATGATAGGCGGCAAGGGCCAGGGGAACCTCGCCTTTAAAATATTTCACCAGGTGGGCGAAATGCACGATTCCCGCTTCAAGATTCTGCCTCGGGTCAAACGGGTCTTTTACCTTGTAATAATGCACAATCTCCTGCATCAGCTGCATAAGCCCCATGGCACCAGCCACCGATACCGCGTCGGCATCAAAAGAAGATTCAACTTGTACAATGCAGCGAATTAACTGTGGATCAACCTTTTTCTGTTTGGCGATCGCCTTTATGAGGTGGTCATATCTGTTGTTGGCGAGGCTGGCTGTTCTTTTACACGCTTTTGCCTGGTCGGCAGAGTAATACTCAATAGTGCCGTCTTTATGCACACGCTTCTTGATTTTTGAATCAGCACGCACCGGTAATGCCATACTGAATGTCAGTAGCATTATAATAGTTGGAATACCTGTTCTATGCAGGGTTGTCATATTTTTTACACTCATCAAATGTACCTGTGTCGTGGCTACTCAGCTATGACTAAAATATTGATCATCTCCCCCCGCCTTCGGCGGGGGGAGCCATAATATTATTATTCATTTTACGATAATTGAAACTTTTAATCATGACAGCTGAGTAGTTACCCTGTGTCAAATATACTATCCCGCAGTGTTAAGGTACAGTATTTTTATATTGCTGGTTACATTCATGTGACCCGTGGTATAATTTGCATTTCTCTGAGTTTCTTTGCCCTCTTAGCGCCTTTGCGGTAAAAATATACAGTGGATTCATTTATTTAATTTGTTCTTGCATATATACCGGCTGTTTTATAGAATAATTTCTGCAAATCAATACGATTCTTACCGACAAGTATATTAATGGAAAGCACGACAAAAACACCGGAAATTAAGAACGAGATAATCTCAGCTATAAACACAGGGCAAGACCTGGTGTTCGTCAGTTATTCCATTCTTGAAGAAACAGAGAAAAATATTCAGTTTGCCCTTGCAAAGATTCTTGAAAAATTCAAGAAACAAGACCATCTTACCCCGATTTATTCAAGTATAAAAGAGCTCATTGCCAACGCAATAAAAGCCAACGCCAAGTTCATCCTGATAAAAGAAGGTGAGATCGAGAATCCTGATGATTCCATGGAGGTGGTCAACAAGGTACGCAAGATACTCAACGAAGAGGCCCTTCTGAAGTACGGGGTCAAATCAAAGAAATACCGCCTTTCAACACGGGTATATTTGAAAACACAGGGACGAAAACTGATAATAGATGTGATCAACAACCTGCCACTTCCTCAGAAAGAACTAAAGCGTATACATGAAAGAATAGAAAGGTCTTCACATTATGACAGTATTGCTGAATTTTACATGGAGAATCCCGATCCCATCGCCGAGGGTATGGGACTGGGGCTTTCAATGGTGGTGGTATTGCTGAAAAGTATTGATATACCCCATACAAATTTTACAGTATATACTGACGAAGAACACAAAACAACCGCACGGCTGATTATTCCGCTGTAATATAAACCATTATCATCTTCATGCAGGTTCTGGCAAGATGATCGATATTATACATTTCCGGGTTGAAGGTCCATTGTATTGCCACGTTCATAACCATGGCGGCAATGGCGTAAGAAGCATTCACAGAATTAACCTGCTTGAACACTTCCTGCTCAATGCCCATATCAATAACCTTTCGTATTTCATCACAAAGCTGCTCATATATACGGCTGTTTATGGCTTTTACCCGGTTGTTGATTGGAACCTGTGCCCAGAAATCAACAAGCACCGTGTAAAAAGCGGGATGGCGTTTGGCGGTAACGATAAAAGCAATGACTATGGCACGCAATTTTCTCTCCGGTGTTTTGTACTTGTCAGCACGCCGGTTGATGTTCTCTTTTATAATTACATATATCTGTTCAAGAAGATGAATGAGTATATCTTCTTTTGTTTTAAAATAATGCAGCACACCGCCTTTAGAAAGGCCGGCATTGTTCGCGATATCTTCAACTGTAAAATTATTATACCCTTTTGATGCGATAACCTCGTAGGCAGATTGGACAATCTGCATCCTCCGCATTTCTTCTTTCTCTGCTTTTTTCCGCGCCATGTAATCAATCCTGTTTTTGTATCTTTTTCTGTAATGTATCTTCAGACTATGACTTATTTCAAGCATTTTATTATTACGTCAAGTGTATTCGTTGTTGAAAATTATTTTTATTGAAAAACAGTAAGATTTTGCACTTTTTTGCAGAAAAAACAGTACAACAGGCTGATACTACTTGAAAAATAAACATAAAAAACCATAATGGTCTGATACTACATAAAGAAACAGTACATTTAGAATGCTTTGCGTAATTTATTCAGTTATCTCAAGCGGCAAAACAGACAAAAAAATCAGTTGTGGATCACAATCAGGAAACCGAGTTATGCTGAAAAGAACAATACCCTCATGGATAACCATAATATTTTTTGCCAGTATACTAATGGCATATACATCACCGGTCAGCATACCGCATATATTCAGACCGGGAAATGTCATCTCGGCAAACCAGGTGAATGAAAACTTCAGGATACTGGAAGACCGTATCAACCAGCTTGCAGAACAGGTTTCCGTGGCACCCGCGGGCATAATCATGCCTTTTGGGGGAACCAGCGACAAGGTGCCCGAAGGGTGGATGTTATGTGACGGCCGGGAGATAAGCAGGGAACAGTATTCCAGGCTTTTTTCGGTTATATCATTACATTTTGGTGAGGGGGACGGCGTATACACCTTCAACATTCCCGATCTGCGTGGTGTGTTTATTCGGGGATCAAACAGGGCGGCGGACAAAACCAGGGACGACATGTATGCTGATCCTGACTTCAGGGAAAGGGTCTGGTATGATCGAACGGGAAAAGCCAACAGGCTTCTTCCCGGAGATGAAGGCATCGGCACATACCAGGAGGATGAGATAAAAAAGCACAATCATGAATACACACTTTTATATGGCAATGCCGGAAGGGACAGTTTCGGGGACAAGCTTACGTACTTGCCCAAAACAACACGCACCAGTGATTTTGGCGGACGTGAAACCCGTTCAAAGAATGTTGCCACCCATTTCATAATAAAATACTGATCAGATCTATGCGGTTACTATACACACAATTAATACTGCTCAATGCCCTGTGCATGGTGCCCTCTCTCACGGCAGAAGAGATCCGGGAAAGGCAGAACGGGAAAATAACCATAGCCGTTATGCATATTCAGGCCAACAATTGCAGTGAAACGCTGGCGATGGCAGTAAAGGATATTCTTTCACATAAGCTTTTTGAGGCAGGCACCTTTATACTCCTTGAAAGAAGTCACGTGGATACATTACTGCAAAAGCACCCGGAGAGCATTACCGGTCGTACTGATCCGCAGGGCATGGCTGAAATCGGCAAAATTCTTTCAGTTCAAAAAGTTGTAACAGGATCGGTTACCAGCCTGGGAAAATTTCGGATTGACCTGCGGTTTATCGATTCAGAAAAGGGCACCATTGATCTTTCGCTCAGCAGAAACAGCAGAAGCACGGCTGATTTCGAACACAATATCACCCGAATGGTGGACAGGTCACGGTTATACTACAATGGCTATACGGGGGTAACCGGCAGGTTTAATGTAACCCTTCAGGGAAGTTTCATGTCCCCACTGGGTGTTCTTGCTGATGGCACAGACAGCGGTATGGGAAGCACCATGGACATTACATTCAATGACTTTTTTTTAAACAGGTACCCCCTCATCGCGTCAATGGGATTTTACAGCCTTAAACCTTCCATCAATTCAATTGATCATTTTTACATGATCCCGGTTTCATTTACTGCCGGCCGGCCGGTTGCGCTGTCACCAACCACCCGGATCATACCCGGTGCGGGTTTTGGCTATCTTATTTCTCACGTCCGTCATGATACTATTGAAGTTCGTACGTATGAAAAATACAGGTACAGCGAAGGGTTTTATTTCAATCCCATGATAACCGCCCGGGCCGGCATTGAAATAATGCTTGGATTCAGGTGGTATCTTGCCATTACCCCCGCGTATTTGCTGTTCTTTGAATCAGGTGACACCGCGCAAATGGCAGCATTGCACGGGGGGCTTACCATGCTGTTTTAAAAGGTTTTTATATTATCACGGGTACACAGGCACCCCCCAAAAAAATACGCCACAGGAGTGTGTCACATGATGAGAGGGATACTGGTATGATAAGAAATATTACACTACTCTTAATAGGAACCTTCATCATCCTGTCAGCATGTTCTGACGTGGTTGATGAGACCATCGTCGACAAGGATCTTGAAGAAGGGAAATACGACTCGTCATTTTTTAACGAGGCAAAATGGGGAGATTAATTTTGTCACATTTACCCTTTATTCTGCACTATACTACCACAGGACGTTAAAACAGCCATATGCTGCTGCCTGACAAAAAAACACGAAAGTTCACCGAGGTATTCAGTGATTTCTACCCGCTGGTGTACAACGTGGTTCATATGAAAGTATCCAACACCGATGACGTGGAGGACATATGCCAGGAGATATTTACCCGTTTTCACGATAAGTTCGACGAGGTAGAGAATCCCCGCAAATGGCTGCTTGGAACACTGAAATACGTGGTATATGAGCACTATCGAAAAAAGTATCGAGGTGATGTCCGCATGGACGAGATTTTCGAAGACATGAACCTGGCATTCGTGAATGGCTTCAGGGACACCCGTATTATTATCGAAGAAGCCCTCAATGACATGGGAAACTTCAGCGATGAGAAGGAGAGAATTCTGTTCGAGCTGATTTCCATATACAATTACTCTCACAAACAGGCGGGAGAAGCCCTGGGATATACCCGCCGGCAGGTACGCTACAGGTATGAAACCACTGTACAACGACTGGTTGCTTACCTCAGAGAAAAAGGGATACACAACCTGGAAGACCTTCTATGAAACCCGGCACATTACTACAGCAAATACTTAACAGGTACAGGCTGAATCACCCGGTTTCTGAAAGCGGCAGGCAGCGCATGTTTTTTGCGCGGCAAAAAGCCCTTGTAATGATTATGAAGAACAAGGGAAAGTATGGCATCTTCTTCGCCGTTGTTCTCAAGGTATTCTACCTGTCCAGGCGTTTTGGTATTCCACTGTCTGTGGCGAAAAGTGCCATGGTTGCAACCACGGCATTACTTGTTGCCACAGGCGGTATCGCCACTACTACCTACTATACGGTTAAATTTATTCAACATGAACTCAAGACAACTGTTCCGGATGAGCTTCCTGCCTTCACGCGGGATGTTAACAATGAACCTCCCGTGAAAAAAACTTCCCATGCCCCCGCAAGGTATGATATTGCCGTTGGTACATTCCAATCATCCAGTACAGGAAGTAACCTGGCTGCTGCCCTGGAAGACAACCTGCGGGTGCAACTTTCAAAAATGATGGGAAAAGAAAAGGTAATAATGCTGTCAAAGCTTTCACCCGATGAAAAAAAGCTACCCAGGTACCTGCTGCTTGGATCCATTATACCCATGGGTGAGAATGTGCGGGTATCGGCACGGCTGGTGGAAAGGTCAACTTCGAAAATCGTGTTGTATGTGTCACAAACCATAGACGGTGAAAAGAATATGCACGAGGTCAGCAAAGCCATCTCAGTCAAGGTTGCCCGTATTCAATGATCAGAAAGTTTCGTCCTGTTTCAGACGGTAAAACCATCCCCGCTCCATCTTGTATTCCTCTACCTGCCCCTTTTCCCTGAGAATGTGCAGAATTTTACTCAACTGGCTTCTTCGTATGCCAAGGGTGGCTGACAGGTCTTCCATCGTCGAGGGCCTTCTTGACAACACCGCCCGTACCGACTCTTCAAGTTTTTCATTGTCGGGGGTGCTTCGCGCCTGGTACACGGGTTTGCCAACCGTCTGCACCCGCATCGGCTTTAAAAAGTCGGCAACCATATTCATCACCCTGTCATCCGCAGGCTCTACCCACTCTTCTGTGCCGGGCCGGTCAAGCCTGTTTAACTGGATGACATCAGGATCAATTTGCAGCAGGGCTTCCCTGAGACGCGACAGTTCTTCTTCCGGGGTATTCACTTCGGGTATGATGAATATTTCAAGCACAAGAAGGCCGCTGTATTCTCTTCGAAGGCTTTTAAGCCCGTCAATGGTTTTGTCCATTGTTACCGGGGTCACCGGCCTGCCTATGCGGGCGAAGGTTTCAGATACCGCCGCGTCAAGTGAGGGGATAATCACATCGGCCCGCAACACCTTCTTTCGCACCTCTTCACGCCAGAAAAGGGTTCCGTTGGTAAGCACCGCTACCCTGTACTCCGGGTAATTGTCTTTGATAAAATCTATAACCGTGCCGATACCACTGTGCAGGGTGGGTTCCCCCGACCCCGAGAAGGTGAGCACGTCAAGCATCGGGCTGCCTGCCAGAAATTCTTTAAGTTCGTCTATCACTTCACGGGTTGGCACATATTCCTTTATCTCCGAGGTAAGACATGTGGTTTTACCGCATTCACAGTACACGCAATCAAGCGTGCATGTTTTATACGGGACAAGGTCAATGCCAAGTGACAGGCCAAGACGACGTGACTGTACGGGGCCAAAAAGATATTTCATATCACAAAACCGGTTACACCATCAGTTTTAACCGGTTAATCTCGGATACCTTGCCCATAAGTATCTCGTCGGTCTTTGCCAGGCGCTGTGCAAGTATGTGTACCATCTTGGCAGCAAATCCAGGGTTCTTTACCAGGAATGCTTTCAACTGTTGAAGGTTTTCAATGTAGGCCACTTTAACGTCACCAACCGCGATAGCATTGGCGCTTCTGGGTGAATTATTGAACAGGGATATCTCCCCGAAAAAATCTCCCTTTTTCAGGTTCGCCACCACCAGCTTCTCCTTCCCGTCGGACAGGGATATCTCAACCATCCCGTCAAGGATTATATACATCCGCTGTTCCAGCTTCCCCGCCTCAATTATCCGTTCCCCGTTGGAATAGCCCAATACTCGTGCCGCCATAATTACTCCTTTTTTGCCCTGGTGATAAGCAATCATGCAACATACCACCGGCTGGCGCAATAATTTTTTATCTCAATATTTTAATTCAGATAATGGTTTCAACATGAAAACCAGGCAGTATCTTTTTACTATAAAGCCCACTATACAATTCTTTCTTTGTACCTCTGAGCCTCTGTGGGGAGTGATTTAAATTCCGGGTTACATTCACGTGACCCATTGCAAATTATTCTGTTTCCTTTATCCCCCTCCCTCGATGGGAGGCCGACGCGTTT
>CAZAOK010000109.1:0-12816 GCA_964486725.1 uncultured Leptospiraceae bacterium
AACAAAGCCCTCAAACCCGTCCGCCGCAGGCGGACACCTCTGCGCGCGACTTGTTTGACGAGGGATCCTGCGAAGCAGGGCCCGAGGAGTTTAACGTGACAGCCCCAGGGACTGTATTTAGCCGTAACTCGACTCTCCCACTGCGCGAGACTCATCCTGATCAGACTTCCTTATATAGTTGATTTTTTAACTTGACCATTAAATATATACACAATACATTTTAGCATAGATAGTAATTCAAATATTATAGGGAACAACCAATGTAATATTATGCAGGCTATAAAATTCATAAAAAAAGTTAAAAACGGCAAAGCATCAATTGAGCATATTCCAGAGGAATTTGGAAGTGAAGTTGAGATCATTGTTCTTCCGGTAAGAGAACGCAGTTCAAAGAAAGCTTCGGGTCAAAAATCACGTATCCTGGATCTTGCCGGAAAAACAAACATTTCCCCTACTATTTACACGGAACTTGATAATGACAGACAAGAAGAAAGGATTTGATACCGGCTTCTTCATTAAAATCCTCCATAACAACACAACTGCAATACAAACATGGAAAGAGGTAATTAATAATGAGGTTGCCGGGTTTGTCTGTTGTTTATCTATCTTTGAAATTGAACGATTATCACTGAAAGGTTCGATAGACAGGAAAACTTCTGAAAGTATAATTAATGATATTAACGAATGGTGTACAGTCTTATGGCTGGAAAACACCCATGTCATTTCTCAATCAGCAAAAATATCACATGGGAATGGCATTCCTGCAATAGATTCATTTATAATTGCTTCGCTTCTTCATGCAGGTGTAAAAACTATATATACTACTGATACTCATTTTACCATGTATAAAAAGAAAGGGATTAAAATAATCAAGCTTTAGTTGTCAATGGTTATTTAACGCCTCCATGTTTATCCACACTCATCTATCCATTTACAACGATCTTCGCCACGTGCTCCTGGTAGAGATCAACATTTTCCTGTAATACTTTATAAAACTCCTTCGCGAACTGCGGTGACATGCGCACGTTAACGGCGGGTTTTACTCCCTCGTAGTTGCTGCTGCCAAGGCCCAGGGTGATCTCGAACTCGTAGGGTGAGAAGTTCACCAGGGCGGTGTTGGAGTATACCTCGGGGATTTGCTGCTGCATGTTCAGTTGGGTTTCTTTTTCGTTTTGTTTTTGCATGGAGCGGTTCCTTTTTTGTTTTGTTTAAACTGTACTTGCAGGTGCTCATACCTACATGTGTGTCTTAACTGAGTTTCTTACAGCGGCACAGTGGCATGGAGGTCACGGCTATATATTCATATCATAAGATTGTACAGTTGATGTATTTAAGCAATATATAATAATTACACTATTTATCTTTCACCTCAATATATTTCTGCATTTTCATCATAAACTTCTTTATAAAATAAAATATTGATAAGCATAGTATTATATATACACTGACATATTGATTAAAAGAAATATACGATGACCAAAATGAAGACATCATAAAAAATATTATTGCCATAATCCAAATCGCAAATGGCCATGATGTAAAAAACCTTAATATTATTTTTTTTCTAGTTATTTTCCCTTTGTAATATTTATATAGTTCTTCAAATATACTATTAAAAAGTAATAATAGTAAAAAAAACCCATAAACAATTTTTGAGCCTGTTTTCGGTCGAAACTCGACTCCTCCACTTCGTGGAAGTCGTCTCGAACAGTCGACCTTATGAGGTATCCGCCTGCGGCGGATGGTTGTAGGGCTTTTTGGTTGAAGTTATTTTACGTACCCATATGGCGTCTAACGCTTCGAAAACCATTATTTCTTCCCCTCATCCCCCACAACAATCTTCGCCACGTCGTTCTTTCCGACAACAGTAAGCAAAACTATAAATCCTTACTCTGTTTCTCCGGGTCTCTGTGGTTGCTAATTATTATTTTTAGTACTCATGTGCCTCGATCTCACCGTTGAGTACCATGAGACCGTTCATGGCCAGGGCTTCCATTTCGTCTTCTCCGGGATAGATATACACCTGGCCAAGTGTTTCTACGCGCTTTTTAAGTTTATCGGTTACCACCTGGTTGAAAGCGATACCACCTGTCAGAACAATACCGTCAACCTTTCCTTCGAGAACGGTTGACATGGCACCAACAGCCTTGGCTACCTGGTATATCATTGCGTCAAGCACCAGGGCGGCCTCTTCATCACCGTTATTGATCTTTTCAATAACCTCCCGCACATCGCCGGTTCCCAGGTATGCCATCATACCACCCTTTCCTACCATCATTTTTTTTACTTCTTTAATTGTATATTTTCCAGAGAAACACAGCTTTATCATGTCCCCCATTGGCAGTGTGCCGCTTCGGTCAGGTGAAAAGGGGCCTTCTCCGTCAAGGGCGTTATTCACATCGATGATCCTTCCTCCGCGGTGAGCGGCAACTGATATGCCCCCTCCCATGTGGCCCACGATGAGGTTTAATTCTTCGTATGGCCGGCCTGTTTCACGGGCGTGCTTACGGGCAATGGCCTTCTGGTTAAGGGCATGAAATATTGGTTTTCTTCTGAAAAGAGGGTGCCCGGCAAGACGTGCCACCTCGTCCATCTCGTCAACTACGGGTGGGTCTGCCACGAATGCTTCTGCTTCATCTATATCAGCTGCAAGTGCGTCCGCGATCAATCCGCCAAGATTGCTCGCGTGCTGGGTTGACGCGGCCCCTTTTCTCAGGTCATCTATCATGGTTTCATTGATACGATAAATTCCCGACGGAACGGGCCTGAGAAGTCCTCCCCGCGCCACGATTATTCGTATATCATGCAGGTCAATATTATCTTTTTCCAGTTCTTCCAGTACATGCTTTTCCCTGAAGGCATACTGGTCCATCATGTCAGCAAACTGGCCCAGTTCATCTGTACTATGAGATATGGATTGTTCCAGGATCCTGTTTGTACCGTCATACACGGCTATTTTGGTTGATGTAGATCCCGGGTTTATGGCCAGCACAAGTTGTTTACTCATAAGTATATACTCCAGAAATTATTTATCAAAATCCACGCTTGCGGCAAGCATTATGCTGTTGAGTTTTACATCTTCAGACTCGGTACGGCAAGTCAGAACCCCCGGTACTGATTCTCCGAGAATCACACAAGCCCCGTCCGCGCCGGCAAAATACACGATGGATTTGTGCAGCCCATTGGCCGCCTCAATATTTGGAGAAAGCAGGCTGTCCGCGTCACCCCCCACCTCGTTGTCAAGTCCCTTGAACTCAGCGCTCTGCTTGTACACCGCGTTGTCAAATGACATGGGCCCCTCGATAACACAATTGCGTATCTGGCCCCGCTGGGCCATTTTTGAGAGCAGGGCTGCATCTATTGTGGCCTGCATTTTCTGATGCACCAGTTCAAAAGCCCCCAGTGCTGCCACTTTGGGCATCTCAATACCAAGCTTTCGCATTAAAAACACCGCGTTTTTTACAATGGCGATCTTCATATCCAGGTCAGGGGCGATATTCAACGCACCGTCGGTAAGGGCGAATACCTTGTGGTAATGTGGCAATTCGATAATGCCCACATGTGAAAGTGTATCACTCTGGCGCAGGTTGAATTTCCGGCTGAGAATGGGCCTGAGAAAGGATGAGGAATCAACCATGCCTTTCATCAGGATATCCCCTTCACCATCGTGTATCATCTTTACAGAGGTGACTGCCGCGGCAACCGGTTCTGCCTCGTGTAAAATGGAAATACCTGAAAGATCATAGCCTTCATGCGACGCGATTTTCTCAATTTCTTCCGTGTTTCCAACCAGTACAGGTTCAACTACACCCTTGTTGTATGCCCTGAATACGGCATCAAGCACATGCTCATCCTGCGCTGCTGCCACAACAAGCTTCTTCTTTTGCCCGTCTGTCTTTATAGTTTTAAATATATCATCAAGTGTGCGATACATTAGCTTACCCCTTTTATGGTATTCAATAATTACCTGAATAGTATGTCAATTTACGCGTAGAGACTGGCAGCCAGAAGTATACTGTTAACCCTGGTCTCATGCGAATCAAGCTTTGATGTCAGCACTATGGGTACGGTGGCACCAAGTGCCAGTGAAGCTACTTTTGCTTTACTGAAAAATACAAAAGACTGGTATATCATTCCCGCTGTTTCAATGTCAGGTGCCAGCAGTATATCCGGATCACCAGATACATCATTAATGATCCCCTTGTGTTTCGCGTGTTCTTTGGATATAGCATTGTCAAATGCCAGCGGCCCTTCAACCATGCAATTTTTTATCTGACCACGCTGGGCCATTTTTGAGAGCATGGCGGCATCCATGGTTACCGGCATTGATTCGTTAACCACTTCAACAGCAGCAAGCACCGCCACCCTGGGGTTTTCCACACCCAGCACTCTCATAAAAAATACAGCATTACTTATTATGGCTGCTTTTGTTTTTAAATCAGGATTTACATTCATTACACAATCAGTGATGCCAATCAGCTTGTGATAGGATTCGAGTTCACACAGGGCAAAGTGTGATATACGCTGTCCCCTGCGAATTCCATGCTCCCTGTCGATAACCGCACGTCCAAGAACGGCATATCCATGATAGTTCTCCTGCCCGTTCATCAGGATATGGGCCCTGTTATCATGAACAAGCTTCACTGAATCAATACCCGACTTGTAGTCATCTTCCTCGTTTATTATGGAAATACCTGACAGGTCTTCCTCGGAGTTTTCCGCCATGTACCGGATCTTTTGTTCATTTCCGATAAGCAATATATCCACGACGTCCCGGTCACGCGCTTCAAGCACCGCGCTCAGAACATTTTCATCCTGAACGGCTGTTGCCACAAGGGTGACTTTTTGTTTCCGCTTTTCCAGCTTTTTACCGATATCAGCAATTGTTCTCAGCATTCATCTACTCCTGGCAGTAATTACTTCAACACACGATAAACATTTCTACTGTTATGTATGTTAGTAACTGAATTTTGACAAGAATTCCACATGCGGGCTATCTGTCAATTAAAATGGAATATTTATATTTATATATTTCATTTTAGAATTTCATCGGTCTGGCGTTACTTCTTTGAGAAGTGTCATGGCCTCATCGAAACTGATATCATGCCAGTTCTCGTAGGCATCGGCCACGGCGAAACGGCTTACATCCCGGATATCGGGGCAGACTATCCCGTCCACCTTTGACTGGACATACTCATATGTGCTTTGGGGAGCCGTGGGCACCGCGGCAATCACCTTGTCAGCTCCCCTGTCTTTCACTGTCTGGATTGCGTTTATCATGGTATATCCGCTTGCGATACCGTCATCAACGATGATCACTGTTCTACCCTTGATCTGCGGTCTCTCTTCAGCAATCCTGTAGGTCTTCATGCGCCGACTTATTTTTTCGCGGGTTCTGTCTGTGTCACGTTTTACGTTCTCCGGGGTTATGGCATATCGTTTCACGAATTGTTCGTTAATGGTTATAGCACCTGATTCAGATACTGATCCATAACCTGTTTCGGTGTTAAAAGAGGGGGTTATCTTGCTGACAAAGAGGAGGTCAAATTTGCAGCCAAGCTCACGGGCGATCTCTATACCAACCGGAATGCCGCCATTGGGCAACCCCAGTGCAACTGTTTCGGGGCTGGCATAATCGTTAAGCAAACCTGCCAGCACTTTACCCGCGTGTGATCTGTCTTTAAAAATCATGAAACCTCCTGGTAGTTCTGTATCGTGCCGAATAATTGTATATCATCTTAATATATAGATACAAAAAATACACGGCAACGTCCAGACGCCACAGGAGATATTATACAATACTCAGGAGCCCAGTTGAAGCCCCCCGAGATACAAAAAATACACCGCCACCATCATGATCACATGATACATCCCGTTATGATCAAGCGGGGAAAGAACATCAATTTTCATTACCTGCACCACGGCCGCTACGAATGAAAGCAGCAAACCGGCCACCATTACCATTGAGCCGCTTTCATTATTTAAACCAAAAATATTGAAGCCCAAAAAGATAATCATTATCGGGGCATAATTTATAACCACAACCAGGAAATTATTATATCGTATTATCAGAAATATGAAAAAAGCAAGCTGTACAAGCGCTATAATATACATTGTGAAATAATAACCGGAAGGAAGAAACTGCCATGCCAGTGTAACGAGTGTGCAGGTAATCATCAGCCCGATAAAAAACCAGGTTAAACGTTGCGCGATTGTACGTATTGTGTCCCCCACCCGGTTTTCAAGAAAACCATGATCTATTCCCCCGAGAAGGGCGCTGATCCCCATAAAAAGCATGGCCAGCCCCCATGAAAAAGCCGGCGAAGTGACAGGAAATGACTTTCCAAGCAGCATTCCGGTTAGAAACATCACTTCAGCTGCCAGAATAAAATCAGTTATTGCGGTAATGGCAAGGGTGGTCATTACATCACCTCCGGTGAATTAAAAGTTTACTATTGCAGAGATTACAACCCCATAAATTCATGACGTCAAGCCGTTTCCGGGTTTACCAATTACACTTAAAAAGCAAAAGAATAAAGAATGTATAAAAATTAAATAAAAATTGATTTGACGAAATTATGATGTATATTAGTATGACAAACTAGTTGATAGCATCTCGTAGCAAATCGTTTTCACTTCCCCGAATATTAATTCCGGCAAAGTAATACGTGGGTATGAAGAAGCTGCAACTTAATGGGGTAACACCCAATATTTTACAGTTTATGGAGTGTCATGCAATGACAAAAGGTACAGTTAAATGGTTCAACGAAAAGAAAGGATATGGTTTCCTTTCACAAGATGATGGAACGGATGTGTTCGTGCATCACACAGGCATTCAGGGCGATGGATTCAAGACCCTTTTCGAAGGTGACAGAGTTGAATTCACCATTGAACAGAGTGACAAAGGTCCCCGTGCGGTTTCAGTAAAAACCATAGGATAATACAACACAGGAACTTATACAATATACAGTCCGAATAAGTTGTATCATACCACATTTAAAACCCGGCAATTCGCCGGGTTTTTTCATTAATGCTTACGCGTAAAAATGATTGCGTTCTCCTCCCTTTCATGATACAAACATATCATGCAGGAGAAACCTGATGGTTCATTACAAAAGGCTAATCACGAAATACATTTCTGTTATAATTATCCTGTCAGCACTTACCTCGTGCGGTGCAGTATCCAGAAAATCACCCCGGGACATTCACCGGATGATAACTGATCCGGACATGCGCCAGGAAATAGTGCTGGTAGATATTCGCGGTTCTTCTGAATATGCTGACGGACATATCCCGGGAGCAATACATATACCATTTCGCAGTAAAAAATTCGATGAACTACTCTACGCCTACAGTGACACACCTGTGCTGATTCTTTATTGCGGCCGGGGGCTTAAAACCGAAAAGGGCGCCCAAACAGCAAAGAAGTCAGGGTTTACACAAATATATATTCTTGAAGGTGGTTTTTCGTCCTGGAAAGACAGGGGACTCCCTGTCACATCCGATTGAAGATAACTGGAGGAAACAATGGGTAAAAATGGATTATTATTCATGATTGTCAGTATATCAACAATCATGGTAACCATCGGCATCATGGCACAAACCGCCGACCACGGCAACTTCAAGGAGCTTCAGAGATCCTTTGATCGTCCGGAAGATGTGACCATAACCTGCCTTGGATGCCACAATCTTGCGGATGACCATATCATGAAGACATCCCACTGGCTGTGGTACCGGGAAACGGATAAACTTCCCGGTCACAAGGGAGAGAAGATGAAGGTTGGCAAGATCAATATTATCAATAACTTCTGCGTAGCCATTCGTTCCAATGAACCGAGATGTACCAGTTGTCATATTGGATATGGATGGAAGGACGAAAACTTTGATTTCACCGATCAGACAAAGATTGACTGCCTTGTCTGCCACGAACAAACGGGTACATACGAAAAATTCCCCACCGGTGCTGGATACCCACCTGAGAAAAGAAAATTTTTCAAGGGTGGTAAAAAATGGTTTGAAAGACCTGATTACAGAAAAGTCTCACAGAGCGTTGGTAAGCCTTCCCGTAAAAACTGTGGTTCATGTCACTTTTACGGTGGCGGCGGCAACGCGGTGAAACACGGTACACTGGATAAATCCCTGCTGAACCCTGAAAAAACCACGGATATCCACATGGGAAAGGACGGGGGCGAAATGGTCTGCGTTGACTGTCACGTGGCACCAAAACATGACATAAAGGGACAGCTATACTCGGTATCCGTTGAGAACCGTGACAGGCTGCATTGCACGCGATGTCATACCATGAAACCTCATACCCAGAAACTGTATGTTGAGGAATTTGAGACTGAACAGAAGATGGGATATGATTTATTCAAAAGCAAGCTGCATAACAGGGAAAACCCAGAGGACACCTTTATACGCCGTATTCTTGACAAGCATTACGATAAGTTATCCTGCCAGGCCTGTCATATAAACCTGTATTCCACACAGTATAAAACCAAGACCTGGTGGGACTGGTCCAAGGCAGGGAAAAAGAACGAAAAAGGGAAACCATTCGTCATAAAGGACGAAGACGGGGACAACATCTATGACAGCAAGAAAGGTGAATTCAAGCTGGGTAAAAACCTGGAACCGGAATACCGCTGGTTCGACGGAAAGGTTGGGCACCTTCTTGTTGGTGATAAAATCGATCCTGACAATACTCCCATACAGATTAACACCATTGAAGGAGAATGCGGCGCGCCTGGTAGCAAAATCTGGCCTTTCAAGATCATGCTGGGAAAACAGCCATATGACCCGGTAAACAAGACTATGATAATACCTAAACTATTTGGTAAAAAGGGCAGCGGAGCCTACTGGGCAGACTGGAACTGGGACAAGGCCGCAAAGGTTGGAATGGAAGATGCAGGCGTAGAGTACAGCGGCAAATACGACTGGATAGAAACTGAAATGTTCTGGCCGCTGACTCATCTCATACAGCCAAAAGAAAACGCCCTTAAATGCGATGATTGCCATAGTAGAAATGGAAGACTTGAAGGTCTTGAAGCCTGCTGGATCCCCGGCAGGGACCGCAGCCTGGTGCTTGACATCCTCGGCATGGTGATGCTGTTCGGCTCTATCGCGGGAGTCATCATTCACGGATTTATCAGGTTCTCACGATCACGGAAAGAAGAGGAGTGATGTATGATACAAAAAGTATACATGTATAAACGATTTGAAAGATTGTGGCACTGGACACAGGCCCTGTTAATATTCTTTCTCGCGTTAACAGGATTTGAAGTGCATGGTTCATACAATATTTTTGGATTCGAGAACGCGGTGATACTTCACATGTACACCGGTTTCATTCTGATTGTACTCATTGCCTTTGCCATTTTCTGGCATTTTACCACCGGCGAATGGCGTCAATATATTCCAACCACTGACAAGCTGAGAGACCAGGTTCGATATTACCTTGTGGGGATCTTCAAAAACGAACCTCACCCTCATGACAAATCTGTTGAGGTGAAGCTTAATCCACTTCAGAAAATCAGTTATCTCGGCTTCAAAATATTGATAATACCTGTAATGGTATTGACGGGACTTATCTATTATTATGTTGCGCATGGAACCCTGCACCTTCAATCTGTAAAATGGATAGCCATCATACACACCTTCGGGGCATACCTTCTTCTTACTTTCGCGGTGATCCATGTCTACATGACAACCACGGGGCACACAATTACTTCCCACATGAAAGCCATGATAACCGGCTATGATGAGATTGAAGTGGAAGAAAAGAAATAGCCATTTCCGTGGGAGCAGTTCTTGCAACCCCCCTCCAGGGGGGTTGCATTCATGCAGCCTGTAGGTTATAATCATTGTATAAATTATTCTATATGCACTGGATAGTTATCAATGAACTCACCCACACAACCCAAATCACCCTGGATGCTTTCTGCTGAAAGCATTGCAGAAAAACTATCAGTAAATCCCGGTAAAGGACTGTCCGGGAATGAAGTAAAGAAGAGAAGAAGCACATTCGGTGCTAACAGGATACGCCATTCAAAAGGCAAAAGCGCCTGGAAAATATTGATAGATCAGTTTACCAACCTGATCATGCTGGTGCTTGCTGCCGCCGCTTTGCTTTCACTGGCATTCGCCCAATGGGTTGACGGCATCGCCATCCTGGTGGCCATGGCAATAAACGCGGTAGTAGGTTTTACCACAGAGCTGAAGGCAACCAGGTCAATGGAAGCGCTGCAGCAAATGGACCTGGTTACCGCCATGGTAAAGCGGAATGGCGAGGTACAGGAAATCGACGCCAGGGATATCGTTCCCGGAGACATCGTGGTATTTGAAAGCGGTGATATGATATCAGCAGACATACGGCTGATTGAATCCAACAATCTGCAGGCCAACGAGTCCCCCCTGACCGGAGAATCAGCACCCGTTGATAAAACCATTGACAGCATTGACGAAGAAGCCCCGCTGGCGGAAAGAAAGAACATGGTATACAAGGGCACATCTATAACAAGGGGCTCCGGCCAGGGAATAGCCGTATTTACGGGGATGGACACGGAAATCGGTACCATCGCGTCACTCGTGGACGAAGCAGAGTCTCATTCTGATCCCCTGGAAAAGCAGCTGGACAGCCTTGCAAAAAATCTCATAAAGGTAATATTCTTCGTTTCCCTTTTTGCCGGCGCAGCCGGGTTTCTTTCAGGCAAAGACCTGCTTCTTATGATCAAAACTGTCGTTGTGCTGATAGTAGCGGCCATACCGGAAGGACTTCCCGTTGTAGCCACGGTAGCGCTTGCCCGCGGCATGAAACAGATGGCTGATGAAAACGCGCTTGTCCGAAGACTTACAGCGGTACAAACCCTTGGATCAACCAACGTCATTTTTACCGATAAGACCGGCACACTCACAGAGAACCAGATGACCATGACCGAGTTCAGGGAACGCGATAATATCATAACCATCACCGGGGAAGGTCTTCGCACTGATGGCACATTTTCCATAAAGGATAAAGAAATCAATCCCGCGGATGATCCTGTTTTAATGGAAGCATTGAAAACCGGTATGCTCTGCACCAACGCGTCACTGCGAATAAGTGATGATGGTGAAACCGAAAGTATCGGTGACCCCATGGAAGTAGCCCTTATCGTAGCGGGAGAAAAGGCCGGACTGCATCATGATGAACTTCTTCAGAAAATGCCTGAAGAAAAGGAGATCGCCTTTGATCCTTCCAACAAGATGATGGCCACCTATCACAAGACAGAAGATAACCGGTACAGGGTATCTGTAAAAGGTGCTCCAGAATCGGTACTTGATGTATGCACCCATATCAACAGCAAAGGACAGCCAGAAGATTTTTCGGAGGACGAAAAATCCAGGTGGCTGGATATCAATACCGAAATGGCCAGAAACGGCCTGCGTGTTCTTGCCATGGCCGTTAAGACAACAGGCTCAATTGATGAAAAACCCTACGAAAACCTGACCTTTCTTGGCTTATCAGGACTGGTAGATCCGCCAAGAGGTGATATAAGGGGGGACATCGAGAAATGTAATGAAGCAGGCATCCGGGTAATAATGATTACAGGAGACCAGGAAGTGACCGCCACAAATGTTGGCGTTGCGGTGGGTATCATTGATGACGAGAAAGGCCCCGTAAAACAGGGTTCTGAAATTGAAGATATCTCTTCGCTGAGTGAAGAGGAAATGCGCGAGATCACACAAACCTCTATCTTCTGCAGGGTAAGCCCTGAACAGAAATTAAACCTTATATCGGTATACCAGGAAGAAAACAATATCGTTGCCATGACCGGTGACGGCGTCAATGACGCCCCCGCACTCAAGAAAGCCGACATCGGGGTTGCCATGGGTAAACGTGGACAACAGGTAGCAAAGGAGGCATCTGATATTATCCTGCAGGATGACGACTTCACCTCCATTCTTACAGCGGTAAAACATGGCCGCACAATCTTTAACAATATACGCAAGTTCGTCATATACCTGATTTCCGGAAACCTGGGGGAGATACTCATCGTAACACTGGCTTCAATTGCCGGACAGCCGCTACCACTGCTGCCCCTGCAGATACTCTATCTTAATGCCATAAATGACGCCTTCCCCGCCCTGGCCCTGGGCATGGGTAAATCAAGCGCGGGAATAATGAAAAAACCACCTCGTGATCCCGGAGAGCCCATAATGGGAAAAAGCCAGTGGCGTGAAACATTCTGGTACAGTATACTCATCGCCGCCGCCGTTTTAACGGGTTTTATACTTGCGCTGTACTGGTTTGACCTTGGTAAAGCAGAGGCCGTCACTGTTTCTTTTCTCAGCCTCGCTCTGGGACGCCTCTGGCACGTATTCAACATGCGGGATGTGGAAAGTACTTTTTTCAGGAACCGCATTCTCACCAACCCGTACGTGATCGGCGCACTGGTGTTATGCACGGGACTGATACTGCTGGCACTGTATGTGCCCATCCTCTCAGAGGTACTCAAGGTTACCATGCCGGGAACCACCGGCTGGATTCTACTTCTTGTGACAAGCATTGTTCCACTGGCAGTGGGACAACTGGTTCTATTTATACGAAGAAAGAAGGGGACAAAGATCAATCAATAGGAATATATTCCCGGGGGCACCCGGTATCATGACTGGAGCGCCGCAGCGGTCACAATCATCCACAATTCACTGTTAGAAAAAAGCAGGTTTTGTTATTATTCAGCTGTCGTGCTGAATTATTATTAGTCCCCCGAAGAAAACACTTATGCTATAATAAGGTTTTAAATACATAAAACCGCCCGCTTCGCTCGACGCCGTGCTGAG
>CAZAOK010000110.1:0-2548 GCA_964486725.1 uncultured Leptospiraceae bacterium
GACAAAAAATTCATATAAATGAAATTTTCAGGTGCTGACATTTAATATAATGAGTCAGTAGTCCCCCTTGGGGGATACAGGGGGCCTCGTAGTGTACGTTCGCATGACAAAGAGGAATGTGCCCTTCTTTATTCAAAATTGACATTGAAATTTGTTTTATTACCCGAAATTTAATTCACTCCCGTTACGAGTTATCAGTAAAATAATATAATCCCTCTGATAACTGCTAACTATTCACTATCCCCGCCGTGAAAAATTAATGTTAAGCAATATGCCAAAAAATAGAACTGAAAATATCACCGTAAACAGGAAATGGTAACAATCGGTAACTGAGGCCACCAATTAATATTAGAAACTGATTATTTTCCTTTACACAAAATATTTTTTATATATTATATATCAATATCAAGATTTAATAATCTCTATTGTACTTGAGGTTTACTCATGACAACGAAGGAAAAAGCAATAAAAACCATACAGGAACTCCCCGACGATGCCAGCTGGGAAGATATACAGGAAAGAATAAACTTCGTGGCTGGTGTGAGAAAGGGCCTTCATGAATTAGACGAAGGTAAAGGAATTGCCCACGATCGAGTCATGGAGGATTTCTCCGAATGGCTTACAAGTTAACATGGTCACCCGCTGCCCGCCTTGATCTTATAGATATTGCAGACTTCATAGCAGAAGACAACACCCAGGCAGCAGCCAGGTTTGTCACAAATCTATTTTCAGAAATTGAAAGATTGGCAACCTTCCCTGAATCAGGAAGAGTCGTCCCGGAATTTAACGATCCGGCAATCAGGGAAATAATAAAAAACCCTGCAGAATAGTGTACAGGATAAATAAAGACAAATCCTGGATTGAGATTGTCCGGGTGTGGCATGCTGCAAAAGGCATACCTGATATTAAATAAACCCCTGAAGATCAAATAGCAACCGAATGCCAACCCTGTCATTCCGGCCGAAGTGCCGGAATCTCATAAAAGCTTTTTCTATAAGATTCCTGTCTTCACAGGAATCTTATAGGTTAATTATTACTAATTGATAACTGTTCTTGATACTTACCTCGGTTCCAGCCTGAGGAAATCAGTTGGGTATGAAGCACATATCTCGGCCACGGCGGCCTTTACATTCTTATGCACTTTTTCATCGTCCATGTTCTCTATCACATCGGCTATGAGATTTCCGATTCGCCTGAAGTCGTCTTCGTTCAGGCCCCTGGTGGTAAGGGCGGGACTTCCCAGCCGTATACCGCTGGTAACAAAGGGGGACTTGTCATCAAATGGCACCCCGTTCTTGTTGCAGGTGATGCCCGCCTCTTCCAGCCTGTTGGCCACGTCCTTCCCTGTAAGGCCTTTCTCACGCAGGTCAACCAGCATCAGGTGATTGTCAGTTCCGCCTGAGGTTATCCTGATGTCCCTTGACATGAGAGCCTCTGAGAGTGCCTTCGCGTTCTTGATAACATTGGCGGAATATTCCTTAAATTCAGGCTGCAGGGCTTCTTTAAAGGCCACCGCCTTGGCCGCGATGGTGTTCATCAGCGGCCCCCCCTGGGTTCCGGGAAACAGGTTCTTGTTCATCTCCTTGTCGTAGTCCTCTTTTGCCAGTATGAGTCCACCCCTTGGTCCGCGCAGTGTCTTGTGTGTGGTCATGGTAACAAAATCGGCAACGGGGACGGGGGACGGGTGATGGCCGGTAGCCACAAGCCCGGCGATATGGGCGATGTCGGTAAGGAGTTTCGCTCCCACCTCGGCCGCCATGTCGGCAAACTTCTGCCAGTCGATAAAACGGGGATAGGCAGAGGCACCCGCGATAATAAGTTTAGGCTTATGTTCTTTTGCCACTTTCCATGCGGCGTCATAATCGATAACGTTGGTGTCTTCTGTCACACCGTAGGCCACCACGTTGAAATAGCGGCCCGAGAAGTTTACCGGCGACCCGTGTGACAGATGCCCCCCGTGTGCCAGGTTCATACCCATGATGGTGTCGCCCGGCTCAAGCTGCGACATGAACACCGCCATGTTGGCCTGGGCGCCGCTGTGGGGCTGCACGTTGGCGTATTCAGCGCCGAAGAGTTTCTTGATACGCTGGATGGCAAGCATCTCGGCCTCGTCCACCCACTGGCAGCCGTTGTAATACCGCTTGCCGGGATACCCCTCGGCATACTTGTTGGTCATGGTGCATGAAGAAGCTTCCATAACCGCCTGCGATGTATAGTTCTCCGAGGCGATAAGGATAAGAGACTCCTGCTGCCTCAGGTCTTCTTTCTGTATAGCGGAAAATATTTCGGGATCAAAATCCTTGAGCATTTTCTGTGTAGCCATGTCTTGCTCCTTGAATAATTTTATTGGGATACCCTGCTATGGTACAACGCTGACCGGTTGTCAACTAAAAATACTGTTTGGCGACATGCAACTCAACGGGGGAGGTTCTCACGCAGAGCCGCGGGGAGCGCGGAGAGTGGATTTCTTTATTTCCGTATCGTCAAGAAATGTAAAAGTTCAATCCAGTCAAGTTTTTACACTGTGGGGATATTTATGGCTTATGGT
>CAZAOK010000110.1:2648-8300 GCA_964486725.1 uncultured Leptospiraceae bacterium
TTATATAAACTCAAAGAAATAGCCGCCATACTTCGGGCAGAGGGTGGTTGCGCGTGGGACAGGGCACAGACATCGAAAACGTTGAAGCCGTACCTGATCGAAGAAGCCTACGAGGTATACGAGGCCATCGAAAGCGGGAACCCCGATGACCTGAAAGAAGAACTTGGCGACCTTCTTTACCAGGTATACGCCCACGCCCAGATCGCCGATGAAGAAGGCACATTTACCATCGATGATGTCGCCGAGGGCATCGCCGCCAAGCTCATATACCGCCACCCCCACGTGTTCGGCGATGAAGAAGCAGGCACGAAGGAAGAGGTTATAGACAAGTGGGAAAAGATAAAGAAGAAGGAAAAGGCCCACAGGGAATCCATACTTGACGGGGTGCCCGTTCATCTCCCCGCCCTGCTGAAGGCCTACCGGGTACAGCAGAAGGTTTCACGGATAGGGTTTGACTGGGATAAGATCGACGATGTGGAGTTGAAACTTGAAGAAGAGATACGGGAATTCAGGGAATCGCTGGGCTCAACTGACCGTGACCATATCACCGAAGAACTGGGTGACATGCTCTTTACCCTGGTCAACATAGCCCGTTTCGTTGACGTGAACCCCGAAGAAGCCCTGCTTAAAAGCACCGACAAGTTCATGCGCCGGTTCAGGTACGTGGAGAAACGGTCTGATGAGAGCATGCGTGACATGGACAAGATGTCCCTTGAAGAGCTTGACCAGTTATGGGATGAGTCCAAGAAAAACGGCTGTTAGCTGCCGCCTGGCAGGATAACTCGTATTCTATCCTTTACGCAGTATTTCATGTATCCGGTTATACAGGTCATGACATTGTTCCATGGTGGGGTGCTCTCCGCCATACCTGAACCGGTAGATCTCTTCTTTCAGCGCTGCCATGCCGGGCTGTCCTGAAATGGCGGTCATCTTTTCGGCCAGGGAGAGAAACTGTCCCGTGTTTTCCCTGCGCAGTGATCTCCGCATCATGTTCTGCAGTTGCCGCAATTCAATTTCATCCTTATGTGTATCACTATCGGTCTTTTGGAGTCGAGGCGGGGGCGAGACATCACGCGGGATATCTTCATCGATAACTTGTAACTTTTTTCTGTCCAGGTACATGAGAACACCCAGAACCAGGCCGATAACCGCAATCCCGCCCCCCACAGCGAGAATAATTCCGGTTAAACCAGCAGTGGTATCCTCCCCGGTATCAGTGCCTTTCTCTTCACTGTCATCAGCAGGCAGGGTTTTACCGGTAACTTCCAGCACGATGCTGCCGGTGCTTTTGGTTATATACCGGTTTTTCCCCGTATCAAAATAGCTCAAACGCGCCGGACCGCACCTGTATGTTCCCGGCGCCGAGGGGATGAGGGTATAGGTAAATTCACGGCTGCCTTCAATGGTGTTTTGGGCAGGTGCCGCCGAACCGGCTCCCTGTGAGGTAATAACCTTTACTTCATCAGGCTGGTTCAAAAACACGGGGGGGGACAGGGTATGAATGCTGCCGCTGCCTTTCACTGTCACAGTAAACCGTGCCTCTTCGAATAAACGCACCTTCTTACTGGCATCATCCATGGTAATGCTGAAATGCCCCACGTCGCCCTTGAAATCAGCAGGTTGCCCCTTTTCCGGCAGGGGCAGTGAATTCACGGTAACACTTTCAAAGCGCACTTTCATATGCCTTGGCACACGCATGAATCCGAAAGGTTTCATGACTTCCACCACGAAGGTGCCCCCTTCGATGGTGATCTCTCCTTCTTTTACAGGGGTCAAAATCATGGTTGCCAGGTGGGTTTTGGTGAAGTTGGAACCCTTCAGACGAATGGGCTCATCATCAATGCTTTCTTCGGTCTCTTCAAGCACTGCCCCGTTTGCCACGGGCATCTTTCTGAAGCTGCCCATGTTACGCAGGTCAATGCCAGAATGCAGCAGGTAGTATCGAACCAACACCGGTTCACCCGCACGTACACGGTTACGGGCGGGTACAATCATGCCAAAGGCCATGCTTTCGCCCCCGGACGGGGCATCGACGGTTTTTCTAACCTTGAAGGTTACGGGCCGGGTCTTTTGCACTTCCCCGTCAACGCGTATCTTAATGGGGGGAATGGTGTAGCTCCCCTCCGCGCTGGCCCTGACCCTCATCTGGATAACCATTCCCGACCATGTTCTTCCGTTCACGAACTCGAACTTTCGGGCGGTACCCGCGTACTCAATATCAAGGTTTTTAACCCCGGGAACCGACATCAGCTCTACGCTATCAGCATCATCAACCCGTATATCCAGGCTGCCCGTCTCGTTTACCCGCAGCACCTCCGGTTCCATTGACACGGATATGTCCGCCCCCCACAGGGGACTGCAGCACAACAGCAGTAAAAGGACAGCCAGTTTACCAGTTTTTGCCCGATTCAACACCTTTCTCTCCCTTATCCGCGGGTTTTCTCACCGGCTTCTGCCGCATCATCTCCATGAGCTTCTCGACCTGCCCGGGGGTCAGAGCCTCTTCTTTCTTTTCCCCACGGGAAGCCTGTTCTTTACCCTGTGAACCCTTCTGCTGATCCTGCCGGCCGGGATCTTGCTGCCGGTTATCCTGTTTCTGATCATCCCTTTCTTTTTTGTCCTTTTTAGAATCACGGCTCTGACCCTCGTTGCCACGGTTCCCCTGGTTTTTATCCTGCCTGAAAAGGTATTCCAGGTTTTGCTTGGCAGGCATGTAGCCCGGATCAACCTCCAGGGCCTGTATATATGAATCCGCCGCTTTATCAGCTTTTTTCTGCTTGAGGAAAGTGTTGCCCATGTTCAGGTACGCTTTTTTTTGGATATCAGGGATTTGTGACCGCGCGGCCTTCCGGTAATGTTTCAGGGCATTGCCATAGTTTTCCTGCTTGAAGGCGGCGTCTCCCTGGTTCAAATGCAGTTTGAGGCGGTCTTCACCCTCGGCATATTCGGCTGCCTGTGTATATTCACTCTCGGCACTTGAGTACTCTTCCTCTTCGTACTTCGAGTTGCCGCTTTTCACATGATCACCCAGGGGATCGATCCACCCCAGGCAGGTTATGGTCATCAGGGCAACGCATGCATGGAACAGGTAATTACGATTCACGGGCTTTCCTCCTTTCAGGTACAAAGAGTTCTATGGCCAGTAAAAGTATCAACAACAGCACAAGGGGCTGGTAGCGTTCGATAGGCTCTTTCTGCTTCATGGTGCCGGTTTTGCGGCTCTGTTGCCTTGATGCCGCCCTGAGTACCTCGCCGGCTCCCGAAAGATCATCGGTTATATCGATGTAGCTGCCCCCTGTCTCACGCGCGATAAGTTCCAGTGTTTTCCTGTTCTTGCTGGTATTGATGATCTTACCCTCATCGTCCCGCATAGCCTGGCGAAAACCCGGTGTTTGCTGAATGGTAACGGGGGTTTCCGTTTCCTTTCCCACACCCATGGCATACACCGCGACGTCTTTACCGGAAAAAGCGGCAAGGGCGTCTTTCACCCGTCCCTCGTGATCCTCCCCGTCGGATATGAGAACCATCATCTTTGATGTGAGCCGTTCTTTCTTAAACACCCGGGCTGCTTCTTCCAGGGCGGCAGCCATGTCGGTTCCCTGCCGCTGTATCATGGCAGGTTTTGCCGAGTCAAGAAACATGGTAAAGGCCCCGAGATCGGCGGTAAAAGGGCACATGATATAGGCCCTGCCGGCAAACACGATAAGACCGTACCGGTTGCCGGGCATGGATTCCGCGATATAGCGAATGGCGTTTTTCGCCCGTTCAAGCCTGCTTGAACCGGCATCACGGGCACCCATGCTGTTACTCACGTCCAGCACGAAAAGCAGGTCGCTTCCCTCGTAGGGAACTTCACGCTCCACGGATCCCCATTGGGGGCGCAGCACGGCAACAGCCATGGTGATAATGGCACACACTATCAGTACGTCTTTCACAATACGCACGCGGGGGATGGCATCCCGCAACCTGTGCCATTCACGTCCGAAGAAATGTCCCGCCGCTTTTCTTCGCCAGGTTGAATAATATATAAACGCCGCCAGCACCATCAGGGCTGCCGGAACCACGTATACCAGTATGTCAAATTCTGCCAGTGTCATGGCACCTTCCTGTATACAAGTGAACGAAGCAGCAGCTCCAGTGCCAGCAGCATGGCCGCGGCGTAGAGCCACCACCTGAACCCGTCATGAAACACCGAGTATTCCCGCCGGGTGAATTCCTTTTTTTCAAGGGCGTCTATCTGCTTCATATGCTCCCAGAGCACACCGGAGCTGTCGGCCATGTAAAATTTCCCGCCGCTGATGTTAGTGAGCTTGCGCAGGGCATCGGGATCGAACCCGTGCACTCGCAGGCCGCTTCCAAATATTCCCGGGCGGGGAACTGATGACATTCCGCTTGAACCGATGGCCACCGCGTGTATGCGTATGCCCATGTCCCTGCACATGCGCGACGCCGTCTCCGGGTTAACCATGCCCCTGTTGTTCACCCCGTCGGTGAGCAGCAGTATCACCCCTTCCTTTGTCTCATCATCCTTCATGCGAGAGGCCGCCAGGGCCAGGGCGTCGCCGATGGCGGTTCCGTCCTCCTCTGGCGAGGCAAATTCCAGGTAACCTGTCAGTTTCTGCACCATCTCATGTTCCGTGGTGAGGGGGCACTGCAGCCACGCGTCACCCGCGAAGGCTACCAGCCCCAGCCTGTCATGTTCGCGGCGTGAGATGAAATCCTGCACTACCTGCTTTGCCACCTGCAGCCTGTGCTTCGGCTTGAAGTCCTCAGCCTTCATCGATGTTGAGACGTCAAGCACCACCATGATGTTGATGCCCCGGTCTTTAAAGCTTGTATAATTCACCCGCTCACCCGGCCTGGCCAGTGCCACCACAAGCAGCACCAGCACCAGCACCCGCAGCACCGACAGAAAGGGATAGGTTTTCGACCGCCAGGATCTCCTGCCGCTGATCACCGAGACCGAAGAAACCCCCACCCCGCTTTCTTTACCGGTTGTGCCTTTCCAGTAATACCAGGCGCAGGCCGCGGCAAGGGGTATCAGCAAGAGGAGAAACAACGGATCTTTAAAATCAGGTAACAACCGGAAGCACCTCCCGTTTCATGCGTGATGCCGCTTCCCTGGCAAGCCCTGCACTCCGGCGGCACTCATCCTCCGCGGGTACGTACTCGGCGAACTTCACCGTGTTCCAGAGGGTATAAAGTTCTTTCAAAATTTCCCGGTGATACTCCCATTGCAGCGGGGTCACCTTAGTTTGCACCGCGTCGCTGATCTCGCCGGATGTCATCTCCATGGCATCAACACCCAGCTGCCGGCTGAGAAACTGCCTGAAGGCGTGATCAAGGGAAGTTATAAACCACTCGTGTGCTGCCGGATTTTCAGAATACCGCTGAAGCAGTAAATACAGCTCAGCTTCAAGAAGATCATAAGGCTGTATGGAAGGCGTATCCTCAAGGGGCCCTGACCCTCTTCGTGCAGAGATGTACCTGTACACGCCAAAACCGGCAAGAAGCAGCACCGCCCCGCCTGCCAGGAAGAATATCCAGTACTTCGTACCGGTACCGATTGCCACGGGGGACGCGATGTCGGCAAGGGTTCCCTTCTCGTTGACCGCCTTCACCGTGATCTCAGGCTGCCGGTAGGCAACCCGG
>CAZAOK010000110.1:8400-12722 GCA_964486725.1 uncultured Leptospiraceae bacterium
CGGTTACCTCTTTCGGCTCAACCTCAGCCGAGATAGACTTCTCTTTCTCAGCCGCTGCGGTTATTGATACTGAAACAATTACACACATAATAGAGATTTTGACATGCAGCATACTCTTCATCTTGAACACTCACCCGGTTATTTTCAGTCGGCTTCTGTTACGCCTCGAGAAGAACCTCAGCACCGGAACCTCCACCGGCGTATCGGTAGAAAGGTACATGGCATCAATCCCGTTAAAGGCGGGAAGTTTTCTTTTCGAAGGCACCGTGTCACTCAGTATTGTCTCCCCTGTTTCAAGGTCTATATACTCAACAAGTCCGAAATTTTTCATCGTGATCTCGGCGGGGTCACTGATCACCACCGGGATAAGATCATGCTTGGCCGCCATGCGTCTCAGGGCGGTATCAGAGTAGTTTCCGATAAAATCAGATATACAGAACACCACGCTGCGTTTTTTTAAAATGCGGCGGGTATATTCAATGGCCCCGTCAATATCGGTTTTACTGCCTTTCGGCTCAAAACCCACCAGTTCACGCAGAACATGCAGCAGGTATTTTCTTCCCTTGCGGGGCATTATTACATGTTCCACCCTGTCAGTAAACAGCACCATCATAACCCTGTCATTATTGCTCTGGGCCATGTAGGTAAGCAGGGTAACCATCTCGTGCAGCACATCCCGTTTAATCCGGCTGGTGCCGAAATCCAGCGACGCCGATACATCAACAAGAAACACGATGGACAATTCGCGTTCCTCGGAAAATTCCTTCACGTACAGGTGATTCATGCGGGCGGACACGTTCCAGTCTATCAATTTTACCTCGTCGCCGGCCTGGTATTCACGCACCCTCTCGAAAGAGAGGCCCGATCCCTTGAATGCGGAATGGTATTCACCCACGAAGACCGTATTCATCTTACGATGAACGGTAAGCTGTATCCGCTTCACAAGTTCCTTTACCCGCTCCTCCACTTACGGAACCTCCACCCTTGAAAACAACATCTCCACCACGTCATCAGCACTCACCCCTTCGGCATCGGCATCGAAGGTGAGAATCAGCCTGTGCCGCAGCACATCGGCACCAATAGCCTTGATGTCATCGGGGGTCACGTATCCCCTCCCGTTAATGAAGGCCATGGCCCGGGAGGCCTGGAGAAGGGCAATTGACGCCCTGGGACTTGCCCCGTACTCGATATAGCGGCTCATATCAGGGTTTTCCCTGTTCCTGGTGGCCGTCACCACCCTTACGATATAATCGTAAAGATTTTCATCAACGTATATTGAATTTATAAGTTCATTCTTTTTTTTCAGCTCCACGGCATTTATCACCGGCTGAATAGATTCGGGGATCAGTGTTCCATGCCGCTGCAGTATCTCTTTCTCCTCTTCAATACCGGGGTAACTAACCAGCACCTTCATGAAAAACCTGTCAACCTGTGCTTCGGGCAGGGGATAGGTGCCTTCCTGTTCGATGGGGTTCTCTGTTGCCAGCACCATGAAAGGATTATCCAGCGTAAAGGTTTCATCTCCGATAGTAACGCGTTTCTCCTCCATTGCCTGAAGCAGGGCTGACTGCACCTTGGCAGGTGCCCTGTTTATCTCGTCTGCAAGAAGAATGTTGGTAAACATTGGTCCTTTCTTTACGAAAAATTCCATGTCCCTGGGATTGTAAATGGATGTTCCCACCAGGTCAGCCGGTAACAGGTCGGGGGTAAACTGTATTCGCGAAAAGGAAGTATCAATTGAGCGGGCAAAGGCCCGTATGGTAAGGGTTTTCGCCAGTCCCGGTAATCCTTCTATTAGGATATGCCCGCCGCACAGAAAGGAGATAATGATCCGGTCAACAAGGTCATGCTGACCAATGATGGTTTTACCAAGTTCAGTTTTCAGAGTAGTGATAATGCCGTATTCGTCTTCAACCTTCCGGGTTAAAGCCTGTATTTCTTCGTGCTCCATGCTCATCCTCTTGTATCTTGAATTATTTTTTGCCACCCGCTTCGCTCGATAGACACAGATTTACACAGATTATTACATTCTTAATAAGACCTGCAGCCTTGTCTGTGTTCATCTGTGCCTATCTGTGGCAAATTCTTTTTTATTATACCTTTCTTTAAAAAAGACTCCCCCTCCACAACCGCTTTTTACAACGAATAATAGAAGAGGAGTTCGAATGAAGAGTTGAGCGATTTGCGTCACTCATACTATATAGTATAACAATCCCCGGTAAAGTTACAAATTAATCCACGCAAAAGGCGGATCATTATGATCCGCCTTTTGTTCTATTCACATATATGAGCCGTATTTCAGGCTTTTACCGGTTATTCTGTGGTATCTTCTTCAGGAGTTTCTTCGGAGTCCATGTCCTCATCAACAGTTTTACCTTCTTCATCAATGATGTTCATTTCTGTTGAAACTTCTGATTCTTCTTTTACTGCCTTCTCATCTTTTTTAACATCGTCCTGCTTTTCTTTCTTTGACGGCAGTGTTGGTATTTTCAGTTTCCAGCCCGGCTTGATGAGATCAGGATTTTTTATTTTGTCCTTGTTAGCGTTAAAAATAAGCTTCCATTTCATCCCATCCCCATAGAACTTTTCCGCGATTTTCCACAGGCAGTCACGGTCACCGGGAACATACTTAACTGTGTATATACGGTATTCACCTTCTACACCTTCATCAGTATCTTCGGATTTATCATCAGCGGCGATTTTCTTTGTGGCCTTTGCCCCTACTACCACACCCGCAAGTCTTGATGCCTCTTTGGATGATGATATTGACTCCTTGAAGCGGGCATCATCGTACAGCGACCTGGCCCCCACCAGTGATTCATCAGCCGCCTTTAGCTCATCAGCGGCGTATTTTGCTCCCTTTGAAGATTTAGCCTTTGCCACATCCGCTTCGGCTTTCTCTAACTCCTTGTGAGCAGATCCTTTTAATGCTTCAAAATACGCCTCATCAGCATTGATCTTGGCAACTTCAACCGCCGCGAAACCTTTTTTCAGCATTTGCTCGTCGTATGATTCATTCGCGATAACAAGATTCTCTTCCGCAAGTTTTACTTTTTCCGGCGCGAACTGCTTCGCGTCGTATTCCTTCGCTTCGGCAAGGGTCACTTCCACTTCTTTCATGGCATCGGCAAGTATCTCTTTCTTCCCCAGTGCGGTATTCCTGGCTTCTTTGGCCTGCTTGTCAGCTTCCAGTGCATTCTGATAAGCCTGGTAATATTCCTTATTCTCGAACTGGTCAGTTGCCATGTTCATGCTTTTTTGCGCGGCTTCGTATTCGTTCTTTGCCATCTCCGCGGCATATGCCTCATCGGCTTTGGCCAGACTCTCCTCGGCGATAACGATGGTATCTTTGGCAAGCACGGGTATGGATATCTCGAATGCCTCACGTGCCTTATCGAAAGACTTTTCAGCATTTTTCTTTGCCTTTTCCAGTTCATCTGCTTTCACATCAGAATGAGACTGCAGAAGAAAATCCCTGGCTTCTTTCAATTCATTCGGGGCGTACTTGTCCGCCTTTACAGACTGGGCACGTGATATCTCATGCCGGGCAAGAGACATCTCTTTCACCGGAATTTTTTCGCCGCAGCTTAAGCCCATGGCGAAAAGAGACACCATTATAATCACTGTAGACCGTATCAAAATCGCGCGTTTCATAATATTCACCTGTTTTTTTATTTTATTATTAATGAAGAGGCCGATTAAGCCCCCCTGTATGTTTTCACACTGGCGGAAAAGAACGGGATCTTTGTATCATCACCTGCCGAAAGACACAAGCGCTTCTTCTTCAGAATTATATATATCAAAAAATGATGTCAGCTTCGTTAATTCAAACACCTTTCGGACAGAGGCATAGACATTAATGATCTTTAATCCGCCCTGGTATTTTTTCAGGTTTGACAGGCTGGAAATAAGAGCACCTATCCCGGATGAATCGATATAGGTTACTTTTTCCAGGTTAATGATGACATTGAACTTCTGCTCTTCAATCAGACCATTGATTATATCTTTAATTTCAGGCGCGTTATACAAGTCAATCTCTCCAGCAATATCCAGTATTACCACATCGTCATTTGAACGTTTCGTTATATCCATCCTTAAAAGCTCCAAGGGAAGTATCTGCAAAATTCCTAATTCGGTTAGTCCACATTCTATGTAATTGACAAAAAAGTGTCAAGTTAAATTATTTTGCATTATTGTAAATAATTTTCCTGCTTAAAAGGATTCACCGCCAAGTCGCGAAGGACGCAAAGAGTTCAGTTCGGCATAGACCCTCTCCCCCCTGCAAGGGGGAGATGTCCCGATTAAATCGGGACAGAGGGGGC
>CAZAOK010000111.1:0-12537 GCA_964486725.1 uncultured Leptospiraceae bacterium
TAGAACACCTTGGCGGCATAGGTCTTGAGTTCTTCACGCCCCACCAGGGCAGAGATGGGATAGCCGTTGCCGATGGCCTTGCAGTAACAGGCCAGGTCGGGTTTGAAACCGAAATACTCGTGTGAGCCCCGCATATCGATCCTGAAACCGCAGCGAACGTCGTCGATGATAAGCACGATACCCTCACGATCGCATATCTGACGTATCTTCTGCCAGTAACCGTCCGCGGGCAGCTCGCTGTCTCCGAAGGTCGGATGATGATAGGGGGAGGCGAGAAATGCCGCTATCTCTCCCCTGTGCTGGCTGACTGCGTTTTCAACCTGCTGTATATTATTCCAGTCGACGTACACGTTGCTGGCACAGTCCTGTTCCACCACGCCATAATGTCCGGGCCCCTGCATCCATGATGAAACCCCGTGATAGCCCCCCTTTACCAGTATCATCCTGGTTCGGCCCGTCGCCGCGCGGGCGAGCATTATGGACTGGTTCACCACATCGCCACCGTTCTTGGCGAAAAATGCCCAGTCGGCGGCGGTATTCATATCTACCAGCTGTTCGGCAAGTTCAACCATCTCTTTAGTGGGAGCGGTGAGACAGTTTCCCCGCTTCAGCTGTTTCAGGGCCGCCTGGTCTACAGCCGGATGATTGTAGCCCAGCACCATGGGCCCGTAGGCACACATGTAATCGATGAACTCGTTGCCGTCCACGTCCCAGAAGCGCGATCCCTTCGCCCTCTCGGCGTAGAATGGATAGCTTGTTGCCGGGATCAGCGGGGCCGGGCTGAAGTGACCGTAAATCCCGCAGGGGATCACCTTCAGGGCCCGTTGAAACAATTTCTGCGAGTTCCTGAATGTATATGTTTTTAAAGATTTCTTCTTCGCGGTGGTTTTCTTCGCGGCAGTCTTTGTTGATCTTGTCTGAGATTTCATGATAATCACCCCTTGTTATGATAAATAATGCGGTATCCTGTCAAACACCGGGCCCAGGGCATCCAGGTACTGGATACGCCCCCTCATCTCGATAGTTCCGGAAGCGATAGCGCTGAAAGCGTCGATCTTGCCGTTGAGCAGGTCGTTTGCCACCGTCATGTCCGAAAACAGCATGACAGAGGTTGCTTTTTTCTCTTCACTTTTCATGATATTGTAATCACCGTTGGTTACTTCCATCTGAACCGCCGGCCCGTCCGGAAGCACTTTCATCATCATCACGCAGTCATCCAGCTTATGCGCCACGATCTGTCCCAACTCATCGTGCTTCAATAATTCCCTTGTGGCGTAAAAAGCGGTATCTATGGTCATCTTCGTGTTTATGGCAAGAAAGCTTTTCTTTTTCAGAAGTTCATCAGTGGGTTTCATGTAATACTCCAGCCTGTCGGTGAGCTTCGGAAAGTCTTTCATGAGAAAACCAAGCTTAGTAAATCCCTTCAAAGGTATGGGGTTGCCATTCCCGTCGAACATCTTGTTACAGTGTTCAGGTGACAGAAAAAAGAGTTTTATTGCAGGACGTGAATACTTCCCCCGGCCAACTTCGCATTTCCCGTTCTTAAAGGCAATATACGCTTTCGGACCGCCTTTCACGATAAACTGGATGGACACGTTCCAGTTTTTTGTTAACTCTGCCATCTCTTTATCCATGACAGTCAACTCCTCAAGGTTCTGCAATACGGCATAAAGGTTTAAATATGATTTTACCAGTTCGTAACTCATCACTGCCGCTCCTTCATATTGATATAAATACGCGCCCGCAAGATCGAGTGAGTACTTACTCATTTATAAAACCATGGCTCTTATATGTCAATAAAAAAAATAAAATTTATGGTATCCAGAACATCTCCTGCAGTATGGCTTCAACGAGCCTTTTCATATCATCCGGGGTGATATCGCCTATATGCCCTATTCGGAAGGTATCAACCGAGGTTACTTTCCCGGGGTAAATAACAAAACCCTGCCTTTTAAGCCTGTTATAAAATTCCATGAATGAATACCCTTCATGTTCAGGATCACGAAACGACGTGATAATGGGTGACTGGTATGCATCCGGCAGCAGGGTTTTAAAACCAAGACCGCGCATACCTTCAACAAGGGTACGATGATTGGCGCGGTAACGCCGATTCCGTGCCTCAATACCCCCTTCATGCTTCAATTCTATCAATGCCTGGTAAAATGCGCGAACCGTGTGGGTAGGGCTGGTGAATCGCCACTTTCCCTTCTGTTCATCCATCACCTTCCACTGTTCATAGAGGTCAAGAGAATGGGATCGGGCCCTGCCCGCGCATTGCTCCAGGTGGTCCCGCCTTGCGATAATAAATCCGAATCCGGGCACCCCCTGTATAGCCTTGTTTGCACTTGATACCATGAAATGTATACCCAGTTCATCCACATCCATGGGCACACCACCAAAACTGCTCATCGCATCCAGTATGAATATGCGCCCGTGCTTTTGTATAACGCTGCTTATCTCTTTTACCGGGTTCATCATCCCGGTGGTAGTCTCGTTGTGAACCATTATCACGTGCCCTATGCCGGGCTCGTTTTCAAGTGTATGCGTAAGTGCTTCAATATCGGGAGGACGTAATTCTCCACTGTCATGAACAACAGTATGTATACCCAGCATGTTGGAAATGGTGACAATTCGCTGCCCGTACGCGCCATTTGTAAGCACCAGCAACTTCCCGTCACGGGGAACCACAGAGCCAATCACCGACTCGATACTAAAGGTACCGCTTCCCTGCATCAATACCGCGGTGTATTTTGATGCATGGTTCGTGGCAAGGTTAACCAGGCTGGCACGGATCTCCTGCACCAGGCTGTTATATTCATCGTCCCATGTACACCAGTCACGCAGCATGGCTCCCTTCACCGTTTTGGTGGTGGACAACGGTCCGGGAGTAAGCAATATGTAGGGATTATCAGGAAAACTGTCGATATTCATGGTTTCTCCATTATAAACATTCTTCAAATGGTTAACGGTATGATATTTCAAGAGGCTGTTCTCCTTTACCCAGCCTGTGATTTATATCGTCAATAATGCCAGGTATATTCTCGATTTCATCAACCACGTAATGGGCCCCTGTTTCCCTGTATCGATCGGCAGCCCTACGGGCACGTTCATCTTTTTCTTCCGGTGACGCCTTCTGATAATCTTCCAGTGAAAAACCAACTTCACTGCTACCAAAAAGCACCCCAACCGTCCACATGCCGGCATTCAACCCCTCTTTAATATCACTCAGGGTATCCCCCACTTTCACGACAGATTCAAGGGGGTATACCCGCAGCTTAATGGCATTCGCGTAACACATCCACGGGTATGGCCGTCCGGCTGGTACATCGGTAGAGGTCACAAGCGAATCGGGGGAATAGCCATGCTTTTCAGCCTCTTTACGTACTATCTCCATCATCTGCCCGGTGTAGCCTGTGGTTGATCCAATTTTAATACCCTGGTTTCGCATTTTTTTTACGGTTTCTATAACACCGGGTACAGGAATGGAGTATTCAGGCAATATTGAAAAGAGCATGGGTTCAAAATCGGCATAAAGTGCGGATATATCAGGCTCTTCCGGCTTCTTACCGAATTTTTTTTCCCATTCCAGTGCTATCCTGTCCATGTTACACAGGGCTCTTACATGATCCCGTTTCATCATACCCATGGGCTCACGGGCCTCATCAACGGTAATATGTATGCCCCGTTTTCTGAATATCTCAATAAACACAGCCAGCGGTGCAAAACATCCATAATCGATGGTGGTTCCCGCCCAGTCGAATATGGCTGCCTGCACCTTTCCGGTGTACGGCTTGTTTCGTAAAAATTCATTCATGCTGTGTACCTCGTCTTTTTATGTTAACTGTTTTCCAGCCACCGCTGGTTTTTTCGACGCACCCTTTTAAGGATGGCTTCATACAGTACTTTAACAACTATGTTTGTTACAAGTATCAACGCGGACATGGCAGCCGCGGCTGCGGTATCTCCTGCCTCTTCCATGTTCACTATGGCGATGGCCGCCAGCTTGAAATCACCGGGATAAAGAAATATCACCGCAGAGACAGTGACCATGGAATTTACGAAAAAATACATGGCTATTTCCATTATGGCAGGCAGCGAGACAGGTATTGATACCCTCCAGAGAGTCTTGTAAAAAGGCACTCCCATGGATTCTGATACCAGTTCAAACTCGTTGTCCATTTTCTTAAGTGTAGCTGTTGCCGTGATAAAGCTTACCGCGAAAAAATGAACTATGTTGGCAATCACCAGTATAGCCACCGTCCCGTAGATAGCATTAAGCGGGTTGGGCAGCACCACGTCTGTAAACGGCAGGGGAAAACCCGGCCTGTTGAAAAAGAAGATATACGATAACCCGATAACAAGCCCGGGAAGTGCCATGGGAATAATGGCAAGCAGGTATATGAATCCTTTCAGGCGGGGAAGTATCCGGGTCTTCTCAACCAGGTAGGCCGTCAGGAAAACAATGGCGGTACCCAGAACAGCTGAGAGCACTGATACCATTATACTGTTCAGGTATGTCTCCAAACCGTTACCCGCCACGTTCTGGAATGTAAAATGACGCATGGTGAACGAGAGATCATATGGCCACACCTTTACTGATGAAGCCAGCACCACCGCTCCCAGCAGTATGACAATCAGAAATGTTACAATGGAACAATAGGTAAAAAGGAATATATCCCGTCCTTTACGTTTTTTTAGCCTGTAGGGCATGGCACGGGAGGTCACCATTGCGCTTTGCCTTTTCTGTAGTATACGGTCTGCTGCAAAGGCTGCCAGGGCGGGCAGCAGCAGCAATATGCCCACCGTGGCCCCCATGGACATGTTCTGCTGTCCAATCACCTGCTTATATATATCCACCGCAAGGACGTTATAATCACCACCTACTACCTTGGGAGCCCCGAAGTCGGTAAAACTCAAAGTGAAACATACAAAAAGTGCGCTGATAAGGCCATACTTTATACCGGGCAGGGTAACGGTAAAGAATATCTTCAACCGGTTGCTGCCCAGCGTCTCTGCCGCCTCGTAGAGACGGTAATCCGTCATTGAGAGTGATACCACCAGTATCATGAACGCCTGTGGGAATGTATATATAACCTCGGAAATAATAATACCGGTTGCGCCGTACAGGTTCATGTCAAACTGCAGCCACGGAAGGACATCGAAGAAACCCGTGGTGAACAATCCCCTGTTACCGAACAGGTATATAAGTGCGATCGCGTGCATCATGGTGGGGGCAAAAAGCGGCAACAGGCCAACGTACCTGAAAAAGCCCCTACCCCGTATACCTGTACGGGTAAGCGCATATGCGTAAACCAGCGCCATACTCACCGAGATTGATGTTGTGACGATGGACACGTAAAATGAATGTAATATGGCACTGTACAGGTGGGGATTGCTGAAGTATGTAATAAAATTACCCGCCCCCACCAACTCTCCCTCGTTGTTCATAAATGCCTTGAGGAACAGGTCTCCCACCGGTAAAAGTACTGCCAGGGCAAGTGGAAGCCCCATAACAATGAGCAGTATCCGGATAAGGCGTTCATTTGGCCCTTCCCGTATTTTAATCCTTTTTAATCGTTTCATGATCAACCGGCCGGAACTTCAGGCTGGTACCACGCGGGAACTACCTGTATTGTAAAAAAGGACTCTTTCCCGGGGAAAACGGATGCCAATGTGGCTATGTTTTTCTAACAGCATATTCTGAGCAATAGTTGAAGGAAGGTCAATGATCACGTCGTTTCCATTCATCTCCCTCCCATGTTCAATCTCCAGGGTAACTCGGTAAAAAGCCCCTCTGAATTCCCAGTCCTTCACCCGTGCATTAATAGCTCCATCCACGGCCCGGTCATTTTCATGTATGAGATGTATATGCTCGGGTCGTATTGCCATAAGCTCCCCACCTTCCCCCGTATACTCACCGGGTGTACTGGCACCATCTAAAAAGTTAATAGAACCGATAAAGTCTGCGACGAAGGGGCTGGCCGGCCGCTCGTATATTTCCTGTGGAGTTCCAACCTGCACGATCACACCGTCATTCATTACGGCAATTCGGTCTGCCATGGTAAGGGCTTCCTCCTGGTCATGGGTAACCATCACGGTGGTAATGCCCAGCTTTTTCTGCAGGTCACAGATATCCCTTCGCAACCGTATTCGCACCCTGGCATCCAGTGCTGACAGTGGCTCATCAAGCAGCAGCATCTTCGGGGAAAGGGCGAGTGCACGTGCAAGAGCTACCCGTTGCTGCTGTCCACCTGATAACTGGGAGGGATACTTCCGGCCACTGTCCCTTAGGCCCACCAGTTCAAGTACTTCGCTGACCCGGCTTTTTACCGTTCCCTGCGCAGGTCCCCTGTTCTGCAGGCCGTAGGCCACATTCTGCCAAACGTTGAGATTGGGAAACAGGGCATATGACTGGAAGACTATGCCGAAGTTTCTTTTTATTGGAGCAAGGGCGGATATGTCACGATTGTCGAGAATAACCACCCCACTGTCAGCCTCTTCAAGGCCGGCTATAACCCGCAGCAGGGTTGTTTTTCCGCAACCGCTTGGCCCCAGCAAACAGATCAATTCACCTTCATTCACGCCGAGATTTACGTCATTGAGGGCAAAGAAATTGCCGAATGAACGGGTAATATTCTTGATTTCAAGATAATGTTGTTCCATGTATACCCCTTTTACCTGCGCGGATTAATTAACCGGCTTGCTCCTGTTGCCGAACTTCCTGTTCCAGGTATCAAGTATGCGATCCCGATTGGCAGCGGCCCATCGGAAATCGTTCTTTATGAGTTGCCTGAGTGGTTTTTCCGGGAATCCATCGGGAACCTGACGGTTATTCTGCACTGTTGTTATCGCAAAACTTTTCCCGTATTCCTTCATCGCCGAGTCGCTGATGGCCCAGTCAAGAAATACTTTCGCATCATCTTTAATATTTTCCTTATTCACCAGGGCGTTGGCTTCCAGGTCCCAGCCCGAGCCTTCAGAGGGAAAAACAGTATGTACCGGTTGCCCCCGGTCCTTCTGCATAATGCCCCTGTATCCAAACGAAATACCGACAGGATATTCACCCGAACCTGCAAGCTTTGCCGGTTTTGACCCTGAATGGGTATACTCCGCGATGTTCCGGTCAAGCTTTTCCATGTATTCCCATGCCTTCTTTTCTCCCATTAGTTGAATGAGGGCAGACACGGTGAGAAACCCGGTACCTGAAGAAGCGGGACCCGGCATGACAATGCTGTCCCTGTACACGGGTTTTACCAGGTCAGCATATGAGCGTGGTATGGGCAGGTTCATTCGTTTTGTCTCGATAGTGTTCACCACGATTCCCGTCATCCATGCATCGATACCAACCCAGCGTGGGGGATGGTGGCTGTCCTTGAATTCGGGAAACACCCGATCAACACCGGCGGGGGCATAGGGTGTAAGCAACCCCTCTTTCTCACAGATAAGAAGACTGGTAACGGCAACTCCCCATATCACGTCAGCCACAGGGTTGTCTTTTTCAGCCAGCAACCTTGCGGTGATAACACCGGTTGAATCGCGTACCACGTTTAACCTGATCCCGGGATGTGTTGCCCTGAATGACTCAAGGTAGCGGGGGATCTGGTCATCCTCAAGCGCCGTATACACGGTTATCTCTTTACCGCTTTTTCCGCAACCTGTCATGAGTATCATGGCAAGAAGCAGCAGTATTGATCCTTTCAGCCGTTTCACAATGAGTTCCCCCGGAAATACATTTTCTTTATCCTGATTGTAAATTTATTAAGTAATTATAAGAATTTTGTTCACCGTTGGTTAAATATGAATGGATACTGGTAACACATCTCCAACAGGTAAATTTACCTTGATAAATTTGTTATAATTGAATACTTTTCAGTGATTACATTTTAGTTGCAGGTTGGCTAATAAATTTATCATCAGGATTTGTAAAAGTATTTTGGTTAATTCTTAAAGTATTACATTATTCTTAATAACAGCTACTACTGCCTTCCGATGCCAACATTAATTACATTCGTCATTTAAAACTATTATCGAGGTGTGATCATGAAAAAAGCCATCATTTGCCTTGTGATGCTTATGATTTCTGTTCCCGCCTATTCAAACGAAGTAGAAGATGCCCTCAAAGACCTTTCAACAAAAATAATGAAGTTGTACAGCAAACTTCCTGACCGAGATAAACCAAAATACATGGCTATCCTGGATTTTGAAAATGAATCCATGCTGGCAAGACGCAACAACCTTGGCGTAGCATTTTCTGAAATACTTGCCCAGCACCTGCTGCGCTACATTGATAAATTTGAAAATTCATTTCAGCAAATAGGGCTCAATGTATTTTTTAGCAAAAACATGGAGCTTTTCTGGGGATTCGGAATCAATCCTTATGCCGGTTCATCAATATTAAATTTCCTTGATAAAACCAGGTTATATGAAAGGACACACGACGGTCTTAATGACCTGAGAAGACCTGTAACAATTCGGCCTTCATACATGCTATTTGGCATGAAAGCAGGTATGAACCTGGAATACCGTTTTTCCATGTCTTACAAGATATTTGTTGGTGGCGAATACCAGTATTTTCCCGATTTCAAGGTAAGAAAAGAAATTACCTATGAAACTCCCGTTGACCCGATAGAGATAAAAACCATTTTGCGTGATGAAACCATAAAACTCACCGGTTATTCGATTACGGCAGGGGCAGCATATTCATTTTAAATAACTACTCCCCCGTTCACCCCGTGCCTTTGTGAGAAACCCTGTTTGGCATAGTGTTGCTTCAGTTTTTTAAAAAAGCAAATGCTGCTTGCACACTGAGTCATTATATTGCAGAATGAGCATTATTTTCAAACAGGGCATTCACATGCACATACGGCACACAACAGCAGAAGATGAGCCACGCATCATCCGGGTACACCTTGAAGCCTTCGGCCGGCAACACGGGCCTGAGGTTGCAGACCTGGTGAAAGATCTGCTGCAAGGCCCTGGACAGGCCTGAACACTGGAGGGAATAAGGATCATGAGAAAAAGTTTCCAAAGTGCTTAGTGGTCAAATACAGCGACGGGTTAGCTGGCGATATGCCCCACCTAACCGACGAACGACTTTAATGATATTGCGACTGATGAAAACTCACGCAGCAGTTGCTTATCAACAGTCAATAAAGGGACTTTCAGATCATTTGCCGTAGCTATAAATTCACAATCATAAGCAGAACAGTTACTTGATGAAGTAAGCCTTAAAACTTCATACGATGGGACTTGATATTCCCGCCCCTTTAGTAATTTCAGGGCACTGTTCATTATCTGCTGAGCTTGTTCTAAACTTAGAATGTTCTTCCGCATATAAAGAGTAAGGACACTGCTAAATTCGCTACGCCACAAGATCGGTGCAGCCCATTCATTGTCCTTTCGCAGGGCTCGTTCTGCTAAATCCGATTGGTCGCTCGACAGGAAAAGATAGCCAATAACATTTGTATCAACCACAATCATAGCCGACCTTCTGTTTTTGCCTGGTTAAATTCCTCGTCACTGATGGGATGTTCGCTTGTCAATCGGCGGAGCTGGCGAGCATTCTCAAGAGCATCGTCAAGATCGATACGGCGACTCACGACAGTATTCTCAATACACATGATGATCTCGCTATTAATAGAACGCCGATTTATTTCTGCCACTGATTTAAGCCGTTCATAAAGCTCGTCTGGTATATTCTTGACCGTAACAGTTGCCATTTAAACCCCTCCATGTGATTTCATTATGAAACCAATATGCAACCATTTATTGGTTTTGTCAAGCCCAAACCATATTCATACACCATTGTTTAAATGCATTTCAAATTTTCTCATCTACAAACTCGTACCATTTATCAAGCCCTGGATCATTCGGGAGATCTTCCTGATCACCCATTGTTCATTTACCAGCGATGGGCCATGATCAACCCGGTTTTTTCGAACCTGGTGAGAATTTCACGGTTTCATTTTCCTACATATCCTGCACCAGTGCCCCATTGCCCACGTCCCTTTTGTTATTTTTTCCTCAATATTTTTTTCTCTTTTCAAGTATTTTTGGTAATGGGAACTGAATGTCAATAATAGTTTCATGAAAAAGAAAATGCTGCTTGCACAGCAGGACAGTTTATTGCAGAATGAGCATTATTTTCAACTGGGTACTCACATGCACATACGGCACACAACAGCAGAAGATGAACCACGCGTCATCCAGGTACACCTTGAGGCCTTCGGCCAGCAACATGGCCCTGAAATTGCAGGCCTGGTGAAAGACCTGCTGCATGATCAAACCGCCCAGCCCATGCTTTCACTTGCGGCAGAACAGAACGGTGAACTGGTGGGACACGTGCTGTTCAGCAGGGCAGAGCTTGCAGAAGCCGGGCAGCCTGTATCTGTCCGTATCCTTGCACCCCTTGCCGTGATACCGGAACACCAGTCTACCGGGGTTGGCACTCTTTTGATCAGCCACGGCCTTGAAATGCTGCGCCAGGGTGGGGTTGACCTTGTGTTTGTGCTGGGACATCCTGACTACTATCCACGTTCGGGATTCACACCCGCCGGTGTCCGGGGGCTGGAAGCGCCCTACCCCATACCTGGTAAAGATGCCGATGCCTGGATGGTACAGGAGTTGCGACCCGGTATACTGGGGAAGGTACAGGGTACGGTGCGATGCTGTGAAGCACTGGATAAGCCCGAGCACTGGAGGGAATAAAGGATAATCCCGACCTATCCTGGTAAATCATCTCCACTTCTATCATTCGCACATCATCTCACTGTCATTCCCGCGAAGGCGGGAATCCATTCTGTTACAGCAACCCGTCAAATAACTTCAATATGCTGCCAATATGGTACATACATTGCTATTTTACCAGTGATGGGCCATGATCAACCCGGTTTTTTCGAGTTTGGAGAGAAGTTCCCGGTTTTCTTTTGCTAAAAATTTAAGTCTTCGCTTCTTATGTGGTTTGATGAGGGCAATCTCCAAAACGATTTCAGCCATTTCGGCGACTTGCTTATTATGAGAGCAGACCAGATTTTGAAGTCTTGATATGTTTTTCTTTGAGATGTTTGATTGCCGCAAATAATTGAAAATTTCATCTTTTTGCTCGATTTCTTCAATCTCTTCTTTTGGTTTGCGGCTGCAATCCCCGCATATATGGTTTTTATGGCCTTTGCCTGAAAATTTTTCATTGGGCTTTATGTTTCTGCAGATCCTGCACCAGTGTCCCATTTACCCCATCCCTTTTATTTTTCCGGGTAGCCTCTTTTATTCTTGAAAGGTTTTATGACATCGCCACTAGATCAGAAATGATCTTACCAATACGTTTGGAAGACATTGATTTCACAGAATATACCCTTCCCTCTCCCAATTCTACATTTTTCCTTTCATTAAACAACGTAATTATTTCAAGCTTGGTCCACCGTTTCTTGATGGTAAGTGGAGATATGATCATTTCTGGAGCAAAGAGGCTCCAGCCTTCTCCTGTGAAATCAACCAGGTCATAGCCCTCTTCCTCGTTAAGCTGGATTTCTGTCAGCTTGCAGGATAATTCCCTGGCATTTCCGGCACCAATAAAGTGGCCCTCGATGTTCCCAACCATTGGGAATTTTGGCATTCTGAGAAAAAATTGTAATTCCATTTTGCTGTTATTCCCTTCACATATCATGGCCTTCACCAGTGGCAGTAATGAAATTGAAACTGCCTTATGGGTGAAAGGCATGGTTAATCTTTAATTTTAATACCATTCTCCAGGCACCACTGCTTAAGGGCATTTTTATTTTGCTCATCTTCAAAGTCGTACCATTTATCAAGAAGGCCTTTCTTCGACAAGAGATCTTTAAATCGGGAATATGCTCCTGATTTACTGAATATTTTACCAACCCGATCAGATTCTTCAGGTAGATATTGCGATATAAATTCAAACACAAGCTCTTCACCAAGATCAAGGTCATTCTGGTGAGGGATGGAAACGTATTTGCTATCGTCAATGTCCTCTGGAAGTTCATCCGAATCACCTATTTCTGAGGTATAGTATATTTCTCCGGTTTCTTTGTTCAGATAGGCGTTATTCATGAATTGTTTATCCATGCTGAGAAATACGAAGGCATTTTCAATATCGTCAAATGAAACAGGCATAGTTTATTTATCCTCTTAAAGGTTAATCAGCCCGATCAAACGGGCGGTTCTTCTGCGTCGGTTGCAGCAGCTTCTTATGTGACGAAACGCTGGCTTTTGTTGTAAACAAACTCTGGATCAAGGTCTACCTCTGGTTCACACTCTATAGTGTTGAATGATACCCGAACCTGGTTGAATTCTTTGCGCTCCTTAAGCCTCTGCAAGACACCAAAGTCCAAATATGGCTCCATAGTTTTCTTATGACCTAACATATTCTTAAACTACTCACTATAATACCGGGTTAAAATATGAAGTCAAGAAATTTTGAAACACCTTTATTGGGAGTGTTTTATAAATGCCCCCCTTTAATAGGGAGTGATTTAAATTCCGGGTTACATACATGTGACCAGTGATATAAGTATTAAA
>CAZAOK010000112.1:0-12501 GCA_964486725.1 uncultured Leptospiraceae bacterium
CTCCCTCACTGATTCTCTGAATCCTTTCAAATAAAACTGTTGAAATAACACCGGAATAGGATACAATTGCATGGCGTATAATAAATGCGGGAAAAGGGAATTATGACATCATTCTTGCGAATAATGAGAAAAATATTTCAGCCGGTGCTCAATGTGTCGGGGTATGTGATATATTCGATCTACTGGCCGGTGGGTCAATGGCTGCATTCAACAAGGGAGGAGCTGCTTGCCAGGTATGGCAGTAGTGTGAATGATTTGGTTCGTCGCGAGAGTGCAGATATAATGCCCCTGCCTGTCAGCGCGGGGGATGAAACACAACGGGTGCGCCTTGCCTGTGTGGGTGACCTGGAGTTCAGGGATGCCATACTGCAAAAACTACAGGCCACAGTTGACCGGAAGAAGGAAAATTCTGACGATGCCATCAGGGACGCCTACAGCACCGTCTTTTCACAAATAGTCCCCTTTCTCAAGGCGGACATCACCTTCGGAAACCTGGAAACGGTGCTGGGAAGAAACCTGGGTACCCGTGTGGGAACCCGGGGCAGGCGGGACGTGACGCTGCAGGAGATGCCTTCAGAATATGATATATATTATGAAGGGGTTTACGGCAACACACCTTTTTCATTGCACAACAATCATCCCGCACTGGCACAGTCCCTGAAATATAATGGATTCACTATTGTGAGCACGGCGAATGAGCATATCAGGGACAGGCTCAGTAACGGGATTGATGAAACCATGAACATGCTGGACAACGCCGGCCTGCTGCACGTGGGGACATTCGATTACAACAGCGTGAAGATAATGCGCATGAACGTGCGAAAGGCCATCTCCCCATACAGCATAATCGAGGTGAACGGCATCAGGTTTGCCTTCTTTGCCTACACCCAGAGACAGTATCCGTATTTTCCCCGTATTGGCCGGCAGAATCCCTACGGACAGGTGTGCAGGTTTGCCCCCGTGCACAGGTCATGGCGGTATCACGGGTCAATTAATAACTGGATAGCCCATGCCAGGAGGATAGCGAAGGTGGATTGCGTGATTGTGTCAGCCCATTGGGGTATCGAGCATTCGGGGTATATAACACATAAGCAGAGGCGCTGGGCAAAAAAACTGTGCAACGCGGGGGCGGACATTATAGTGGGCCATCATCCCCATGTGCTGCAGCCTGTTGAAAATATCCGCACGAAGGACGGACGGGACGCCATCGTGCTGTACAGCCTGGGTAACCTGGTCACTGATTACGAGACTGCAGATCACAATACCGGCTGTATATATTACCTGGACGTGGTTAAGCATAAAGGCAGGCTGTACTTTCCCTTACGGCGATACCTGCCAACGACCACTGTTGTTGATGAGCACGCACCCATGCCTGTTCGTATTGTACCGCTGGAGGAATTGGGCGAAAAGGCCCGGGATCACATGAAGTATGCCTGCCTGATGCTTGGAAGAGAGTATTTTACCATACAGGATGGCAGGCTGGTTGACCGGTTGTGCGGGGACAGTGAACAGGGAAACAAGTAGGGGAATTGAGAAAATGAGTTGCACTGATACCGCGGATTATGGGTATATTGGGTTGATTATCTGGTACACAACGCCGATAAATTAAGATGCAATACTATGATAATCGGGGAAAAAGAGAGTGGCAGATAGAAAAGTGAATAAAAACCGGGTGTACGTTGCGTGTGTAACGCTGCTTGCATGTGCCCTGGTAATGCCAGGCCGTGCCGGGTATACAGCAGAAACACCATCAGAGTTAAACCGCAAAGGTGTGGAACTTGGACGCCAGGAGAAATACAACGAGGCACTGAAGAAATTTGACAGGTCAATCAGTTTATATGATAAATCTTCTGCGCGAACTTTTCATAACAAGGCCTGGGTTCTTGAGTTAAAGGGTGAGACCGACGAAGCGATAAAGAATTACGAGGAAGCTGTCCGTCGTAATCCCCTGCAGGTTCCATCTCATGAACGGGTAGGGTACCTGTATTATACAACCGGGCAGTACGCGAAGGCGGTATCAACAGGTGAATACGTGCTGAAAATTGATTCCGATAACAAAGAGGTAGTAAAGTGGTTGTCAGATGCCTACCGGATGAAGATTCAGCAGCGCCAGGAAGAACTTCTGGCGAAAAAAGAAGAAGAAAAAAAGGAAAAAGCACAGCAACCCGCGACAGAAGAAGAAAAAGAACCTGAAAAGAAACAGGAAGAGCAGAAGCGCCTGGTGTATGTTACGTACGATTCCCTTTTCAGGGAGGGCTACTACTTCGGGGGGACCGGGTTTGCCTATATTAAGGACAACGGTGCCGGACCTGATTATGTAAACATGCTGCATGTAAACCTTACACCAGGCTCAAGCTGGGAACTGGACGTGCTGACAGGTAACCCCTATCTCGGGGCGTTGACCCCCGATATGATCTCCTGGACCGAGCGTATACAGGTGATATATAATCTTGGAGGATATTCTCTGGGCCTGGGTGTGTGGGGGAACCACTACAACAGCGATGATAATTTTGATTCGGGTATCACCATGCACGATTTCAAGGCAGGGGGGGTATTCGGATACAATACTGAGAAAGTGAATGTCAGGGTTCTCCTATACCCAAGGCTTTTAATGCGTGATGGTGAAAATTCATTGGGAAGAACATTTGATGCTGACTATTTTGCTTTTCTTTATGAATATACTTTTGATAAGTACCTCAGTTATTATACACACATGTCAGCGGAAGAGTATTACGTGTATGATCACCGGGTTCCTGTTTCTAACTATTACGGTATATATGAACTGGCACTGGGACTCACCCTTGGCAGGTATGATAAGATGACCGGTGAAAGATTTTTATCGGTTACCGTTGGTATTACCGAGAGATTGTACATGATGGACCTGCTCAATGATGAGCCATATAAGAATTTTGGGAATGGACAGGGGTGGTTTGGTATCAACACGGACAAGTGGATGAAGGGAGCGCCATTTTCCGGTTTCAGATCACTGGCACATATCTTCTCTGTGAAGGTTGAAGAACCTGTATCAAAGTACTTTTTCCTGTACCAGAAACTCATGTTCGAGGTGGTGGACGGTGCTGAAGACCATCACGAGATCGCGTTGCAGATCGGGGTGGGGGGACAGTACTGATTTATGAATATCGATACATTGTTGCAGTTTACCATTGACGTGACAGAAGATGCCGGCACGCGTATCATGGAAGGCTTCAGAAATAAGGCAACCAGCATTGAATATAAAAGCAGAACCAACCTGGTAACAAGTGTGGACAGGGAGTCAGAGGATTTTATCTTTTCAACCATACAGGATAAATACCCAACGCACACCATTATTGCCGAGGAGGGCAGCCGGCAGGATGCACCTGGTGAGTACGTCTGGTACATTGATCCCATAGACGGGACAAACAATTTCGCCCATGGCATACCGCATTTCTGCGTTTCGGTAGGGCTTTTCTCGAGAGAGGATAACAGCATGGTATGCGGGGCAGTGTATAATCCATGTTCAGGTGAGATGTTTTCTGCCAGGAAAGAGGGCGGGGCATACATGGGAAACACTCCCATCACGGTTTCAACCACTGACGACCTGGGTATATCCATCCTCGCCACGGGGTTTCCCTATGAGAAAGAGAACAACGATACCAATAACCTGAGGGAATTTAACATGTTTCTCCCCAGGCTGCAGGGCATACGACGCATGGGGTCAGCGGCACTTGACCTGTGTTACGTTGCGTGCGGCCGTTTTGACGGGTACTGGGAGCACAGCCTCAGTCCATGGGATATCGCTGCTGGCGCTATTATTGCAATGGAAGCAGGGGCCACGGTGACACGCTATGACGGATCGTCCTTCGATCCGGAAATACCACAGTTGTGTGTTTCAAACGGGTTGATTCACTCCCAGATGCTGAACATCCTGGCCTCCATTCACGGATAATTTATTTTTTTTGGGAAACTGCTGATTCATTTTACGAACCTTGTCCTCCTTCTATCTTCGCGTAGAACCCGGGATTGGTTCAGAATTTTTAGAAGATGCTTTAATTTGTTTGTGTGATGGCCGATACTTGTATAGAATACAAATCTGTAGAAGGTGATCTCAATGCGAAGAAAACTGCTTATTGTAATTATGGTGTGGGTAATACCGGCTCTTCTTTTTTCACAGGAAAAGAAAGATGCCGACAGTCAGCATATTCCCATCGGCGCACAGTACAGCAACAGCTTTGAAGTATCTGATATATATTTTAACAGGCGTATTGATACAACAGGTAAAGGTGAACTGCTGGAAGTGGAGATAGTTGTAAAAAACCTTACCGATGATCCCATGGACCTGTATGTTCATGTTATAGCAACATTTGAACGTGAGGAAAAAACACGATCAAGTTTTGAGATGCCCATACCGGAAAAGGAAAGAATCCGGTCGTTTGTTCCATTTCCAGGAAAAAAGGAAGATTACCAGTATCCACATCCGGATAAAACCGGTGAAACAATATTGAAGAAAGCGCCTAAAGATCCAAAAGCCGGAATAAACCCGGATACGGGAAAGCCCTATCATCTTGAAGAGAAACTGCTGATCAGAACATACCACCTGAGTGAATACAGAACCAACTATTTCTTTTTTAACGAGGTTACCATTCTTGTATATGATAATGAAGGAAAGCCGGTATTCAGGCAATTATACGAGATAGAGGGCAGGCGCTATTAAAAATATATGGCTCATTCCGGAATGTTGGGAAAAACCATCAAAATAATTAATATGAATATTTTAAAAAGGCTCCCTAACGGGGAGCCTTTTGTGCGCAGGGTATTTATATGAATTTCTTTGACCTGAGAGCACCGATAGCAATTTCGGCGATTTCATCAACACTTAGCCTGGCCACGTTTATGGTGAGGTCATAAGAGCTTGGGTTTCCCGCGTCAAACTTGATATATTGTGTGAGAAAATCGTGCCGTTCCCTGTCTTTCTGATCAACAAGCTTCTCTGCTTCGTGTTTGTCCCTGATTTCCTTTAGTCTCATTATTTCCTGTACACGGTAATTATAGGGTGCCACCAGTCTCAGGTGAAGACCAAAACGCAGCCCCCTGGTGATCACCACCCCGGCCCGGCCCACGATGATTGAACGCCCGTGAATGGAAAGTGACCGGATTGTTTTGGCCAGCTTCTTGTATACGGCTACCTGGGGAGGGAGATCGGTAAGCATATTTCTGAAAAGTTCGTTCATCTCCTCTCTTCGCCTGGTGTCAACAGTTTCGATAATTGTTTCAGAAATTTTGTGTTCTTCTACAATTTTATTTATAATGTCTTTATCGTAAAAATGCCAGTTCTCCAGGTTCTCAACCTTGTTCAGCTCCTCTGTAAGTGTTTCAGCAATTCTGATGGCATTGCATCCGTATTCACGTGAAATTGTGATAAAAGGACGGGGTTCGTCAGGGGTTTCTTCGGCTTTTTTGCGTGATGATTCCCAGACTTTTAACTGTTGCTGTACCCACCTGTTCAATGTAGACTCTTTTACCATGCTACCCATAACATAACTCCTTATAGTCCATGATAGTAATGTAGTATACCATATGAAAAATGTGTTAGAATATGTGTATGAACAAAAAACTCGATATTGTATTGCCCTTAGTACATGTGTATAATGGGCAGTATTTTTATCAATGATTTTACAACATAATCACAAGTTTTTTACAGTTATATATAATTTTTCAGTATTTCCAGAACCGCCTCATCTATTGTGGCGTACCGCGACTTTATTGTTGCATAAAGACTGTTAACCTGTGGATTGTCATGAAAATGAGAAAGGTACCTGAAAAGCCCGATTCTTCTTCCTATGATAAATTTTTCCCTGTCCTCAGGGGGCATGGCAAAGAAACTGTCTATCTTGCCAAGCATCATGTCCCTGTCTTCGGGGAATTTTCCTTCTATGTCTTCAAGTAGGTTCATCATGTGATCACTCAACAACCGGCTGGTGATATCATGGCAGTGCTCGATAAAAAGACGAATCTCTGTGAGTTTTTCCTCCTCGGTAAGAGGCGTCCACTCCTCTGCTTCCATCATCTGGTATAACGGAGTATCGGGGAGGGGGACGGTGCTTCGAATCCTGATAAAGGTGGGATTAACGGCACGTACCACCTTCGCTGACTCAATGGCATTCTCCTCCATGTATTCCTTACCGCCTATTCCCGGCATGTAGTAAAAGGAGAGGTCAAACCCGGCTTGTACCGCCTTTTGACCCGCGTCAATTAATTGCTGCTGGGTAACCCCCTTCTGTATGCGCTCAAGAACTGCATCTGATCCGGATTCCATTCCCAGGTGCAGCCTGGACAGTCCCGCCTCTCGTAATTGCTGCATCTCTTCGGCTGATTTTTTGCTGATGGTTTTTGCCCTTGCATAGGTGGTAATTCGTTCAACCTGGGGAAATTTCTGTTTTAAATGAGTAAGTATCTGTATCACCTGGTCTGTTTTTAAGATGAGGGAGTCTGCATCCTGCAGAAATACCGATTTCATGCCATGCTGCAGCCAGAAAGCAACCTGCTTGTAGTAAAAGGGTGAGGCTGCATCGCCTTTTGCCGCTTCGCGTAGAATCTTTTCGGTTACAAGTACATCGTTACCATAGGCGCGGGCAGTACTCAAAATGCGGTGGGCTATGTTGTGAATGGCATCGATGTCTGATATAATCTCTTCAACGCTTCTGCGTGAGAATTTTTCACCCTTGTAGGTATGACAGAAACGGCAGCGGTTCCACGGGCAGTTCCTGGTTACCCTGATAAGTACGCTGAATGCTTCGCTGGGGGGCCTGATGGGGCCAAGTTCAAAAGTGTTGTCCATTGATAACTCCTCGAAATATATGTTTGACATATCACCGGCACTGCGGTGACTGGTATATTCTAAAATTAATTTGACACGGGCCATGTAATACAAAATAGTTTAGCCTGTGACTATACTTTACCACGAAGACGTAAAGTTACAGAGAATTATATGTGCTACACTATGTGAAGTACTGTACGTATCAAGTGAACTAATAATCCAGGATAATAAAATGAGTGAAGAGACAAGTGACCTGATCCGCCAGAGGGTGGAGAAAGTAAATGACATGCGTGAAAAGGGGATAAATCCTTATCCCATCCGATATAAGAGGACGCATTTTTCCGCGAATATCATGGCTGATTTCGATGATGAGAATCCAGTGGATGTCAGTATAGCGGGACGCATCAAGTCGAAAAGGGTTATGGGTAAGGCTTCTTTTGCCCACCTTGAAGACCAGCTTGGCACCATACAGATGTACGCCCGTCGTGACACACTGGGAGAAGAGAAATACTCGTTGTTTAAGACTTTTGACCTGGGTGATATCATCGGTGTTTCGGGGAAAACCTTCAGAACCAAACAGGGAGAGATTACCGTTGAGGTGCACGACGTGGTGATGCTTGCCAAGTGTATTCGTCCACTGCCGGTAGTGAAAGAGAAGGATGGACAGGTATTTGACGAGTTTGCCGACCAGGAGCTCAGGTATCGGCAGAGATACGTTGACCTTATAGTAAACCCGAAGGTTCGGGAGGACTTTCTGCTGAGAAGCCGCATCGTTTCGGGAATTCGCTCATTTCTTATGGAGAAGGGCTTTATCGAGGTGGAAACCCCCATGATGCAGGCAATTCCGGGGGGAGCCGCGGCCCGTCCATTCATTACCCATCACAATACCCTTGACATGGACCTGTATCTCAGGATTGCCCCCGAACTGTACCTGAAACGCCTGATCGTGGGGGGGTTTGAGAAGGTGTTTGAATTAAACAGGAACTTCAGAAACGAGGGGATCTCAACCAAGCATAATCCCGAGTTTACCATGGTGGAATTATACCAGGCTTATGCCGATTACCATGACATGATGGAGCTGTGTGAAACCATGATCGCCTCCATCGCCGAAAGCATCACCGGAAGCACGGTAATAACCTACCAGGGGGAAGAGATAGACCTTACTCCTTCATGGAAAAGGGTAACCTTCATTGAAATAATAAAACAGTATACCGGCCTTGACTTTGCAACGATCTCTACGCCGGAAGAAGCCTACAGCGCCGCCGAAAGCAAGGGAGTAAAGCCTGAAGAAGGACTGTCTGTCTGGGCCGTGGCAAACGAGGTGTTTGAAGAACTGGTTGAATCAAAGCTGATACAGCCCACCTTCATAATGGATTACCCGAAGGAACTGTCACCCCTTGCTAAAAGCAGTGATGAGAACCCTGATTTCGTGGAACGGTTCGAGCCCTATATTGCCGGAAGGGAGATCGGGAATGCCTTCAGTGAACTGAACGATCCCTTTGACCAGAGGGCCCGTTTCGAGGAACAGGTGAAGATGCGTGAAGCAGGTGATGACGAGGCACAGATGATGGACTACGATTACATCAATGCCCTCGAATACGGCATGCCGCCGGCAGGCGGGATGGGTATCGGCATTGACAGGCTGGTGATGCTCTTCGTAGATACCCCGTCCATAAAGGACACCATACTGTTTCCGCTTCTTCGGCCTGAAAGCCAGTAAAGTTATTTTGGAAAAATCCAGTAGATATTCATTATAGAACAAAGATGTATACGGGAGGACAGTGTGGTTGTACGGTATAGCAGGGAAAAGTATGGACTGCATGTGCACAGGTTCATGTATGACTGGGTTCTTTCGTGGGCTTATTCGGGGGTGGGGGCATGGGCTCTTTTTTTCCTGGCCCTGGCGGAATCGTCGTTTTTTCCTATCCCTCCCGATGTGCTTCTCATCGCCCTTGTGCTGGGCAGAAAGAACAAGTTCATATTCTACGCCTCACTGTGTTCCATCGCCTCCATAATCGGTGGGCTGGGGGGATACGGTATCGGTCACCTGCTCTGGTACGCGGGTTCGGGGTATTCACCGGTAGCGGAATTTTTCTTCACCTACGTGCCTGGATTTGACGAGGCCGCCTTTCTTACCGTCAGCAAGTGGTACAACCAGTTCTCTTTCTGGATCGTGTTTACCGCCGGCTTTACCCCCATCCCTTACAAGGTAATCACCATTACAGCGGGGGTGGCATCTATTAACCTCCCCATGTTCATGATCGCATCGGTAATCAGCAGGTCATTGCGGTTTTTCCTGGTTGCCGGGCTCATCTGGAAATTCGGTGCCCCCATACGTGATTTTATCGACCGCAGGTTTAACCAGCTTTCCATACTATTCGTGATTCTGCTGGTTGGGGGGTTCGTGGTTATTAAGTATGTAGTGTGAGTGAGAAGTGAGTTGTGATGGGTGAACAGTTCACTTCTCACTCATCACAACTCACTGTGCGAATTCACATTTGAATTGACAAACTTCCCGTAAATTTGTATTACATTATCAGTAATGTGCTATTATGTATATACTGCTACAAGAATTTACCCCAAAGACGGGAAACACACCGGGTTGTGTACATATTTTAACAGCATCATTACTTTGCGACTTTTGCGTCTTTGCGGTGAGTTTAAACATAACGGAGGATTGAGGAATGAAGATATTTATCGACAGTGCTGATGTTGACGAGATACAGCAGGCATATAAGTGGGGGGTGATTGACGGGGTTACTACCAATCCTTCTCTTATCAAGAAAGCGGTAGACCGCAGGGTTGGCAATGGAAAAAAACTGGACATGAAGGGATACGTGGCCCAGATACTTGATATGTCAAAGGGTAACCCGGTAAGCCTTGAGGTTACCGAGAGAAGCGCGGAAGGGATGATCGCCCAGGGGAAAAAACTATTCGAGATGTTTAACCCCATCGCGGGGAATGTCAATATAAAGATCCCGGTCAATCCCGCGCTGGCTGATGATGAAGAAAGCCACTTTGATGGGATAAAAGCAATTCGGTCACTTGCCGAAGACAATATACCGGTTAACTGTACGCTGGTATTTACCCCTGAACAGGCACTTCTCGCGGCCAAGGCGGGTGCCACCTTTGTGAGTCCCTTCGCGGGAAGGGTGGACGACCTTTTACGAAAGAATGCCGGCATATCTTTTGACAAGTCGGATTATTACCCCGCAGAGGGACATGATACAGAAGGCGGCCTTTTGCACGATGATGGTGTTCTTTCCGGGATCGACCTGGTGCGGCAATGCGTGGATGTTCTGGATTATTACGGGTTTGAAACCGAGGTTCTGGCCGCATCCCTTCGGAATCCACGGCAGGTACGTGAAGCGGCACTGGTGGGAGCGGATATTGCCACCCTGCCCTTTACCGTTATACAGGGAATGCTGAAGCATGTGAAAACCTTTGAGGGTATGAACAGTTTTATGAATGACATTGTTTCTGAATACGCTGAATTATAATTATTGAAATGTCTGACTTCCCTTTTATGCATTACCATTACATGAAAAAGTAAAAATCCGGGGAAGAAAAAAAATTGAGCATACGAATTGTCGTGTCAATATGACACATATATATTAATAGTGAGAAAGATACTGTATAGTATTAACGTACATGTTACATAAGTATTTTGTCAGCAGGAGTTTGCGCAGATGTCACAAAAATACGGTAACAATTCAGGCACAGGGATTCAAATAGAAGAAAATACCAGGGTAAAGAAGCCGAAGATGTACAGGGTTATTCTGCACAATGACCATTATACAACAATGGATTTTGTGGTGGAGGTGCTGGTAAAGGTTTTTAAAAAGCAGCCGGCAGAGGCAACCGGGATAATGCTGGAAGTGCATAACCGTGGAAAAGGGTTGTGCGGTGTGTTTACCTATGATATAGCATTAACAAAGGCTTCCCAGGTTCACCAGATGGCCCGGGCCCGTGAGTTTCCGTTGAAATGCAGTGTTGAAGAAGCTTAATAAAGACAGGTAGTACGAATGGAAATAAGTGAAGATCTGAACCAGATATTGATGTCAGCCTTTAACGAGGCAAAGAAGAGAAAACATGAATACATGACACCGGAGCATGTGCTGTACGCTTCTCTGTTTTTCAGGGAGGGAAGGGAGATTATCGAGGAATGCGGGGCCAATGTTCAGCAGTTAAAAAAGAACCTTGAAACCCACTTCAGTGAATATATTCCCGAAGCAGTGGAAGCCGAGCCCGTGCAGTCCATAGGTTTCCAGAATGTGCTGGAACGGGCCATATGGCATACCAACTCGGCACAGAAAAGCGTGCTGGATTTCGGGGACATCCTGGTGTCCATTTTCGACGAGAAAGAATCATTCGCGTCGTATTTCCTGGCGCGTGAAGGAATTACCAGGTTAGACCTTTTAAATTTCATCTCCCACGACATATCGGTACTTGACAGCGATTATGATGAACTGTCCGGTGATGAACTTGAAGATGACGACCTGTACGATGACGAGTATGACGTGGACAGAAGCAAGGTGCTTGAATCATTTACCATGGAGCTCACCGAACGTGCGGCCGAAGGGTTGATGGACCCCCTTATCGGACGGGAGGACGTTCTGGAAAGAACGGTGCAGGTATTGTCACGGCGACTGAAGAACAACCCGGTGCTTGTTGGCGACCCCGGCGTGGGGAAAACCGCCATCACCGAGGGGCTGGCACAGAGGGTGGTTGCGGGCAATGTTCCCGTCCGTCTCAAAGACGTAAAGATATATTCACTGGACATGGGGGCCCTTCTGGCAGGCACCCGCTTCAGGGGGGATTTCGAGGAACGCCTGAAACGGGTTATCGCCGAGCTGAAGAAAAAAGAGAATGTCATTCTTTTCATAGACGAGATTCACACTATCGTTGGGGCCGGCGCTGTTTCCGGCGGGTCGATGGACGCGTCAAACATTCTGAAGCCCGCGCTGGCCTCGGGCACCATCAGGTGTATCGGCACAACTACCTACGATGAATACAGGAAGTTTTTTGAGAAGGACGGGGCCCTTACCCGGCGATTTCAGAAAATCGAGATATCCGAACCCACCTACGATGAAACCATAGATATATTAAAGGGACTGCGGGAGCGCTACCAGGAATTTCACGCGGTGCGTTACAGCGACCGCGCCCTTGAGACGGCGGTGGAGCTCTCAGACAGGTTTATCAATGACCGGCACCTGCCGGACAAGGCAATCGACGTGCTTGATGAATCGGGAGCCTATGCCAGGATGCTGGCACCAGGTGATGATGAAACCATTATCGACATCACCGAGCAGGATATAGAACGGGTAATATCACGGATAGCCAAGATCCCTGAAAGAACGGTGTCATCTGCCGAGATCGAGAGGCTCCAGGAACTGGGAGCAGATCTCAGTGAGAAGATATACGGCCAGGCAACAGCCGTGGACAAGGTGGTTGACGCCATCAAGCGTTCACGGGCAGGCTTCAGGGAAGGGGACAAGCCTATCGCATCATTCCTCTTCGTGGGGCCTACAGGCGTGGGGAAAACCGAGCTTGCCCGGCAGCTTTCAGCCCACATGGGCGTGGAGCTTATCAGGTTTGACATGAGTGAATACCAGGAGAAGCATACGGTGGCCCGTCTTGTAGGAGCCCCTCCCGGCTACGTGGGATACGAAGAGGGAGGACAGTTGACAGAGGCTGTTCGAAAG
>CAZAOK010000113.1:0-12460 GCA_964486725.1 uncultured Leptospiraceae bacterium
GCATCTCCCCCCGCCTTCGGCGGGGGGAGATGCTCAAATTCATTTTCATTATGAAGTAAAAGATCAATATTTTAGTCATAGCCGAGTAGTCACCATTACTTTATTTTAATTATTAAATATGATTAATTATTATAAAATAGAACTAATATTTATTTAATTTCTTGAAATTTAAAGTATTTTATTGACACAATACGCAATCAGATATTTTATTATAACGACAAATAGCAAAATTTGGCTTAGCTGCAATAATCAAATTTTAAACATTGTTGTGTATTATTAGCGCTTATCATCTGTTGTAATTATTTTGGAGGCCTTAATGGATATTGAATTCAGAGATCATGGTGAACATAAAATCGTAGAAGTGAGTGGAGAAGTTGATCTCTATAATGTAAGTGAACTGAAGAAAGCTCTTTTTAGCGTTACTGATGGAAGCAATCCCAGTGTTATCGTGGATATGAGAAACGTGAATTATATGGACTCTTCGGGCATCGGGGCACTGGTAGCCGGTCAGAAAAAGATGAAAGCACATACCGGCAAATTTGCCCTTATGAATATTCATGAAGATGTATTGAACATTCTCAAGCTGGCAACACTGGATAAATTTTTTACAATATACGATACCGATGAAGACCTGATCTAGATTTAAGCGGATCTTTTTAAGACAAGCAGGGTCATATCATCATGGGGAGGTACATCTCCCCTGAAATTCTCAACATCATCAACTATTATTTCTACAAGTTCATTCGCGTCCTTATCATTATGCTTCATAATTAATTTCTGCAATCTCGACAAACCATATTCTTCTTTTTCAGCGTTACGCATTTCAGTGATACCATCCGTATACATTACCACCACGTCACCCTGCTCCATTTTAACCCTGGCCTGACTATATTCAACATCCTCCATGATACCAATGGGTACATTATCAAGCCTTGTTATCGTACATCCTTTCAACGAAGACCTGTAACAGAAAAGCGGTCCGTGCCCCGCGTTTGAAAATGAAAGTTCGTGGCGGGCCCTGTCGTATATCATGAAAAACAGTGTGGCAAATTTATCTATGGCAAAATCGGCACTCAGGGAATCATTTATGGCCCGCACTACCCCGCCGCATTGCACATCATCCCTGCTGACGTAAGAAGTAAAAACTGTTCTGATCATAACCATAACCAGTGAGGCCGGAACCCCTTTACCGGACACATCACTGATAAGTGCTCCAACCTTATTACTATCGATATCAATATAATCGAAATAATCACCACCCACCCCTTTTGCCGCCCGTGTGAATCCTTTTATCTGGACACCTTCTTTATTGTAAAAACCCATAGGGTTGAGTCCTTCCTGAATCTCACGGGCGAGTTCAAGCTGCTCTTCCATGATACGGGATTCAATCTCCATCTCCCTGGCTTTTTTCAGCTGGTCTGTCATGTCATTAAACTCGTTCGCCAGCAAACCCAACTCATCGGTAGTGGTTATATCAATCTTATAGTCAAGGTCACCTGTTCCTATTATTGCCGCCCCTGTTGTAAGTTTTTTTAATGGCTTAATAATTACACTGGCCAGCATTATTGATCCAATAATTGACAGGGCAAGAAACACCAGTCCGATTAAAGAAATGGTTCTAGTCATCTTGGCAACCTGCTTCTGGATAATTTTGTTGGAGAATCCAACACGAACGGTGCCTATACGCTGGTTAAAAACTGTATGGAAAAACGGTATAGAAATATCATATATGACACTTCCACCATACTGCTTGTCCGGATAGGACTGTATCAGCGGTTCATCCTTTTCAGAATATTCCATGCTTTTTTTTGTGATATCATCTTCAAGCAGCTGACCGTTTAACGAGGATTCAAAATTCTGTATTATTTGTCCCTGTGTATCAATAACATAGGCATATGCTATAAAATCAACTTCATTCAAATCCCTTATAGCCGCAACCAGTAGTAATTCGTCTTTCTGGCTGATAGATTCCCTTGCGATTGCAGCCAGGTGTTCGGTTTCCCGTTGGGCAAACTGCATAATCTGATTTTTAAGCAGGGCAGCTTCTTCCTGTATGAAATAAAATGTCATTATACCTATAATTATACTGACAAGTAATATTATTGACAGGGAGAACTTTAATCGAAGACCGAATTTTACTTTTCTTTTTACGTCTTCTTTTTTGTCATCATCCTGGTTGGTGTTTTTTTTACCAAAAACCATCTGTTACCTGCCCAGTAATACGAGAGATTTTCTTATATTATTTCTCGCTTTTTCATGATTAGGATCAATTGCCAGTACCTTGCGCCATTCTGTAATCGCCCTCGCGAATTCATTCTGAGAATAATAGTTGATTCCCCTGAAATAGTATTCACGAACCAGTTCCTTTTGTCTTTCAGTGAGCCGTGATTGCCGTGCGGTTACGCTGCCACCCTGACGAAGCTGTGACTGTATCTTGTTAATATTAATAAGGGCCCGAGTATTATTTGGATCTCTTGCAACAATCCAGCGGAATTCTTCAAGTGCCCTTTCCAGGTTTTCCTTGCCGCCACGTTGATAATAATTCAGTCCCTGTCTATATCTTCTTCTAACCTCTCCCGGGTTTACCCCTGCCGGAGATCTTCTCATCCCTCTTTTTGCCCGGTTAATCAGGGATTCAATACCAGAATAGTCAGGTGATATTGAATAAATCAATTCAAATTTCTTTAAGGCCTCCTTGTATTTTTTATCATTTAACAATTTTCTCCCTTCATTGATTGTTTCAGAGGAAAAACGTTCATATGATGCCGGGTTCAATTTCAGATCACATTTTAAAAGAAATTCAGTGGCTATCCTGTTTTGCGGGAACAACCGCAATATTTTTTCCCATCTTTGTCTGGATTCCATGTATTCTTCTTTATCATATAAACGCTTACCCGACTCAATAAGAGCCTCTACAACATCATAGTATGGTGAATTTTCATCAACGACTTCTTCCTGCTGCTGCCTGAGGGCATCCTGTGCGGTTTCCAGGTATCGTTTTGCAAGTTCATTTTTCGGATCAAGAGAAAGTGTGGCTTCAAATGAAGCGATCGCGTCCCTGTACCTGTTGTTTGATAAAGCAACAAGGCCATTTTGAAACGTCCTGTCGATGTTTTGCAACCTCAGTCGCCTTTGCTGCTCCTGGTATTGCTTTCTCAGTCGTGGAAGTGAATCAAGCCTGGCACGGGCGTCTTTGTAACCATCAATAAGGGCCAGCGCATTTTCAAGATTTTCTTCTGCCTGATCAAACTGGTAAGCGTTTATATTTGATAAACCGGCAAGGTAAAACTGTTCTGCCTGCATTCTTCGCTGTTCATAATTCCGTTTTTCTTCCTGAATATCCCTGATTTTTGACAGGTATTCTTCCGCATCATCATTTTCAGGATCCAGGTTCAACACCTGCTCAAACTCCTGCTTTGCCTCGTTATATTTTTCCTGGTTAAAAAAAGTTGTTCCCGCGGCAAGAAGCCCCTTTATTTTTTCAAACTTCAACCGGTTTTTTATAGCAAGCTCAGCCTGTCGCTTTCCTTCTTTCGCTGTTGTATCAATTGGAACAAAGCTTAATATTTCTTCCCACACCTGCAGAGCTTCCTGGTATCGTTCATTATCCATATGTTCCCGGGCAACCGGCAGCAACGCGAAATACTTTTTCTTTAATTCTTCGGATAATCTCTTCTTTGCCTGTTCAAGTTTAACTTCTCGGTCCAATTCCCGCATATCATCTTTCAGGGCCTGTATTTCAGGGTCCTGGGGATCAATACGATAAGCTGTAAAGTAATTAGAAATCGCGATTTCCGCGTTTGAAACACCCACCTCCAGGTTATCATAGAGGGTCCGCTTTGCAAGTTTCAGGTGCAGTTTTGATCTTTGAAATGCCATATCTTTCCTGTGTTTTTCTTCATACACCCTTTCAATTTTTCGTTGTATTTCTTCATTTTCAGGATCGATCTCAAGTATTTTCAACCATTCAGCAATAGCCTTGCTTAACTCCCGTTGTGAGTAATACTCTTCAGCACGGGCATCAATCTGCTTGATACTCTGGGGATGGACAATGGTGATATTACCTGCAAATACGAACAATACACTCACTATTACGATACAAAAGTATCGCTTGCCCATAGTCCTTTTGTTTCTAAACCGGATCATGATATTTCACTATTGATTGATACGAACCAGTGTCCTGTTTGACAACATCCATCCCCGGTCGGACTTTTCCCCTTCGGGATATCGTATCATTTTAACCTGCCCCATAACGGACTGGTATGTTTTTCCAGTACTTCTGTTTACCGCATTTGCCATAAATTGTACATTTTTAAACTCAATCTGTGTTTCGTTATGATCTTTACCGGTTTGTACTCCATCAACCGGATCAACTTCTGTGACTGTAATGTTTTCAATAAAGTATTTATCATACATCTTCTTAAAAGATCTTTCAGACTTGGGGAATGCCTCGATTCGACGATATGTTGTATAATCCAGTTTTTTAATTGCATCAGCCCAGTGATTTATTACACTGGCCGGTTCATTAAAATCTTTTTTTTCTGTACAACCGCCAAATATGCTTACAGCAAGAATTATTAACAATACGACTATGTATTTTATTTTCATTAAGAATTTCCTTTCTTTAATAGTATACATAACTACAGGTAAGTTACATCAGTAAACTATAATAATGTAAATTATATTTTTTATTCAGCCACAGTTACATACAGTTTTTTCGCAGATAATAAAATGGTTATTACTCAGCTGTCATACTGAATAATCAGAATTATTATAAAATGAATGTTACTACTCAGCTATGAGTAAAATATTGATCATTTACTTCATAATGAAAAGGAATTTGAGCATCTCCCCCGCCAAAGGCGGGGGAGATGTCTGCACCTTACCCGAAATTTAATTCGCTACCCGGGCGGGAGTGAGAAGCATTCAATAAAATATTTGACATTAAATGCGGATTATATTTAAATTGATTCGTAGTAATTATAATACAACATAATAAGAATTATCTATATATAACATTAAGTTGTAACCAGCTCAGTTCAACTTTTTCAGACTTATATAAATAAATAAAATACGGTAACAAGGCATGGTGGAACTGTTAAAGAATAGTATGCTTCTGCTTATACTTATCAGCAATCTCCTGTTACTGCTGATTACTATAACACTTCTGTACAGGTATTCGATAAAGCCATATTTGCAGAAGAAAAAAAATCCGTTAGACCAGGGTAATATATTACCTCAGCACGTAATTAACTTCGCGCATTTAACAACCATCACTGATATAATGCCCATTCCCATGGCAATTTCTGATTATGCGGGCTTTATACAATACGCGAACTTCGCGTTTCAAACAGTTACCCTGGGTAAATCAACAACATACAGAAATAAATCCATAGAAACTATTATCGATCAACCAGGTGACCAAACCAGTATAATTACATATATACAACAAAGCATTTCCGACACACCTTCTGATAATGTTGAATATTCCATTTCCAATGAAGATAAAACTGTTCCGGTATTGTTATCATTTTATCCCATCCATATCGATAACGATGTGTACTGCCTGATTATTGCCCGTGACCTGTCAGAGACCGAGAAGTACATCGATAAAATTGCCCATCTTCAAAAGCTGGCTTCTATTGGTACATTCGCTGCCGGTATCGTGCATGAATTTAACAATGTGTTAACAGGGATTAAAGGTTATTCGCAACTGGCCAGAAAAGATTACACCAACAGCGAGATGCTGGACAAGGCCTTTTCGATAATCGAATCAGAATCGCAAAGGGGTGCTGAACTCTGTAAAAACATGAATTATTATTCATCAAGTACTAAAATCAACCCGGAACCGGTGATGTTGACTGATATTGTTGATACAGTTCTTTCATTACAGCATAATTATCTTACCAGTGAAGGAATTGAAATAACCACCAATATCCAGGCTCTTCCCTGGGTACTGGTTGATAAATTTCAACTGCAGCAGGTTTTATTGAACCTTGTTATTAACGCACGGCATGCCATAATGCCAAAGGGAAGTGGATCGATCGATATTTCTTTATCACTTATTGATAAAGAAATCCAATTTCACATATCAGACACCGGTATCGGAATTGACCCGGATAATATCAAAAGAATATTTGATCCTTTTTATACAAGTAAAGGCGTGATCGGTAAATCAGTGTCCAATTACAAGATAAAGGGAACCGGTTTGGGCCTGGCGGTATCCCGGTCAATAATACAAAAACACGGTGGTACTATTGAAGTGTCCAGTACACATGGAAAGGGATCAACATTTACAATTAAATTACCATATAAACCCGCGAAACAGGTTACTAAACCTGATATTCAGGCCCAGTTAACCGGGATACCCTCTTTTGAATCACGAAAACCACTCAAGGTGCTGGTTATTGATGACGAAATGCCTATTCGTGAAATGTTATTTCGCGCTCTAACTGATATGGAGATCCTGGTAACACTTGCGAAAAATGCCGAAGAGGGATTAACACAGTGCAAGGCTGATAATTACGATGTTATATTCCTGGACTATGTGCTTCCCGAAATGAATGGAGATAAGCTTATTCCTGTTATAAAGGAACATTCACCATCTTCAAAAATAATATTTATCAGTGGATGGGATTCTTCACCACAGAAAAAAAAGAATCTCGAATCCTCTGTTCATGCATGGATTGACAAGCCTTTTAATCTCACCCAGATCCTCAACTGTTTAAACGATATTTCTCGAATGCCGCTTCCACATTAAAAAAATACCAGTTTACGCAAGATCTTCTTCACTGAAAACCTGTGCAGAAAACCTCTCTATTGTGGTATCATTCCATTTCCACGCGTCAGCAGGTAATCCTGCCTTATAACAGGTATTCTCCAAAAACTGGTTTTCACTCCATCCATACTCACTGGCCACCTGTGGCAAAAGAAGTCCTGTTCTGAAGCTGTTTGATATTATCAGCCCATCCCTGCCAACTTGAATCTCATCTATGTCCTCAACTTTAACAATAGGTGAGAGAATTGATATTTCAATATCAATCTCATCCACTTCATCTATTGTGAGCGCCGGGAACCGGGGGTCTTTAAAACCCGCGGCCCTGCTCATTTCAACTATGGTTTCGGGAATATTTTTTATACCCCGTATATACCCGATACAACCACGCAATTTGCCATTTTTATGTATTGTTACAAATGCACCGCGTTTCTCTTTAAATATTTCATCCTTGAAATCATTTTCAAAATCAGGTTCGGGTAGTCTCCCGCTATTAATATATTCGAGTATGGTCTTTCGGGCGAGGGACAGCAGTTTTTTCTGTTGCTCTTTGTTGAGTTCAGTCACATAATCCTCCATTTTCAGAACAGCAGGTATCACAATTCAGAATGCCGTGAATATTCGTTGATCACCCTGGTTTTAACACCCGCGACATGTGATACGCCACTTCGTATATCAAATCATTGATAATAATATTCGCAACTCCAATTCCTTTTCATTATGAAGCAAATGATCAATATTTTAGTCATATCTGAGTAGTCACCTAATTTTCTTTGATACTTTATCATTTCACAAATGCCGCTGAAAGATAACCAACCACCTGGTCCCTGGGACCGGCAGAATCTCCTGAATTGGCATATTTCAGTATTTTAACGTCTGTAGCTCCAAGTTGGCGTGAAGCGACCATTCCCGCTAGTACAGGACCTTCACCACAGGCCTGTGCCTTACTTGACTGGAGGGTAGCGTAAAGAGATTTCTCATCGAAGCTGGTTAACGAGTCGATAAACATTGAATCGATTGATCTTGCCTCATCGTAGGAATGATAATGGGAAAGATCGGTTGAAATTACCACTACCCATTTCCTCTTTTCATTTTTCAGAATTTCGGCAAGGGATTCACCTAAACTCCTGCATGTGTCCAGGTCAGTGCATCCAATAATAATCGGAACGATTTTTATATTTTCATTTACGACCTGTAAAAATGGCACCTGTACTTCCAGCGAATGTTCATATTGATGTACTTCTTTTATAAAACCAAAACCAGGCATCTTTACAAGCTGGTTTCCAATCTTATCATCTACCTGAGTGTCACCAAGGGGAGTCTCGTATATACCCTCTGGAATTACTGATGCCCCATCAAAACGTGCCCGGTGAGATGGAGCCAGCACTACAGCAAGCTCATACCCACTGTCTTTCAATTGCGCATACGAATACGCGGCAACCTGCCCGGAATATACATATCCAGCGTGTGGAACTATGATACCGGTAAGATTATCAAGTTTTTCATCATGTCCCACATTATCTATATAGGTTTCGATATCACTTCTAAGTTTAACCGCATCAGACGGATAGAAAGCACCCGCAACACCCGGTGTTCTTCTCCACATACACTCCTCCCTGTCAAAGAATACTACAATCAGGATACATGATTATTAAATAGATGTCCAGTTTTTTGTGTTAAGGATTCGACGTTATTCTTACTGTTTTATGTACTTACTGATCTCATCCAGTATACATGATGCAATAGATGTTTTCTCCATGAGAGGGATTTCTATACGGTTCCCGTTATCAACAAGTATTGTCAGCTGATTATTGTCATTTGCAAACCCGGCATCTTTACGTCCAACATCATTGATACAAATCATGTTTAACTTCTTATCCCGCAGCTTCGCGCGCCCATAAGTTTCAACATCATTTGTTTCGGCGGCAAAACCCACCACGATTAAATCTTTAAGGTTTTCATCTGAGTCTTTTTTCTGTGTCACATTCTTCAAAATGTCGGGGGTTCGCGCGAGGGTAATGACGAGCTCATCGTCTTTCTTTTTCATCTTTGTGCGTGATTTTTCTAACGGTGTATAATCGGCAGGTGCTGCTGCCATAATAAGGATTGCGCCAGGTTCGAGTTCGTTTATTACCTTTTCAAGAAGATCACTGGTACTCTCAATGGAAACTGTCCTGTATTGTTTTTCCTTTATTAACGATGGGTGTACAGGCCCATGAATAAACACAACTTCACGGCATAATTTTTCTCCGGCATCGGCAATGGCTATTCCCATCTTTCCGGAAGATGGGTTGGATATAAACCGCACGGGATCAAGCCACTCCCTGGTAGGTCCACCTGTTACGATCAGTTTTCTATCTTTCAATAACATCCTTTGCCATCCTGTAGATTTCATCTATTGAAGCCAGTCGTCCGCTTCCCTCGTCACCACATGCAACAAGGCCTGATTCAGGCTCAACAAAATGCACACCGCGTTTCTTAAGCTTCTCAACGTTTTCCTGAACGGCTGAGTGTGACCACATATTGGGGTTCATAGCCGGTGCCATCATAACAGGACATTCTACAGACAGGTAAGTAGTACTTACGAGGTCATCGGCAATACCGTTGGCAAATTTTCCGATTATATTTGCCGTTGCCGGTGCAACAAGGTAAAGCGCCGCGTCCTGTTTCAGTTCAATGTGTCCCATTTCTTTCCACTGCGCGGCGAAAGAGGTTGTGTATACCGGGTTGCCCGTAAGGGTCTGCAGTGTTAACGGGGTCACGAGATGGGTGGCGTTTTCAGTTAGAACGCAATATACCGAATACCCGTCCTTTACGAGTAATCGTGAAAGGTCACACGCTTTATACGCTGATATTGACGAGCTTATTCCAAGTATTATTTTTTTCATGATCGTTTAAAGAACCTCTCAATCTCATTTTTTGTAAGTGAATACGCGATGGGACGTCCATGGGGACAGCGCATAACTTCGTTGCCGCGGGAGACGAATTGTATAATTCGTACTATCTCGTCCTGTGAAAGATCTTCATTTGCCCTCCTGGCTGAATGACATGCCAGTGTTTCGGCAATGGACTTCCGGATATTTCCCAGTATATCGTTTTCACTATCAAGTACATCAAGGATATCCAGTATAATCTTTTCCTGGTCCATATGTGCCGTATAAGATGGCACACCCCTGATAATTATAGAATTATCAGAAAAGTCTTCTATGTCAAATCCATTTTTATTTAAATATTCAAGAGATTCCATTGCGTTGTCGTATATTTCGGGGGTCAATTCCATAACTTTAGGAAATACCAGTTGCTGTATTTCAATATCATGTTCATCATCAATAATCCTGTCATACAGCATTCGTTCGTGGGCGGCATGATAATCGATTATCATGATGGACTCATTCTCTTCAACCAGGATATATGTTCCGAAAGCGATTCCAAGAATATGTACGTCATCACCCCATTCATTCAACGGTATATACAGGTCTCGAAAATCACTGATGAAATTATTCCCCATCCTGCTTTCCATGGGAACATCATTCCACGTGTCCGTAATCGTACTTTCTTCAACTTCATAGCCGTGTTGCCCCCTGGATGGCATCACTGTCCCATTAGAAAATCTTTGCTGAATATCATGAGCACCCCCCTGTTCTTCATGTACTGCTGCTGAAGGGATTTCATGTTCTATCCTCATCTGGTGTACACGGGTATTCAGGATTTTTGATGCAAAATTCATGATCAGGCGATTGATACGCTTCTGATCAGCAAACCGAACCTCCCGCTTGGAAGGGTGGACGTTAATGTCAACAGATTGCGGTGAGGTGGTAATCATCAAGATGGCAGCCGGGTGCTGTCCTCTTTTAAGCATCCCTTCATATGACTTCTGTAGCAGGTATCCAAGATACTGGTGAAATACCGGCCTGCCGTTTATATACAAGTGCTGCAGTGATCTTTGCGGACGGGAATACGAAGGCAGGGAAAGATACCCTTCAATAGCGATATCTGAATCTTCCAGTTTCTCATACACCAGGTTTTCTGTAACATATGTTCCGTAAACCTGTTCGATTCTCTGTTCAATGCCTGGAACCGATTGAAACGAATGTACTCTTTTACCATCGAATGTAATTGTAAATGTTATTTCAGGATGCACCAGCGCCATTCTGAATATTACTTCCCGTATATATCTCAACTCGGTTGACGCTGTTTTCAGAAAGTTTTTCCTGGCGGGAGTATTGAAAAACAGGTTCTCCACTATAACGGTTGTTCCCACGGGTCCCGCGTAATCTGTAATGGTAACATCACTGTCACTGGCAACCAGCCTGCCCCCGGTTGCTTCTTTAACCGACCTGCTTAAGATTGTAAGTTTTGATACCGATGAAATGCTTGATAATGCTTCACCCCTGAATCCAAGTGTGAGGATATTTCCAATATCCATGTCACTTTGAATCTTACTTGTGGCATGTTCTTCGATGGAAAGGTAAAGATCATCCCTGTATATGCCGCTGCCATTATCCTTCACCAGTATTCTCTTGAGGCCGGCATCATCAACTTCAACGTCAACGATGCTTGCACCCGCATCGATGGAATTTTCCAGTAATTCCTTTATAACTGAAAAAGGTCCCTCTACCACCTCTCCAGCTGCAATTTTTCTTTTAACTGACTCCGGCAAAACGTGAATTATATTCATAGTAATTTCATTGTACCATTATTATCCGGTGAAGTTTCCGCAGGGTTTAAAGTTAATCAATAGTTTATTCACTTTTCTTTCAGTTGGGCAACAAGCCCTGGCAGCGTTTCACCCGCGCTTCCCTGCAGGTATACATCTGTAATTGAAGATGTCAGTACCGTCTGCTCAAGATTCATCTCGATGACACTCCCCCCCCGTGATTTCACGATATGAGGAATACTGCTTGCGGGATACACTACAGCCGAGGTTCCAACAACCAGCACCGCCTCGGCAGTATTTGCCAGTTTCTGAGATTCCAGTAACGCGTCATAGGGGATCGTTTCCCCGAAAAATATTACGCTGGGTTTTAATATTTCATTGCATGATGTACATACCGGGGGTTCGGTACCAATCTCGAATTCTTCCGGTGAATATTGCGCACCACAGTAAATGCAATGCAGGTACTCCGCGTTACCGTGAAATTCTATCACGTTTTTACTACCCGCTCGCTGGTGAAGATTATCGATATTCTGGGTTATTATTGAATGCAGCAGGCCCATATCCTCAAGTTCAGCCAATGCCAGGTGTGCTGGATTGGGCTCTGCACTGGATGTCATTCCCATAAGTTCGAATATCATGTTCCATATCTTACGTGGGTCACGCCTGAATGCGTCAATATGGGCGTATTCTGCCGGATTATACTTCTCCCACAGGCCCGTTGGACTTCTGAAATCGGGTATACCGCTTTCAACGGATACCCCTGCACCTGTTAACGCGATAGTGAGTGTTGAATTTTGTAATATTTTTGCGGCTTCCGCGTAGTTATTCATAATATTTCCTGAAACTAGTATATCACTATATCTGGGATGATTTTACATAACCGTCAAGGAAATTTCCATAACTATTTTCAAGTTATATACAGACATAAACATAATCAACGCTTGGGGGTGAATTAAATATCGGGTAAGGTGCAATGAATTTCAATGTCAATTTTGAATGAAGAAGGGCACATTCCTCTTTGTCATGTG
>CAZAOK010000114.1:0-12409 GCA_964486725.1 uncultured Leptospiraceae bacterium
AATACATTATCTGATTTGTGGGTAGAAGTCAGCCCTTGGGGGGATTTAGGGGGCTTATAGACTGATTATATCATGTGGGTCACATGAATGTAACCCGGAATTTAAATCACTCCCCCTTAACGATCCCCCGTGCCGCCGCTCAACGCCTCGGGGCTGTCGGCTGAAACTCCTCGGAACCTGCTACGCAGGATTCCTCGTCAAACAAGTCAGCCGCAGCGGTCACCGAGCGAAGTCGAGGTGCGGTGTCCGCCTCCGGCGGACGGATTAGAGGGCTTTTTGATAGTTACTACCTTTGGTAACCTGTGTTGCCTGCATAAAGTTCTCATGCCCACAACCCTTGCCCCCCACCCCTGAGATGGGAAATTCGCCAATATATATCGGTTTCTTAATGTTTTCATTAAGTGCGCATTACATGGATGTAATGCGCTTCGGCGAGGATAGTCATGGATGACGTCCGCAGCATGGAAAAAACTTCATGACACAATAAGTTGTAAGAAACCGATATATATTGGCGAATTTCCCCAACTCAACCCTATACTCAAATAACTTTCCCATCACTCCCGGAAAAAAACCGCAGGTTCTCAGGATGAAAGAACACCTCCACAGGATCACCTTCTTTCTTATCCACGTGCTTCTCAGACAGCACCATAAGATGCTCTGACCCCAGTTCATACCCGGGCACATCAAGCGAATACTGGTACTCCCGCCCCATCATCTCTTCAAGCATGAAGCGGGCTTCAACCTTATGCCCCTTCCCGTCATCCTCGAAAAAGAGATGCTCGGGGCGAATACCGGCCAGCACGGGGTCAGAGCCCTCGAAAAGCCCCCCAGGCAGGGGGTAGCTGCCAAGGGAGGGGTCAGAGCCCTTTATGGTGAAGAAGTTCATGGGAGGGCTTCCGATGAATGACCCGGTAAACACCGTCGCCGGTCTGCTGTAAAGGTCATCCGGCGTCCCGTCCTGCTGCACCGCGCCGTCTTTTAAGAGTATGATGCGGTCGGCCATGGTCATGGCCTCAACCTGATCGTGGGTGACGTAGATGAAGGTGATGCCGAACTTACGGTGCAAGAGCTTGATCTCCGAGCGCATGGCAGCCCGCAGTTTCGCGTCAAGGTTTGACAGGGGTTCATCGAAGAGGTACACCCTGGGCTGACGCACCAGTGCCCGTCCCACCGCCGCGCGCTGTTTCTGGCCGCCTGAAAGCTGCCGGGGATACTTGTCAAGCAAATGGGTTATCTCAAGCACCTCGGCTGCTTCGTGCACCTTTTCGCGTCTTTCTTCTTTGGAAAGTTTTTTCAGTTTCAGGGGATATTCCATGTTCTTGAAGACGGTCTTGTGTGGATACAACGCGTAGTTCTGAAACACCATGGCGATATCACGGTTTTTCGGAGCCACCTCGTTTACCAGTTCACCGTCGATGAGGATCTCACCCCGGCTTATGGGCTCAAGCCCGGCTATCATGCGCAGTATGGTGGACTTGCCGCAGCCGGAGGGCCCCAGCAGCACGCAGAACTGACCGTCGCCTATGGTGGCGTTGAATTCACGGATGACCCAGTTCTCGTCTTCGTAGGCCTTCCACACGTTATTGAATGTCACTTCTCCCATGGTGTTCTTCTCCTCGTTATTGTTCCCTGCTGCCAGTGCCGGCGATACCCTGCATGAACTGTTTCTGGCCGATGAAAAAGAGCAGTATCACCGGCACCGTCACGAATACTACCGCGGCGGTGAGATAGGTATAGCTGGTCTTGAACTGCTCCTGGAAGGTGGTAAGTCCCAGCTGTACCGTGCGCATATCTGCCGAGTGGGTGAAGATGAGGGGCTTGAACAGGTCGTTCCACTCGAATATGAAGGTGAGCAGAAAGAGGGTAACCGCCGGTGTTCGGGAAAGGGGAAAGAGTATCTCCCATATGGTGCGCCAGCGTGAGGCCCCGTCGATCTGCGCCGACTCTTCTATTGAAACGGGGATGTCCAGAAAATGCTGCCTGAACAGGTACACCCCGAAGGCGTTGGCCATGGTGGGGAATATGAGGGCGGCGTAGGTGTTGATCCATCCCACCTGGCTGAACATGACAAATATTGGCAATGTCAGAAGCTGGTAGGGAATAATGAGGGTGGACAGCAGGGCCCCGAACACCAGCCCCCTGAATTTAAACCGCATGCGTGCCAGTACGTATCCTGCCAGGAATGAAGTGAGCACCTGCCCAACCGTTACTCCCAGTGCCATGATAATGGAATTGAGAAACTGCCGGGCGAAGTTGGTTGAGTTCCATGACTCTATGTAATTGCTCCACTGCCAGGTTTCGGGCAGTATTGAGAGGGATGTGCGTATCTCAACCTCAGTCTTGAGGGAAGTCATCACGATCCAGAATATGGGAAAGAGGAACAACGCCGCAAGCAGCAACAGCATTATGAAGCGAAATGACCGGCGAAGTACATGGCTGTATCCATTCATGCCGTCTCCCTCCACTTGCCGGCGCGCACAAGCTTAATAAGCAGGAATGTGCAGGCCAGTACCGTAATGAGCATGATCACCGACGCGGCGGAAGCGTATCCAAGCTGAAAGTCCTGGAAGGCCTTCTCGTATATGTAGTAGACGAAGACGGTGGTGGCCCCCGCCGGTCCGCCCCGTGTCATGGCGTATATCTGTTCGAATGCCCTGAAGGTGAAGATCACCCTGGTGATAAGTACGAACATGGTTGTTGGCAGAAGCAGGGGCCAGGTGACATCCCTGAACTGCTGCCAGCGCCCCGCACCGTCGATGCCTGCCGCCTCGTAGTAGGTGCGGTCGATGGCATACAGCCCTCCCAGGAATAGCACCATGTTGTAGCCGGCGTCCTTCCATACCGTCATGGCCATCACCGAGAACATGGCATAGTTGTCCGAGATAAGCCAGGGCACCTTCCCCACCCCCATCTTCACAAGCAAAATGTTTAGAATACCGTAATCGAAGTTGAGCAGCCACACCCAGATAAGCCCGGCGGCCACCCTTGAGGTGGCAACCGGAGAGAAGAAAATGGTACGGAAAGCCCCCCTTCCGGGGATATCTTTATGCAGCATGAGGGCAAGCCCCAGCCCGATGGCCATTCCCACCGGCACCGTGCCCAGGATGAACACGAAGGTGTTCCCCACGGCGTTCCAGAATGTGGTGTCGGACAGCAGGTCACGGTAATTCTGCAGTCCCAGGTATACGCGCTGGCTTATGGCGTCCCACTCGAAGAAGCTGTCGTGCAGCAGCATGAACATGGGATAGAACCAGAATACCGCGAAAAGCAGTAACACGGGGGTGAGGTAGAGCCACGCCGCCCTGGAAGAACCCTGTCTGCGCGGGTTGCCTGCCATCAGTCGCCCTCCCGCGTCATGGCTTCACGCTTTCGCATGCGCCGCAGTTTCTCATTGGCATACGCGGCCGCTTCGTTAAGGGCTTCTTCGGGAGCTGCCTTCCTGTACAGGGCCCGTTCCAGCTCCTTTCCCAGCCTGCTTGAGATACGGCTGTAATAAGGAATAGTGGGGCGGACGCGGCCGTGCCGCATCTGCCTGGCAAACACGTCCATGAAGGGGTTTTCCGCCAGGTACTTCTTGTACGCATGGTTTTGGTACACATGCCGGTTTACCGGCAGGTAGCCGGTTTTGGTAGCCCACTCAAGCTGGAACTCTTCCGACATCACGTATTTAGCGAACTCCCACTGCGCCTTCTTTTTCTTTTCGGTTGTTTTGAACATGAAAAGATTCTCCCCTCCCACGTTGGTGGCCCGCTTTTTCTGCAGGGGAAGCATGAGGGCACCGTAGTCAAGTCCCCGCTTCTGCCGGGCTTCTTCAAGTATGCCGTGGTTCCAGGGACCGTTTATCATCATGCTGACACGCCCGGCTATAAAATCGTCGGTTTTATAGCCCGCCCCCGGCTTCGAGAATGCGGCAGACTTGTCTTTATACACAAGGTCAATCCAGAACCTGAGGGCTCTGACCCCTGCCTTCGAGTTGAACCGTGCCTTTTCTTCTGCTACATCGAGGAAACTTCCTCCCGCCTGCCAGAGAAAAGTCTGCCACGTCCATACAGTCCATTCACTGTTGCCGATTGGCAGCTGTATACCGTAGCGTTGGATGATGGCTTTCCCGTCCCCCCGCCGGGTAAGTTTAATTGCGGCATGGCGGAGGTCTTTCCATGTACGCAGGGCGGCAGGATCTATGCCGGCTTCACGGAAATGGGTTTTGTTGTAGTATAATACCAGGTTATTCGTATCGAAGGGAACGGCGTACAACCTGTCCCTGTAGGTGCAGAGCTTCCAGAGTTTTGTTGATACGGTCTGGGGGTTGAAACTTTCATCGAGTTTGATGAGAGCGGATACGTCCACCAGCGCGCCGGCCCGTGCCAGTTGACCGGTTGCCTGCGGGCCCCACCACATGAGATCAGGAGGGCTGTTACCCGCGATTGCCGTCATGATGCGGCCCTTTACCTGGTCGGCTGCCCCGTAATGCTGGGGAACAATATGTATGCCGGGATGTTTTTCATGAAAGCGTTCAAGCAGGGCATTAAGTACCTTTCCGTTTTGTACGGACTCGATGCCGTGCCAGAATACCAGCGTTACCGGGTCGTGACCTGCCGGCTTTTTATCGTCACCGCATGAAATGATGCTCCCGCCCAATATACACAACAGGCAGGACAGCATCAGAACACATGTAAAAAACCTGGAACATTTTTTCATAATAGTTGTCTAATACGTTAAATGCTTGCGGTATACTGCTTGTTCTGTCATAAACAGGCTACCATCAGTTTTATGCCGAATCAAGGAATTTATTGGGGTATACTATAATCGTTGTTGCCAACATGAGATAGAAATTATATCTTGAACATGAGAAGCCTCCAGTCGATAAAATATTGAGGAGAAAACCACTGGTAGTTATGAAAAACAAGTCAATTATACACGGTGTCATCATCATACTGCTGTGTATGCTGTGCGCCATACCGGTTTACCCGGCAGATAACGCGGAAAAAGAATCCACCTTCGAGAAAGCGCAGAAGTATTATTTTCAGCGAAAATTCGAGATGGCTGAACTGCTGTTGCAGCAGGCACTGAAAGAAAATCCCGAAAATGAAAAAGCATACAGTTATCTCGGTGACATCTTCCTTTATAAAAAGCGATATGACGGGGCATTGAATCTGTATCAGCGTGCCCTTGATATCAACTCCGGTAACGGGGAAAATCTTTTTCGTGTTGGCCAGATATACTATTACAAGAAAGAAGGACAGAAGGCGATTGAATATTTCAAAAAAGCATTCGCGGCTGATCCTTCAGTGAAGTATTCCTATTATCACGTGGGTCTTGCCAGCCTGATGCTGCTTCGCGACAAGCAGAAGACTATCAGAGCCTGGGAACAATTCTTGAGTATTGCCCCGGAAGACCCTCAATACGAGAAGATAAAGCGTGTTATTGAGCTTCTGAAAGACCCTGACTTCAAGCTTCCTCCCCCTGGTAGTGACATCTCCATCGAAGAGGCACTGCATCTTGGAGGGGCTACCCTGGTGCAGCAGGAGCGAAAAGCCGAAGACAGGAAAGCCGGACATGAGGAAAAGAAAACTAAACAAAAATTTGAAGAAATATACAGGGATGATGACCTGTAATCAGAAACACGGAGGACTGGCATGGTATATTATGACAGGTACAAAAACGTAAAGCGGGCCGGTATTGGATTACTTGCCCTGCTGCTTTTAACAGGGGGTTATTTTCTTTTCTTCGGCGACAGGGGTGTTGACTTCGACGAGATAAAAGATCTTCGGGTGGAACAGATTGAGCTCTACCAGAAACTTCTGGAGACTGATCCATATAACGTTGACACCCTTGTGAAGCTTGGAAATCTCTACAAGGATATCGGGGATATCGACAGGGCCATTGATTATTACAAGAGGGCACTGGAAATTGACCCCAACAATTATTCCGCGTTGAATGAACTGGGCCATGCCTACGCCCTGAAAGGTGATTATGAAAATGCTATCAAGACACTTCAGCTTGCCAAGAAAGCTTTTCCAAAATACCCGCAGGCCTACAACAAGTTGGGCAACGTGTTCGATCAAAAAGAAGAAATCGACCGGGCACTGAACGAATACAGGAAGGCCATCGACGTGGCCCCCGATCACCAGGAAAGCTACTGGAATATCGCCCGCCAGCGTTTAAAAAGAGGTGATACCGACGGTGCCATTGATATTATAAAAAAAGGAATCAGGAAGAGTCCGGGTGACGCGGAAGGGTATTATTATCTTGGAGAAGTGTACAGGCAGGTTAAGCGGTATGACGACGCGAAGAAACAGTATAACCGTGCCATTGAGATCGACCCCAAAAAATCGAAGTACTTTCGTGGTAAAGGTGAGGCTAATCTCAGACTTGATCAGACCGATGAAGCCATCGATTCATTCGAACAGGCACTTTCCGTTAATGCAGCCGACGCGAAAGCAGCCGAACGGCTTGGTGACATATACGCCCGTGACGGCGACTATGAAAAAGCGGTGAAACATTATCGCAAGGCCCTCAGCTACAACAGCCGTGACAAACACCTCAGGGACAAGTATGCCGATGCCATGTCACAACTGAAACAACGGCAGGATGAAGCCAAACGGATGGCAGCAAGGGACTCATCTTCCAACGGTGAGGGTGATAAAACCGCACCCGACGATTCAGATGACAAAGGGTCATCCAGTGACATTACACGGGATACCGGTGACATGGACAGCCAGCCATCCGGCATGAGCAAACCGAAAGAAGACATCAAGCCCGACGCGAAGAAATGGCGTGAACTTGGTGACAGGTACAGGCGTGAAAAGAAATACGACAAGGCGGTAAAAGCCTATAACAAGGCGACACAGGCTGACAATGATGATGATCATTCACATTACTGGAAGGGACGTATATTCGCCCATAACCAGATGATTGACAAGGCGAAAGACGCCTACCAGAAAGCTATACTGGCAAACCCCAAAAGCTATGACTCACATTACAGGCTGGGTGTAATTTACTACCTTGAGAAAAAATACGGCGCCGCCATCAATGAATTCAACAAGGCCATACAGGATCAGCCCGATTTTCCCAAGGCTTATTTCAACAGGGGAATGGCTAATTTCAAGCTTAATAACAAAAGCCAGGCCATTAAAGATCTGAAAAAGTCTATTCAGCAGGACCCCGGCCTTGAGAGGGCATACTTCAATCTCGGGGACGTGTACCTGAAAAGTAAAAATTACAAGCAGGCGTTGAACTATTTTTCGAAGGATAAAGAACTTCGTCCCAACAATCCTGATACCCTTTTCAAGCTTGCTGAAACATATCACGAGATGAAATCTTACGGTAACGCCATACAGTTTTATAACAGCACACTGAAGGCTGACCCGTCATATTTTCAGGCAAGATTTAACCTTGGGCTGATATACTCGCAAAAAGGCCAGTACCGGGAAGCCATTGCTCAGTATGAGAAAGCACTTGATATCAAGGACAATGATTACCAGACCCTTTACGAGATGGGCAAAGCGTATGAAGAGCTTGAAGATGACGACAATGCCATCAAGTATTATTCAAAAGCAATCGAACAAAATCCCGGCTACACCAAGGCCTATGTGAATCTTGGAAATCTTTACAAAAAGAACAAGCTCACCGACAAGGCGATTGAGCAGTTCAAGCATGCCACGAAAAACAACCCGAATTCGTATGAGGCCCATTACAATCTTGGTAACGCCTATCTCGACGCGAAGATGTATGACAGTGCCATTGAAGAATATAATACGGCTGCGAACCTGAGTCCCATGGGAGCCGACGCGTATTTTTACCTGGGTGTTGCCCAGCGTGAAAAAGGAAACTATCGTGAAGCGGTTTCATCATTTGAAAAAGCCGTACAGCTTAACAAGAGTATGATCGATGCCCATGAAGAGCTTGGCATGATCTATTACAGGAAACTTGATAATAATGAAAAGGCTGTGTACCATTTCGAGAAACTTTTGTCATTACAACCCGGTCATCCAAGGGCTGACAAAATACAGGATATAATAAGTCTTTTAAAAAGCAAGTAGGCACACTCTGGTATTTACGAGGTTATGACTTGAAGGTTATAAAAATATTTCTATCACTTATGTTCGCTGCCATCATCCTGGTATCCTGCGGGCCAAGTCCCCGGCACCTGCGTTCCCTTAATGATGATTATTTCAGGACGGGATTTCTGAGTGATGACCTTTACCAGGTCATTGTTACCGGGAATCCCGACCCGAACGTGAAAGGGCTTGTGGCAAGAAGGGAAAGCGCGCGGCTTAACGCCTTATCCGATATTGACGACAGCATCGTGGACAGCCTGTATTCCGAATGGAAATCCACCCGCGGTGCCTCGCTGAAAGGGATACCCGAGGTTAAATTCAGAAATTACATACGTTCACAGCTGTCAGTTTTTATTGACAGTGGCTGCATTGTAGAAAAATATTACAACCAGGACCATAGCATCTCGATAGTATACAGGATTCATTCGTCGAATCTCCGTGATGCTATTGTGTCTTTAACTATTCCCGATAAGCTAATCTTAGATGGAGAGAAAACCAATGAGACATCTACTTAAAACATTGCCGGTTACAATCTGCCTGTTCGCTATTTTTACTATTTCATGCTCAAAAGAGATACAAAAGAAAAGTTTGCAGGCAGATAAGCCAGATGACCAGGATCTCATGGTTCTTGAATATCAGAAAGAAGGATTCATCTCCCCTGACAGGTACCGGGTAATAATTGTTGTACCCGCGGAAAATTGCAATGAACCATCCAGTATTACAGAACTTGCGCGGAAACGGGCTGTTCTATCCTTGAGAAAATACCTGATGTCACAGGATATTCCGGTAAACCATAATGCCCAGGCTTACATTCTTAACCTGGTTCACAACCATGGTACTTTAAAGAAACATGATACATCGCGTTCTACACGGTATTGTTTTTTCTTTGATATAAACAAAAACAATCTCAAGCATTCACTTGATACCATCAGCCAGCAACGGTAAACAGATTTATTGTTCACTATAGAGGTAATAGGAAAGATTTTTTAGAATAAAAATATTCAGATTCTTTTTATTTTCATCGTAAATACTGCTGAACATAACTCCAATACCATATCCCTCCCCACTTTTATCAACACGAACCACCATGGCAAGTGCCTCCACGCTTGAAAGCTCAGAATCGATGGCTGAAAGATCAATAACCAGTCGTATAATCGAGGACACTTCAAAAGGCTGGACGGAGATAAAATACAACCCTCCCCTGCTTATATTAACTATTGTACCTACGAAATCTATGGCCGGTGTCTCTTCACTTGAGGATTCGATGAGAGTTTCTACAACACGGATAGGAACCTCCACGTCAAGACGATAATGTTTACGAAGATCACCCCTGCTGTCTTTTTGAAACCGTTCTAATATCCATCCATCAAAGTTATTTTCAAACCAGTCTGAAACCGCGTCATCGAAATCAATATCATTATTGTTTTTCTTTAATTGATCGTAATGGATGGATATTGCATCTTTTATCTCGGATGATAATTTTTCATATCGAATATATTCCCGCATAATTACACTCCCATTAAGGATGAACAGAGTCTAACCTACCCTGTATAAAATTGCAATGATTTTCCACTCTTTCCAGGTTCAAGTGATTGAAAAACTGTTATTCATGGAGACACAGGGCACACGGAGCGTTGATTTCCTTGTTTTCTTTTCGTCAGGATATTTTTATCAGTCCAACCTGATAAAGTTTTTTAATGTTACTTGTCATTCCTGCGCAGGCAGGAATATCTTCCCGAACTCTTCAGGTTCATGAAATTCCGGAAAGATCTCATTTTTTTATTCATAATTACAATATTGTTCTTTCCAAATTTTTTCAGGGCTGGTAGCATTAATTTTCAATTTTCATTAGTTTATTTTTTAATAAACCGGTAAAGATACGCGATATTAGTACTATGATACACATACACAAACCATACAATCCATTGCTGATAATTTTACTGTTATGCGTAACCTGCATTGCATCATTTTCAGTGCTCCACGAGATTCTTTTTGCTGACAATTCATACCAGCTGGCAAAGCAGCCGACTGAGATCAATAAAATTCTCGCAAGCGAAAAAGAAACCACCAGCCTGAAGATGCTTATTGAAGAAATAAAATATATTGATGAAACATATTCACAACTGTATCAAAAACTTAAAAATGGCAGGAAGATTGTAATTTTCTTCGATCCAGCCCATGGAAAACTTCCTGATGGGACATGGCAGGGGGAAGTAACCGGGCGAAGCAGTTCAACCGGTGTCACTGAGGAATATTATTCAATACAGATAGCCAGGAAACTTTATAGTCTTTTAAAGAAAAACCGCCATATCGAAATAGCCTCTACTGATGATTTCATAGCCTGCATGGAAGGCACACAGGACTATTACGACAATATACCTTTTACCACGACTGTGGAAATGGCTTACCAGGCGGGGGCTTTTATAGTAATCAGTGAACATCTCAACAATACTTCAATTATCCATAAAGCAGGGGGAATGGCAAACATTCCCGGTATTCATGTAACTTACAACAGCTTCGGTCAGCGATATCTCAGCCATATCAGGCATTGCTACAAGGGTTTTCTAACTCTTTATAATAAAATCGACGCAAGTGGTTTTTCATACACCTACGCGAAGAAGCTGAAAGAGTCACTGGTAAAGAGCGGTCTCACACCTAATAACTGGGAACACGGCACAGTAGCGGATGACCGATTCACCTATTTCGTTGAATACCCGGTATCGGTTATTTTCGAATCAGGATTCATTTCATATCCCCCTGAAGAAAAGAAACTCAATGATCCTGATCACCAGGAACTCCTGGCTAACGCCCAGTATGACACATTGATGGAGTCAATCCGGAAAATTTTTGGTGTTGACATATCCGGTTTCTGGTTAAAAAGCCATAAATCCAACATTGAAACACGGCTAACCATGCTTAAAATGGGCCGTATGGCATGTTACTACCTGAAAAATGACTCACCTGAAAAAGCAGAATCTATTATACAAGACATTCTTAAAAAGTATAAAGACCCTTCTTTCAAGCCAGTAATAAAGAACTACAAACAGATCCTTGATGTAATACAGAAAACAGAAAAATACAGGAAAAAAGCAGGATACTACATCAAGAAGAAAAAAATTTCGCAGGCCAGGAAATACCTGCGCAAGGGAATATCCATTACATCGGGCAGCCCTTTGTTTGCAAAACTTAACACCCTCTTCGTGAAAGAATACTCTGCTATGAAACCCCCTCTACGAAAACATCGCAGGGTAACAAGGCCATCGGGGCCCATAAAAACCAGCTGGAGCACTCCTGTTCTTTTCGTAGTTAAAAGCGGGCAGTCCCTTGATTCTGCCATCAAAAAGGCGTTTAATCCTGATGAAAAAACCTTTAAAAAATTAAAGAAACATTTCAATCACGCATACAGGCACAAATGGGTAAAGCTTAAAAAATACTCCCAAAAGAAACAGAAATATATTTATTACTGGAAAAAAAGAAGCTATAAGATTAATTTCACCGAAGGTATTTATATCGTTCACCTTGGCAAAAATCAAACTGTAAAAAAGGTAAAAAAAGTATCACGTGTAAAACTGGATCCATGGAGATACCAGAATCACCAGTACTTGAAAAACTCGTGTTGTGCGACATACACCAGGTCAAAAGGACTTTAAAGGCAGCAGCTGGTTTGGAAAACCTTATTATTTCTTCGGAGATTATCTCTGGAATAAATATAAGACACGCGTGTTAAAGCTTCCAATCAACGTCAACCTTGGTTGTCCCAACAGGGATGGAACAACCGGTGATGAAGGATGTATATTCTGCCCGGAGGACGGTTCTGCCGCTCCCATAAGTAATGATACCGATTCCATTGTAAAACAGATGCGGTTATCACGCAACTCGTTTGCCCGGTCTCCCCGTGACACCAGGTATATTGCCTATTTTCAGGCATATACCAACACGTATGCCCCGGTTGAACACCTTAAAACAATATACGACATGGCCATTGCCCCCGATGATATAATCGGTCTTATGATTGGCACACGGCCGGATTGCCTGCCCGATGAAATTATAGACCTTATTGCCACCTACCGTAAAGACATGTTTGAGCTGTGGCTTGAAATAGGAATGCAGACAACACATGACAGGAGCCTTAACTATCTTTATCGCGGGCACAACTTTTCCCAGACCAGGGATGCGATATTGAGGGCGGCAAAACGGAATATCCCCGTATGTGTGCACGTCATTCTCGGAATTCCAGGTGAAAGCTGGAGAGACATGATGGACACGGCAGAAGAAATATCATCATTACCGGTAAGTGGGGTAAAGCTGCATCATCTTCATGCTATCAGGGGCACGCGCCTCGGTGATCA
>CAZAOK010000115.1:0-12279 GCA_964486725.1 uncultured Leptospiraceae bacterium
AGACTGATTATATCATGGGTCACATGAATGTAACCCGGAATTTAAATCACTCCCGGAATGAGCCTAAATTATCTATTAATTCCTGCTTTACAGTCTGATTATACTTCTTTTTTATGTGTATTATATCATTCGCATACTATACTTATAGCAGCGCTATTCATCGCAGGAGACGATCATGCTTAAGAAATACATAAGTGGCCTTCGTGGGCGAATACTCAGGTACATTTTATTATCCTCTCTTATACCACTTCTCATTATTACTGTCGTGCTGTATGTTTTCGCCAGGGAATCCATAATGGAAACCACGGGCCAGAATATGCGCAATACCGTCCACCATATTGAAAGCATGTACGAAATAATCAACAGGGAAGAGGGAAACATTGATACCGTAGATTCCATCGTTGAAAAAACCAGGATAGGAAAGCGCGGATACGTAACCGTTCTCACCTCATCGGGAAAGATAATCGCTCATCCGGGAACGAATGAGCAGAACACCCTTTCTTTAAAGGATGCCCGATCAGGCAGAGAATTCATAAAGGATATAATTAAAGAAAAAGAAGGTCATACTTCATATTATTACGAGAACCCTGACGGTACAATTGTCCATAAAATAGCATATTTTTCTTATTTCAAGCCGAAAGACTATATCATCATGGCAACAGCCGAGTATGATGATGTACTGCATACCATTAATGTAATCGTGAACATCATACTTATCATGCTTTTTGCTGCTGCACTGAGCCTGATTTTCATCAGCAACCTGCTGGCCGCGAAGATATCCAGCCCGTTTAGAAAAATTATTGAAACGGCGGTAAGCGTCAGCGATGGCGACCTCACCGTGTTTATACCCCAGTCACATTACGTTAAATGCGCCCAGGAGAAAAACTGCGACAGGATCGATTGTCCCGCTCATGATAGCAGAAACCTGGCTTGCTGGCGCATTGAGGGAACCCTGTGCGACAACGGACAGATTATTCCAGACCGGGACGCGAAACTTGAACACTGCAGGGAGTGTTACGTGTACAAGAAGTCCATCCGAAACGAGATTGATGAACTAATCGAAGCGATAAACAATATGATCGTAACCTACCGGCACCTGCTGGAAAATGTAAAGGGCATGATCACCAACCTGAACAAGAGCTCAGAAGAGCTTACAAGGGTAAGCAGTGTGATGGAAACTGAATCCCAGCAGCAGGCTGCCTTCATTGAAGAGACCACGTCGGCACATGAAGAACTGCTGGCCAGTATCGAAAACGTGGCCGATTCAGCCAGCAACCAGTCCCAGAAGGTTTCTGAAACATCCACTGCCATGAACAGCCTGAGCAATAATATTCATGAAGTCGATAAGAATTCACAAAACGTAAGCGTAAAAGGACAGGCAACCGTAAGCGGGGCACGGGAAACTGAGATCATGCTAAAAGATACAATTCAAAGCATAAACCAGCTTTCAGACAGCTCCACCCGTATCGTTGATATAGTTGGCATAATAAATGATGTATCAGACCAGATAAACCTCTTATCCCTGAATGCCGCCATCGAGGCAGCGAGGGCCGGTGATTTTGGTAAAGGGTTCGCGGTGGTTTCTGAAGAGATATCAAAACTTGCCGAAGCAACCGCAAGCAGCACAAAAGAGATTGAGACACTTATCAACAACAGCCGCAATGATATTACAAAAGGAGCAGAGCTTGTAAACCGTACAGCCGCTTCAATTACCCGGATGATAGGTGATATCGAAGAAGCCGCGGCCCTGCTGGGATCTATCGCGTCGTCAACCACCGAGCAGTCAACCCATGCCGAACATGTAATGAAACAGACTGAAGAAGTTAATAAAATGTCAGAGCAGATCGCACTGGCAACCGAAGAGCAGAAAGCCACAAGCAGTGAAATTCTTAGCGCCATAACAAAGCTGAATACATCCATACAGCGACTGGCCGAATTCTCGGAAAACATCGCCAATGTGGCATCATCAGTGGATGGACACGCCCACAGGTTAACTGATATTATCAATGGGTACAATACATAACAAACACGCAGCGATTTTACATGGTGCAGCCGGTATTTAAAAAAAGTGGTAACTAATCAGCTATGACTAAAAATATCGATCATTTGCTTCATAATGGAAAGGAATTGTATAATCTCCCCCGCCGAAGGCGGGGGGAGATGCTGAATTATTATTCATTTTATAATAATTTTGATTATTCAGTATGACCGCTGAGTAATTACAAAAAGTGTTACTATTTTTATGAAAATAGAATAAACTTGACAATAATAAGTCGATAATTAAACTACAGAGGTATTATTTTTCTTTTATTTTCTTTTTTTTGTGATACCAGTTAACCAGGTTCAAAAGAAATAATCCCAAAGCGGATGAGTTATAATACAGTATTGGTATAAAAAGTACCAATTATCGGGAAATACGGTATACTATGGCATTAAATCCATTTAAAGATTCTAACCTGAATGATCTGCAGAAAGATATCAGGGCATTTTTCGAAGACCATTTTGGCAATATCCGTGACAGAGTCAGGGAAATCTGGTCCCAGTTTCTCAAGAGGGGTAAAGAGCGGATTACCATCATGTTCATCCCCCACTCGGAGAAACGGATCCTCAATTTTCACATATCTATTTTTGCCTTCAGTTCGGTCATCCTTGGGATAATAATCACCGTTACCGTTACCTCTATAATGATCGTCAATCATTCTTCCACCATCAAGGAAGTTTCAAAACTGAAGATGCACGGCTCAAATTCAAAAGTTCAGATCAAAAAATACAAGGAAGAAATAAACAGGCTTTATAATCTATTCCAGAAATTCAAACCGGAAATCACCTATCTCTATTCACTTACACCAGGTAATAACGTTGATACATTATGGGCAAAAGGTGGGGCATCAGCACCGGTTTCCGAAAAATCTGATGATAATATCTCAACACCTCCCATTGAAGTCTTGAATATTGAAGAGATGGAGCACGAATTAAAAACCACAAGGGAAGTAATCGCCAAGATAAAACGATTTCTCAACGCCAGAAAGAAAATAATTGAAAACACACCCTCACTCTGGCCGGTAGAGGGTCATGTAATTTCACAGTACGGGGAAAGGACATCTCCATATACATTCAGAAAGGAATTTCACCACGGAATCGATATCGCTTCATTTCCGGGAGCACCCATAAAGGCCACGGCACCGGGAACAGTAGAATCCATTCACTGGGATTCCGATTTGGGACTAACCATATCCATAAAGCACAAATACGGTTTCCTGACCACCTATTCACACTGCCAGAGAATATCTGTTGAGAAAGGTCAAAAAATTTCCAAAAGCGAAGTTATCGGATACGTGGGAAGGACGGGGAAGGCAACACGGCACCTGTGCTATTACCAGGTTCGTATCGGTACTGAATACGTAGATCCACTACCCTATCTCAACAAAATTTCTCCATAATACCATTCTCATACCGACTACATTTCATCTTCGTTTCTTTTACTGGTGAGCAGCTCATCCGGAATATCTTCGATTTTTTCACCAATCTGCACGGCAAGGCGGCTTCCGATAAGCCCCGGGCGGCATTTGTATTTCTTTCTCCCCCCGATACGGATCACCATCTCTGAATTAATCTTTGTATTGGGCAGTTTTACCACGTCGCCTGCCTGAAGACTCATGATCTCATTCATGGTCACTTCAACTTCACCAATTTCAGCTATAATGGGAAGATTTACTGTTTCAAGACGGCTTTGGATAATAGTCATATTCTCGTCAGTGGCGCCTTTACGTATACTGGAATACCAGTATTGGGCCGAAAGCTTGGAAATAACCGGCTCAATAGTAATATAGGGTATACAGAGGTTTGTCATCCCTTCCACTTCGCCCACCTTGGTTTCCAGGGTGATGAGAACCACCATATCATTTGGTGGTACTATCTGGGCGAACTGCGGATTTGTTTCAATATTACCAAGACGGGGCCGCAGGTCGATTACATTTGACCATGCCTCACGCAGGTTACCAAGTATGCGAACGATGATACCTTCCATAACAGAAAGTTCAATATCAGTAAGTTCGCGGCTTATCTTTGTTGATTCTCCAGTGCCGCCAAAAAGTTTATCAATAATGGTAAAGGTAATGGACGGGTCAATCTCAAGTACGGCCGATCCTTTCAACGGATCCATGTTCACTACTGCCAGGGTGGTCGGATTTGGAATGGACCGAATGAATTCTTCATAGGTAAGCTGATCAACCGATGCAACGTGCACGCTCACCAGGGCACGTAACTGGGCAGACAGGGCGGTAGTGGTAAGACGGGCGAAGGTCTCGTGCATCATCTGCAGTGTACGTATCTGGTCCTTGGAAAACTTGTCAGGCCGCCTGAAATCGTAGATCTTGACCTTGCGCTGCTCTTTAGCAGCACTGTAATCCGTAGTATCCACCTCGCCGGTGGATATGGCGGTCAATAGAGCATCGATTTCATCCTGTGATAATATTTCTGTCATATGCTATTCCTTCATTACAGTGGCATCGAAATTAGTAATGAGCCAGAAATTACGATATTCCTCAAGTGTATACCTGTACTTGTATACAAAAGGATATCTTGCGCCCCATCTCTTCACCTTCACTTCAACGAAGGCCAGCCCCTTTTCACTTATAATATTTTCATTTAGTATAGAAAAGTCAACAAGATAATCTACCCTGTCCCGTTCTATAAATGTATTAAAATCTTCCAGTATTTTCAATTTCTCGGCTTCCGTTGCCTGGCTGTACAACCTGGCAAAACGTGAAAAAGCCTGAATATATTTATCAAGATCCACGTATTTTCTAAAAAGATCCCAATTCTCATTTTTCTCAGCAGAAAGTGCAAGCAGCACCACCTCTGAAGGGGAAATAGATCTTTTAACCTGCTTAACCCCTGATTCCTTTTGCACCGTCTGTACGGGTATAATATCGATATTCAATACATTATCACTTGCTATGGCCCTGGCACTTCCGGCATCAGGAAAAAAATATCCACGCACACGATAACTTTGCCCTGTCTCGATAGTATATAGATCCCTGAGGTTAACTGTCTGTACAAATTTCTCAGATGGTTTAATGGTGATCCTTCTTTTCCCGGAATTTTTAACTACTTCAGACATTGACTTGTCCATGCGCCTGTAATCCACCATGGTGGATGCTTCCCGTCCCAAATCTGTATATACCACCGGCTGAAAGGTTGTATATGCTTTATCGTATACCACAAATGACGCGTCCAGTTTTGAAGTATTATGCACAACAAGCTGCAATTCCACCTGCTCGTCACTGTAAAAGGATGTCTTATCTACCCGAAGTGTCAACCGCAACTGATCATGTACATCAAAACTATCCTGTGCGGGGAGATGCACCCCGTGTACAGAAGTTAGAATAACACCAACAATCAGCAGAAGACGTGCAATCATCTTCATGTGTTTCATACCCGTATTTTTATTACATATGATATTTACTTCCTTATATTATCGGAAACATATCTATACGCACTTACCAAAATATCTTGCCTGGAAGCGAATTTCTCATTATACGTGAAGGATTCTTCAGTTTACATTGCCTGTTTTCTGTAAAAAGCCCGTTTTTCTCCTGGAAAGTATCTGTAAACTGTGTATAACAGAAACCCTGTATGCTGCGAAATCGCGACAATATTTCCAGGTGGGTTTTAAAAAATGTCTCAAGGTCATCAACCTTGCTCTTGTACATGTCAAACCCGAAACCGCCCATCTCGCTTATCAAAAGAGGTGCCTCCCGGTCTCCATAACCCTTCATACATGGTGTCTGCACATTTTCGCGCCCAACAAGCATGTTGAAGAAATCCCACCAGAGGGGTGCTTCACGCACACCCTTTTCAAGCAGCCGGTAAAAATCTTCGATATCGTTAAAATCCGAAATATAGTGATGAATATCCATTATATCGGTTTTCAAATGGTGAAACCCGCTGTTATCAACATACAGGTAACCGGGATATTGCTGCCTGACCCGGTCAAACAGTTCTATCACGTTTTTTCTTGCCCTGCCTGATAAGAATATTGAATAGATTCCCCAGCTTTCATTAAACAACACGGTTGTAATAATGGATGGATGCATACTGTCCCTTCGCATAACCTCGTGCAGCTGATGTTCCATATTTCGCATATTTTTCCTGGATGGATAGTAATAGCTGGGCATCTCCTCCCACACAAGAAATCCCATAACATCAGCCCAGTAATGGAAGCGTGGATCTTCAATTTTTTGATGCATGCGGCAGCCGTTAAATCCTGCATTTTTCATCAGGGTGATATCTTCAAAATACTGTTGGTCATTCTCAGGCCTGTACAGCCCTTGTTCATAATATCCCTGGTGCAGAAGAAGCCGTTGATACAGCTGTTTTCCATTCAGCTGAATACTGCCGTTTACAGTCTCCACCTGGCGATGACCAAAATACAGGTACAACCGGTCAACTTCCCTGTTACCCCTTTTCAGCACCACCTGAACGGGGTGCAGCGCGGGCCATCCGGGTGTCCACTGGTCAAAAAGCTTTGCCTGCATTTCGGTGCTGCATACCCCCCTGTTAAACGGGTCAAAGGTAACAGCTTCCTTGAAACTTTTCATAGGAGTCTTTAACGCGCCTTTTTTCCCATGAACCTGTGAAGCAAACACGTGTACCTCAAGGGAAAGATCATGAACTATCAAGTCCCCCGAGCCAACAACTTCGGCATTGAATGTAATCGTACGTTCCGGTCCCCTGGTGAAGAGTACATCACTGATATAGTGTGTTCCGATTTTCTCTATCCATACCGGCTGCCATATCCCGGTAATGCCGGTGTACCACACCATAAACGGTTTTTTGAGAAAGGTCTGTTTTCCCCGTACCTGTGAACCAGACGGGGAATCTTCTACCATCACCGCGAGTATATTGTGATCCTGCAACCGGTCAGCGGGAAAACAGAATGGAGTGTATCCCCCCTCATGCTGCCCCAATTTTGTTCCATTAAGCCACACGGTAGCCCGGTAATCCACCGCACCAAAATGCAGCAATCCCTTTTCAATGTCCCCGGGCCTGTCAAAAGAAAGAAAATACCAGAATTTCTTTATCTTTGCGATACCCCGCGGATCAAGGCCATGGGGCGACAAAATCTTCTGATTGATTTCCGACTCAAGGGGGAAAGGCACATGAACGGCAAAGGGTGATGATGCCACGGGTAATCTCCCGTAATCCCTGTTGATAATTGACCGGGCTACATCTTTCATGTACCATTTTTTTCTTACCCCCTCCCCTTTTTTGTCAGGGCAAAGCATCCATTCTCCACACAAACTGTAGGCAGGATTTCGGATCCGGTCAGGACGGGGAAAGTTCTCCCTTCCCGCGGTCAGGTGGGTGGCTTGAAGATTAATTTTCTCAGGTTTCATCACGTCACGTTACCCCCGTGGTTATACATCATAAAATGAATAACAGTTGTGTTCGTTGCTGTCACACATTTTCATAATAGGCAATTATTTTTTTCGCTGCCCTGATCCCGTCCACCGCCGAACTCACTATTCCGCCGGCATACCCTGCTCCCTCTCCCACGAGTACAAGGCCCCTGCATGAAACTGACTGGTATGATTCATCCCTGGAGATACGAACAGGGGAGGAGGTCCGTGTTTCCACTCCCACACATATACCTTCATTTGAATAATAGCCCTTCATCTTGCGACCGAATTGCACAATCCCTTCAGCGATTTCCACGTAAATCCATTCAGGCAAAATTGAGGTCATATCCACCTCCGAAACGGCGGGAGAATACGTTGTAACAAAAGCATCCCGGCTTCTTTTCCTGTCAACAAAATCGCTAACCCTTTGCACCGGGGCAATAAAACCTCCGCCGGGCACCCGAAAGGCAGCCGACTCCAGTATACGCTGAAATTCCACACCACCAAGGGGGGTGTTTCCAAAATCTTCCGGGTGCACGGCCACCACAACCGCCGCGTTGGAATACCTGCCATTTCGCTGTGAATAACTCATGCCGTTAATACAGAGCATATCCTGTTCAGATGAAGAATTGACGATTTCTCCCCCCGGACACATGCAGAAGGTATACACACCCCTTCCCGTTTTCGGATTTTTCCATGCAAGGCGGTATTCAGCCGCCGGTAGTCCCTTCTTTTCCCATGACTCGCCATATTGAATGGTATTTATCAACTCAACGGGATGCTCCACCCGTACCCCCACCGCGAATCCCTTGGGTTGAAGGGAAACACCCCTGTGCAGCATGATGTCATACACTCCCCTCGCGGAATGTCCCGTTGCCAGCACAAGAAATGGGCTACACGGTATTTCCTCCTCATCAATACTGAAAGAAAACAACCGGTTATCACGAACCGAAATATCAGTCAGCATCTTTGAAAAATAAAACCTGCAGCCCCTGTTTTCCAGCAAACCCCGCAAATTTTTCAGCACGGGAATAAGCTTATCCGTGCCCACGTGGGGTTTGGCATCATATAATATGTTTTCAGGAGCCCCCAGTTCCACCATCTTTTCAAAAAACCATCGTGATTCAGCACCTGACGATCTGCTGACCAGTTTGCCGTCAGAATAGGTTCCCGCCCCTCCTTCACCAAACAGGATGTTGCTGTTCTCATCAAGAATCCCGTGTTGTTTCAGCTGTCCTATATCCCGCATTCTCTGTTCTACCGGTTTTCCCCGCTCGTACAGGTCTACCCCCACCCCTGATTCACTAAGGGCAAGAGCGCAGAAAAGTCCCGCCGGTCCGGTTCCCACTATCGGCACCCTGATGTCTTTTTTCACGGTTGAAAAGGAAACTGAAACTGGTTCATTGTAGACGCTGCATTCATCATGGCTAAGAAGATGCTGCCTGTCCTCTTCCCCCACAGAAACAAGTATACGGTACCTGTACACAATACTGTTTTTTTTCCGCGCATCAAGAGATTTGCGCAGTATTTTCTCAAACGTCATACTCTTACATTCGTAGAGTGTGAATAGTTTGTCCTGTAGAATCGTTTCCGGTTCATGTGGATGGAGTGTCACATTGTCAATAATCAGGCAGGTTTTCATAAAAATATTCCCTTAATATGGCCTTGTACGCCATATCTTTTAATAAAGTAAAAAAACAAACCGACCGTTTAAAAAAATGAAAAATTGTGGACTTTTTACCCGTAAATTCTACAGTATACTTCAGTATATAATAGCGAAATTTAAGTAAGAGTCATGCAAAAAACAAAAAATCCGAAGATTCTTGAAAAACAGGAAAAAAAGAGAAACCATATCATATGGTCTGCCTTTAATGCGATAGCCAAAATAGGGTATATAAACCTTACCGTTGAGGATATTGCCGAAGAAGCAGAAATATCAAAAGGGGGGTTCCATTATTACTTTGAAACCAAGGACGAGGTAATGCTGGAAGTAATGAAAACCTTCGTTGATTTTTTCCTGGTATCCATGAACATTTCAGTACCTGACCAGGACAGGCCACTTGAAAGGATCAGGGGAATCATAACCTATACCATGAAGATGTCACTGAATCATAAGGAATACATACGGGTAATCATTGATTACTGGGCACAATTCAATTATAACAGGGATCTTCGTAACATCTATCTTGAGTACCAGGAAATCGTAATCGGGCATATACGGGGATTGATCGACACCTGCATCCGGCAGCACCTGGTTCGTGACGATATCGACCCTGCGATTGCTGCCGAGATTATTATCAGCGAACTTATCGGCTTCGCACTTGGTGTCACATGGCATGAAGAGGCCACTGAAAGCATTATGTCTGAGAGAATCAACCAGACCGTAGACCATCTTTTTACCATGTTCGTAAAATAGTATTGCACTCTAATTATTTTTGCGTATAATAATATAATTATAAAATGCTATATATAACTCATGGAATGAAATTATAATGTCATCAAAAAACAAGGAAATAAATCTCGCCCAGATCAGCAGCATAAACAAGCGAATTAACTCTACCATGAGCTTAAACGGCCTGTTATCTGCCATACTTGACATAACCAAAACAATGATCAATTCAGAAGGAGCCTCCATTCTTTTAACCGATCCCGTATCAGATGATCTCTATTTTTATGTTGTAAGGGGTGGAGGTGATGAGGAAATAATGGGTGAAACCGTACCCCAGGGAAAAGGTATTGCCGGCTCTGTAATGATGTCAGGTGAACCCCTTATTGTAAATGACCCGCATAAAGATAAGCGCTTTTATCGTGAGATTGACAACAAGTCACGTTTTAAGACAAGGAATATACTCTGTGTTCCCATGAAGGTAATTGATACACAGATAGGTGTTCTAGAGGTAGTCAACTCCATAGGCAGGGATGGATTTGAAGAATGGGACCAGCAACTGCTTTCATATATTGCTGACCAGGCTGCCATTGCCATTACCAACAGGCAGTTATACGATGACCTCTCAACAAGGCTGCGTGAGCTGACCACCTTATACGAGATATCGCAGACACTTGCCCACGCTCAACCCGAAGATAATATCTTTTCTCAAATTATGGAACCCCTTTCGAAGAACCTGGGGGTTAGCCGTATATCAATCGCCCTGCATGATCCTGATTTGGACTCATATACCATTGTTGCCTCAATGAATCTTCCCAAAAAGATTAATATGACAATTTCTGATTATTCTCAGGCCCCGGTAATCCATCATGTCTGTACAACAGGCGACCCCCTTCTTGTTTCCGATATTAAAAAAGAGACTTCCTTCAACCAATCCGTAAAAAATCGTGATTATAATACCCCTTCTTTTATGTCCCTCCCTCTTCGGCACAAGAACAGGATCATCGGGGTACTTAACCTTTCTGACAAGATTGACAACAGGCATTTCACCGCATTTGACTTCAGGGCTGCTTCAACAATTGCCAACCACATAACCGAGGCCTATCAAAACACCATCTACTACCAGACAATGGAAGAACAGAGAAGACTGGCCCAGGAGATTGACATCGCTTCTGAAATACAGAAAAGGATTCTTCCCGCTTTACCGTTAAAAATCCATTCACACAGCCTTGCAGCCTTTAACAAGCCCGCCAAAGAAGTGGGTGGTGATTTCTACGATTATTTTCCTTTCGAAGGGGATAAGTTCGGAATTCTTGTGGCTGATATTTCCGGTAAAGGTATCCCAGCGGCCCTCTTTATGGGTACTGCCCGGAATGTTATCCGCGCGGAATCCCGCATGAGTATTCAGCCAGGCAACCTTTTGGCCCATTCAAACCGCTATATATGTGAAGATTCTGAATATGGCATGTTCGTTACCGTTTTTTATATGCTTGTTGATTCCCATAACAATCTCATCACCTACGGAAACGCGGGGCATAATGACCAGATCCTTCTTCGTCCGGCCAACATGGAGGTTGTCCGCCTTAATGCAGCCGGTCCGGCAATGGGGATAAATCCGGACGCGCTATTCGAAGAAAAGGCTATCTTTTTCAATGAAGGTGATATCATACTTCTTTTCACCGATGGGGTACTTGAATACCTTGGTGAAGGGGACATCGATATTGGCGAAGCGAGACTAATCAGCATGGCTTTTGATGCGGTTGAACAGATGCCTTCAGGTTTTATTACAAACATGGAGCAATTTCTCCACTCACACCGTATCGACAAGGATGTGATGGATGATTTCACCATTGTAGCAATCAAGTTTTAAATATCCCTTAATTACCCCCCTCCAAGATACCTGTTTTGTATATACGTATCCACAATAAGCCTGTTATCCTTTTTTGCTATCATCAAAGGTGAACCGTGAGTTATATCGATAATATCATTTTCTGTTGACATGGTAATCTTTTTCACAAACTCATCAAGAAAAGGCATGTGCCCCACCACGAGGATATTATCATCCGTTTTAATAAGTTCATTAACCAGCCGATCAGGCTCATCTTTCGGATTAAGGTACTCTTCAACTTCTATCCGGGTACACCCGGTTCCCTTTCCCAGGATTTCAGCTGTTTCAGCTGCCCTGAGCTTCCCGCTATGGATGATCCGTTCCGGGTACCACTTGATAACAGTTAAAAAATTAACCAGGTTTTGGATCTGTTCCCTGCCCTTTACCGAAAGGGGCTTATCCGGATTTTCCTCTTTAGAGATGTTTTTTCCATGTTGTACCAGTATTGAAATCATATATTCTCCTCCCTTCACTTACAGTATACATTGCAACGGGCCCCGGGGCAACTACACAGTTTAAAAAAAGGCTTAAAGCATCTCATCAGAGACAGTGGAATGATGGCATCCTGCAGGGCAGGGCACCCGCCCGAGGCCGCCCGTTCG
>CAZAOK010000116.1:0-5911 GCA_964486725.1 uncultured Leptospiraceae bacterium
CATATACGCAACTCACCCCCACCCCGGCCCTCCCCCATCAAGGGGGAGGGAGTAGGCAAATCAAATAATTTATTTAATACTGCAAACTATTCTGTTTCCTTTATCCATCTCCCCCAATCCGATTTGTGGGTACAAGTCAGGTTGGGGGGGGGACGGGCAGGCTGTTATTTTTCTTCCGGCCACACCTTCTTAAACGCTGTTTTGGGAAAGAAGCAATAAGGACATTCTTCGGGAGGCTCCTCTCCTTCATGGATGTAGCCACACATTCTGCAGCGCCATAATGGTGTACTATCAGTACCGGACTTTTTCGACTTCCCGTGTATGCCGCTTTTGAATCTTGTGATGGGCAGGTCATCAAGTGATGGCATTACCGGTTCGTAGCTGTTAAGTGCATATCCGGCGACGATGCCCCGTTGTATCTCGCTTGTACCCTCGTAAATGGTGAATAGCCTGGTATCTCTCAGAAGCTTTTCGATGGGAAAGAACCTCGTATACCCGTACCCGGCAAAAACCTGCAGGGCATCGTTGAGAACTTCCATGGCAGACTCGGTCACGTAGAACTTGCTGATCGATGCGGTGATGGTGGGGTCGATGCCGTTGTCTGCTTCCCACGCCGCCTTCCATGTCATCAGGCGGGATGTTTCAACCTTCTGGTACATCTCGGCAATCTTAAACTGGATAGCCTGAAAATTAGATATGCTCATGCCGAAGGCTTGTCGCTTTTTCGCGTAATCGATGGCATATTCCATGGCTGACCGGGCGGCACCAACAGCGAAAGATCCAATAATAGGACGTGTTCTGGCAAATGTTTTCATGGCAAGGAGAAACCCTTCACCGGGAGGTGCTATCACATTTTCCTTTGGCACTCGCACGTTTTTAAAATTCAGGCCCGCGGTATTTGAGCAGCGCTGGCCAAGCTTTGGAATATGTTTACCCACGGAAACCCCTTCCCAGTCGCGTTCAACCAGGAATGCGCAGATACCCTTATGCTTTGACCTGGGATCAACAGTGGCAAAGACCGTCATGTAATCAGCGATCCCGCCGTTGGTAATCCAGAATTTTGTTCCGTTAAGGATATAATCGTCGCCGTCCTTTTCCGCCTTGCAGCGTATACCTGAAACATCTGAACCCATTGTTGGTTCTGAAGTGGCAAAGCATATGAGTTTGAATTCGTTTGCAATTTTTGTAAGGTATTTCTTTTTAAGTGCTTCGTTATTTGAAAGGATCAAGGGTTCCATTCCCAGTGAATTGTCAAATATGGAGGTTGCAAGCCCGGGACAGGCGGCAGAAATCTCTTCTGTCATAATGGCTGCTTCTACAAGGCCGTACCCCTTGCCCCCGTATTCTTTTGGTATGTCCGAGTTCATGAGGCCTTCGTTAAAGGCTTTTTCGAGAATATATGTGGGTATTTCATCTATTTCATCATAATACCAGGCTATGGGCAGTATCTCTTTCAGGGCGAATTCCCTGGCATGCTGACGAACCTCTTCCTGTTTTTTGGACAATGTGAAATCAAGCATTAGCAACCTCCAATTCTACATTTAACTTTTCAATGATAGTATAACTGCCGGATCATTGAAAAGTCAATATAGAAAAGGCGGGGCAGCTATCCGTCTGCCCGGTATGTGTAAAGTCAATGATGGGTGGATGGCTGCTGGGAAAGTGCATGCAGCATGTGCTGATCACCCCTCTTCAGTTTGTGACGGAAATTGGTGGTTTCATCACGTATAATCTTGCGAAGATACCTGATATGCCGATTAATCGAAACCATGTAGAGGTTTGAGTCTATGTCATACCTTGTGTTGAAGTGATTCTTTGTATAGCGCTGCACGTTCATGTATGAATCCTTTAACCTGTTCCTGGTAAGGATATAGAAGTCTTCTGTCTTTTTAATTATATCAAACTCGGTATTGTATCCCGGAACACCAGCTTCGCGGAATTCATAGTAAAGGAAAAGAAGCTTTTCAAGATATTCCCGGTCTGCCATCTGTCCCAGCAGGTCGGCGGTGCCAAGGCATGCGCCGCAAATTTTGTGCGCACGTGACATGAAAGGTATTTCGTTGAAGTTAGTGCTTAACCCGGTGCATTGTATAAACTGGGTTATTTCGGGTACATCCTGAATGTCTAATCCCAGTTCGCCGTAGTTTTTACGTGTAAATTCTACACTGCGCAGCACATGATTTTTTGTGTACTTGGCACCTGTGCCTTCAGTGTCCCAGCTTTCCTGGATATACCCGGAATCGTGTAACAGGGCGGCAATTAACAGGTTGCGGGCCGTGTTTTCGGGAATTGGAGTATGGCACAGGTTGTACCCGTCAAGAATGCGGGCAGAAGCCAGGAGGGCATCCAGGGTATGCCTGAAATCATGGTACTGGGTATTGCATTCGCGGTACCCGGGGAACTTTCCTTCGAAGAGTTTCTTTACCCGGGTATATACTTTTTGTATCTTTTTGAACCCGGATTGAGGATAGTAAAATGAAAAAATTTTTTTCACTTCATTGATAGTTTGAACGTGATTGTGGGTATCCACAATACCGGATAACTGCAGAGCAGGTGACCCTTCCATCTACAAACCTCTCTGATATATTTATCTGATTATTAATATATTTCAGATATGCAGTAAAAGTGCAACAAATTAATGATGAACAATCCGGTTATTTGCGTAGGGTATTAAAAGCCCTTGTAATGTGAAGTGGTGGAGTTGTGAAGTTGATTAGATGCAATCATCGCAAAAAGGCGAAATTAAGATTCCTGCCCGCGTCTCCTCCCCGGTATGAAAAAAAATGTTCTGATTCATCAAGAGTGCATCTGCCAGTGGAGATAATGCTGGAAGGGCTTAATCCACGTGTCCGCAGTGAGTCTTGTATTGTTTTCCAGAGGTTCAAAAAAAGGCTACCATCAATATTTTCGACGTACCCGGGAAAAAAGCGGGCTACATCCTGTCCAACTTCATAGGAATGGGGGCCGATGGCAGGAAGTATGGCTGCAGCCATGTTTTCCGTCCGGCATCCCCCATTGGCAATCATAAAGTCAACAAGCTTGCCGGTTATATCAAGCCGGCATCCCCGCCAGCCTGAATGGGCTATCCCCAGCATGCCGGACACGGGATCGGTGATGATTACCGGTACGCAATCGGCGGTTCGTATAACCAGGCATATTCCGGCTTTTGAGGTAACCAGGGCATCGGCTGAAAAATGCCAGGGTTTTGCATGTGCCGGGTAATCCTTGATTTCTACAATATGATCACCGTGTACCTGCTGCAGCATAATAATGCTTGATGGTTGGATACCGGTAAGCCGGGAAAGCAGTTCTATTTCTGCGAGCCTGTGTTCTTCGGGGGGAGTGGTATAGTCAATGCCGTTGCCATCCCTTCCCACAACACCCGCATATACACGGGGATGCATGGAAACTTCCCAGGTACCGTTTTCTCTTTGAATAAAATTTTTTTCTTTCATATCGGGATATTGTAGCGTTTTTTCCCGGTGAATCCCGAGATATATCTATACCCTGCATTTCGTAATGTTTGCAGGGCTTCTTTAAACATGTAAGCCACTTCCCCGGGTGAATGGGCATCAGACCCAAGAGTTACCGGTACATTCTGATCAAAAAACATCCTGAGTATGTTTTCTGATGGATATATTTCACCAACCGGTTTTCTTAACCCGGCGGTGTTTATTTCAGCAGCCATGTCGTTTTTTACCATGATTCGGGCGATATCTTCAATAATTATTGAAAAGTCGCGGGTAGACCTGTGGCCGAATTTTTTTACCAGGTCAAAATGGCCCGCAACCTGGAAAAGACCACTGCGAACCATTTCACCCATAATAGAATAATAGCGTTCGTATACCTGGTTGATATCTCTCCTGGAAAACTCGTCGATATGGTCGGGATGATCAAACGGCCAGTCATCTATGAAATGGCATGATCCGACCAGGTAGTCCATTCTCGGGTCATCAAAGTAGGCAGGGTCAAACGAATCGCAAAGTGGAAAATCCACTTCAAATCCTATTTTCACCTCAATGCGGTCACTGTAAACCTGGCGCATTTTATAAAGTCGTTCAAGGTAAGTCTCCGTTTCATGGGGGGACATGGTGATACCGCTTCGATGTTTCTCAGGAAGGGGTGCATGATCTGAAAAGCCTATCTCGACAAGGCCTGCGTTAATTGCGGCATCTATGTAATCTTCAACTTCTCCACTGGCATGTCCGCAGAGACGTGTATGTACGTGATAATCCAGCATGCGGCCTAATAGCCATGCCGGGCGTAAAAGAAGGATATTTCATCAAGGGTAACGCTTATCCTGTTTCCGAATTTACCACCCCGCTTGAGCCTGATGAAGAATTTGTCTATTTTGTCATCATTTGATGATTGAACGAGAGACATGATATACCAGAGCGGGGGTATCTTGAGTTCATCTTTTTTTTGGGTATTCACCGTATTGACAATTTGCCCGTCCTTTAGCAGGGACTGTATGTTCATGGGCATGAATTCAGCATATTCTCTCATGCTGGAGTCATGCAGGCGGTACATATGGGGCTGGTGCAGGTATAATACCAGGATTTTTTTTTGACGCAAATACAATGACATGAGTTCCACAGAGCCCAGGGTCACGTGCCTGGGTTTCAGCACTATTTTCTCGATATTCTCGAGGTCGCTTTTGTAAGGGTACAGTGACAGTAAAAACCGTATATGATCAGGTGACTTAATAAGGGCACGGTGATGTGAATAGGCTATTCGAGGATAGATAAGTTCAATGGTGCTGGCATGCTTCTTGAACCTGTCCTTGAGATACAGCGAATCAAAACGATTTTTCAGTAATGAGTCGATATCGCTGGATATATCCTCGTCAATATCCCCCACTTCTACCTGCAGGTCGGTGTCTTCGATATTCTGAAGGCTGTCATTGTAATAATCATGTATATCAAACATAGTTGTACTCTAATTCGTATGACTTATTATGCAACAATTTTTTTGTCATATACTTCTACCAGTAAAACCTGTAATACGGGTAAAATCAAAAAAAAATATGTAACTACTCAGCTATGACTAAAATATTGATTATTTACTTCATAATGAAAAGGAATTTGAGCATCTCCCCCCGCCTTCGGCGGGGGGAGATGCAGGATTATTATTCATTTTAGCATAATTTGTAATTATTCAGCATGACAGCTGAGTAGTTACAAAAATATTACTTTTTAGTGGTAGAGAGAAGGAAATTCATAAGGTACTCTTCAAAGGTTTTACGTGGACCTTGAGTTTTTGCCCGCGACCTGAAACGGGCATTGACCTTCCTGTCCCTGAAGGAACGGTACAATTCACGGGGATCATCAGTTTCATAGTAGGGAATGGTGTGGCCGGGGCCAAGTATTTCCGGAATGTTTTTCCTGTTGATGGTTTGTTTTCCGCTTGTATTAAGATATTGCCTGAGAGTAAGGATTTCTTCGTAGGTGAGACCGAATATGAATTCTTCAAGGGCATGAATTTCTTCTTCGGTTATGCCGTCCCTGTTAAGGTAGTCAAGCCATGTTGTTTCGGTTGTACCGGCGATGGTGCACAGTTCGGAGAAGCCAAGCATAGTGCCGAAATTTGGAATAAGCTTTTCTCTTGCCCTCCAGAGATTTTGTAAAATGGGAGCAAATTCCCGAACACCGTAATCAAGACGGTATTCCCATGTATGCGCCAGCAGGTAGGCCGCGTTGTGTCGTATGTTTTCCGGGCTTGAAAAATCCTCCACGATTGATGTAAACACCTCTTCAGCTGTTAAAATGAACACGTTGTTTCCTATTATATTTAAGACTTTTTCTGTCCGGTCTGAAAGTTCCTGTATGTCTTCGATGATATAACGCATCATGATAAAAAAGTTGATCTTTGCTTTTGAATACGCCCTGCCGAGAATGGCCTTTGTGGGAAT
>CAZAOK010000116.1:5921-11907 GCA_964486725.1 uncultured Leptospiraceae bacterium
AGTATCATGTCGGGAATTGCCCGTGTACACAGACTTTCCAGCAGGCTGTCAATATTACGGGAAGAACGGCCAAGCTTTTCTTTCTTGAGTATTGACGGATACATGGATATTGAACGTGCCAGCGTTTCAAGGGCAATCTGGTTGGTATTTACTGTAGACAGTTCATGCTGCCTGTCTGCTGCGTCAAGGTCGGTCAATATGGAATTAACCAGATCTTCTTCTTCATCAGAGAAGATGATAATATGTTCCGAATGACCAGCCTTTCTTGTCCTTGATGTATCCATGTGTACCATAACTACTCCGCGATTTTTAAAATGTAATAGTATATAATGATAGTATACAGGGCAGGGGTACAAATATCAAATGATAATTATTTCAGGGTTACACTTCAAAAAAAAGACGATTCCTGGTGGAATCGTCAACACTTAGCGGATTATTTTGGAAGGTTACTACTCGTTGAGTAGTTGCAATAAGTATACAACTATTTTCAGATTATGTCAAATTATTCTGAAGTTTTAAAGGGTTGTTAATGATTCACCGCTAAGGAGCAAAGTACGCGGAGAAGCGCAAAGAAGAATTTATAATTTTTTCTTTGCGTCCTTCGAGTACTTCGCGTCTCTGCGGTGAATCATTTTAGAATATTGATTTGAAGAAGATTATGAAATCATCCTTTACTGTCATCACAAATACGACCAGTAATATAAAGGGTGACACGAACTTTATCATGAAGGCCCAGAGTTCTTTTAGGGAGATGATTTTTGTGTCCGGGTCGAGTTCATGTATGGTTTTTTCCAGTCCATACTTCCAGCCGAGGAAAATGGCGATGAAAAAGCCCCCGATGGGAAGCATGTAATTGGAGGTGAGTTTATCCACAAAATCAAAGAATATATTGCCGAAGATCTTTACGTCCCCCATCACACTGAAGGAAAGAGCGGAAGGTATACCAAGAAGAAAAACGATGCCCCCAATGATGTAGACCGCCTTTTTTCTGCTCCATTTTTTTTCATCGGTAACGTATGCCACAACTACTTCCAGCAGGGATATCCCCGATGTTAGCGCGGCAATAAAAAGTAAAATAAAAAAGAGAACTGAAAAAAACTGTCCATATGGCATGCTGGCGAATGCCGTCGGAATGACATGGTATATAAGACCGGGACCTTCACTTGGGGACATGTTCATGGCAAACACAGAGGGGAAGATTGCCAGGCCGGCCAGGATGGCTATAAAGGTGTCAAGAATAACGATGTATATACCGGATTGTAAAATCTTGTCATTCCTGGAAAGATAGCTGCCATAGGTGATCATGGCACCCATTCCCAGGCTAAGGCTGAAAAAGGACTGGCCGAGGGCTGCCAGTACAGACCCCGCGGTTATCTTAGTGAAATCGGGCTTCAGAAAGAATGATACCCCTTCCATGCCTCCTTCCATGGAGACCCCGCGAATTATCAGAACGATAAGTATTATGAACAGGAGGGGCATAAGCACCTTGCTCCACCGTTCGATACCATTATTTATACCCCTGAAAACGATGAACATGCAGGCTCCCATGAATGCAAACTGGTATCCCACAAGTACAAAAGGGTCTTGTACAAAGGAATTGAAGATGACTTTCGCGGTTCCCAGGTCGGCTATACCGCCGATGCTGCCGCTGACGCTTTTGACGATGTATCCCAGGGTCCACCCCCCGACCACACCGTAAAATGATAAAATGAGAAAACCGGTCAGCACCCCCAGGTAGCCCACCAGTTCCCACCGGGTTCCTCCCACCATCGACTTGAAGGCACCTACTGGATCTTTCTCTGTGTGGCGTCCGATAACGAGCTCGGCGATCATTATGGGCATGCCCAGTATAAGCACACATACCAGGTATATCAGCACGAAGGCGGCCCCGCCGTTTTCACCGGTGACGTAGGGGAATTTCCAGATATTACCCAGGCCGATAGCCGAGCCTGCAGCTGCCAGCACGAATCCGATTTTTGAGCCCCAGTGTTCCCTGGCCTGCAATGCCATGATATGTACCTCCAGGAGTGAATTTCAGTGTTATTTCATAGGAAGGGTGGTATAATTTTCAAGAAGAAAATGTAACCACAGAGTCACTGAGGTACAGAGTTTTTTTTCCGGCTTGTTTATTTGCAGAACTTATTGATATGCTATATGATATATTATGCTGCATAAAAAATAATTCAAAATCCTGGCATTATAAATATTTCCTCTGTATCTCTGTAACTCTGTGGTTAACATTGAGTATTTTCTAAAAAACTTACTTGAAATGCGGGGGGTAGCCTTTTCAATGAGTATTGCAGGAATTTTAGTGATTGTATTTACAATTCAGGATGGTATATGACATGACCTTGGGGATTTTTATGTCAGTGGTGGTTCTTTTTCTGGTGGCGGCGGTTACCAGCGTGCTGTCGATCCACTCGGACAGGGATGTCCTGTCAAGGATAACACAGTTGCTTTTTTACATGGCAACGGCATTACTTGTGTTGCTTGGCATACTGTCCTTTCCTGTCCATTCTCTGCATGGTCTTCTCAGTGTCAGTTTCTGGTTATGGGGCTATTTTTATATTATTACGCTTTTGCTTGCGCTATTGCTGGTATACCTGCACCTTTCACGCTGGCGTGATGAATGGATATCGGTGAGTGCCATAATACTCCCCCTGATTGCCGTTATTTTTCTTATATCAATACCTTTTTTTAATTCAACCAGGAAGTTTGCGCTGGTTATGGATCACAGCCTGTTGCCGCTGCACATACTGCTGGCGGTACTGGGGGAGCTTTTCTTTTTCCTTGCGTTTGCCGCGTCGGTGCTGTATCTCATCATGTCATGGCAGCTTCGTAAGAAAACCTCCATGAAATTTGTGTACAGGCTTCCCAGTCTTGAAACACTGGCCAGGTTTCAGGACTGGTCGATTGTACGTTCTTTTATTTCCCTTACCGCCGGGCTGGTGGTGGGTATATTGCTGGTGGTGCTGCACTATGATATGTTGTTTCTGGGCACCCCCAAGGAAATCATGATATATCTTTCATGGCTGATAATACTTGCGATATTTTTAATGAAGAGAAAAACCGGTGTGAACGAGTTTGCCGTGAGTGTTGCCATCATAGCGGCTTTTTTTCTGGTGCTTACATTGTTTCTGTCATCAAGTATTATCATTACAACAGGTTTTCACACCTTTAAGTAGATGATGATGAAAAAAAATGAATACATACCACATATAGCCATGATCGGCATGAGCCACAAAACGGCCCCCGTGGAAGCGCGGGAATGTTTCTCATGGCAGGATCAGCAGCTTGTGGATCTGTATGAAAAAATACGGGACATGGATGTGGACGAGGCAGTGTATATCACCACCTGTAACAGGGTGGAAATATACATTACCTCCGCCGATGTGCATCTGGCAGTAGACGAGCTGGTTTCCCTGCTGGAGAAGTACGCCCATTCCCGGCAGGATAATCTTGAAACCATGATATATAAAAAATATTCACGGGACGCGGTTGAGCAGCTGCTGACGGTGGTGTCTTCTCTCGATTCAATGGTGGTGGGTGAGAACGAGATTATCGGCCAGGTAAAAGAGTCATATCGTGAAGCGGTACAACAACAGATGACAGGAACCGTGCTCAACAGGCTTTTTCACCAGGCTTTCAAAACCGCCAAGCGGGTGAGAACCGAAACCGAGATTTCCAGAAATCCCCTTTCGGTTGCCTATATCGCCACAGAGCTTGCCCGTAAGATATTTGATGATCTTTCCCGGAGAAACGCCCTTCTTATCGGGGCCGGTGAGATGGGGGAGCTGATATTAAAATACATGACCAAGTTCAACCTGCAGGAGATAACCATCGCCAACAGGTCGCTGCATAACGCCGAAAGAATAGCAGAAGAAATAAACAGGGACGCCCGCATCGTGTCCCTTGATGATATCGCCGATGTGGCGGGTTCGGTGGATATCATCATATCTTCAGTAACGGCACCCGGGTATATGATCACCAGGGAGATGGTTGATGACATCGTGAAGCAGCGGGGAAGCCGGCCCCTTTTCATGATTGATATCGCCGTTCCCCGTAATATTGACCCGGATGTTGCTGAAAAGCATTCTATATTTCTTTATAACGTGGATGACCTTGAGAAAATCGCTGATGAGAATCTGAAAAACAGGCTCAGGGAGATGGAGCTTGCCGCCGCCCTTATCCAGTCAGACGTTGATGAATTTTTTGACTGGTACGAAGAGCTGGAGGTGGTGCCGGTGATCGTGAAGATGCAGAAGACCTTTGAAAATATCCGCAGAAGTGAACTGCGAAAATATAGAAAACGGAAAATGAAGCACCTGAGCGAAGAGGATTTTCAACTGGTTGAAGAATTGACCAGCCAGATCATGACCAAGTCGCTGCATAATCCCATTGTGAACCTTAAAAAGATCAGGTCTGATCATGCCTCAAAGGGGCATTCGGGCAAAACATTGAAAGAGAAGACAAGAATAATCGAGGAGCTCTTTGATTCATGAAAATGGAAAACAAGCCAAGGCTGATATTCTGGGAGCTGACGAAACGCTGCAACCTGCACTGTAAGCACTGCAGGGCCGAAGCCGATGACCATATATACGAAGGGGAGATGTCAACCCAACAGGCACAGGGGCTGGTGGACGAAATTGCCGCCCATTACGACCCCATCCTGGTATTAACCGGCGGGGAGCCGTTATACAGGGATGATCTTTTCACCATCGCCAAATACGCCCGCCACAAGGGGCTGCGAACCGCCCTTGCCACCAATGGTACCATGATCGATGTCCCCATGGCCGGGATGATACGGGAAGCGGGATTTCAGCGTGTTGCCATTTCCATAGACGGAAGTGACGCTGCCGGGCATGACGGGTTTCGTGGTATACCCGGCTGCTTTGAAGAAGCATTGCGGGGGGCAGGACACCTGAAAAGCGAGGGGGTACCCTTCCAGTTCAATACCACCATCACCAGGCGCAACGTTGACGAGATCGAGGATATACTTGCACTGGCCCAGGGCCAGGGGGCCGATGCGCTGCACATATTCATGCTGGTGCCGGTGGGCTGCGGGGTGGAGATCGCCGAAAGCGAGATGATATCCAGGGAGAAATACGAGGAAGTGCTGAACTGGTTCTACGAAAAGACCGGTGAGGCGGGCCTTGAATTCAAGGCCACCTGCGCCCCCCATTACTACCGGATCGTGCGGCAGCGGGCAAAAGAAGAGGGACGCACCCTTTCCCTGGAAACAGACGGTATGGCGGCCATGACCCGGGGATGCCTGGCGGGAACCGGTGTGTGTTTCGTATCACACAGGGGGGACGTTCAGCCCTGCGGCTACCTGCCCCTGGTGGTGGGCAACGTGCTTGACCGGCCATTTCACCAGATCTGGGAGGAGGCAGAAGTGTTTCAGAAGCTGCGTGACCTCTCAAATCTTGAAGGTAAATGCGGCCTGTGTGAGTACAAAAGTTTCTGCGCGGGATGCAGGGCCAGGGCCTATTATGATACCGGGAATTACCTGGACGAGGAGCCCTACTGCGTGTACGTGCCTCGTAAAATGAAGTGAAAGGATTCACCGTAGAGGCGCGAAGGACGCAGAGTAGTTATAAATGACTTTTTCTGGAATAAGCCAGTTTTAAGTATATGAAACCGCCCGCTTCGCTTGATACACGCAGATTTACGCAGATTATTGTGAATATCTGACAATTAATAAAAAAAATCTGTGTTTATCTGCGTGTATCTGCGGTTAAAAAAAATATGGTATATATTAATAAATAGAATTATGGAATATAATGGCTGAGTATAGTGAAAAAGAATCGAGGGTGATCAACCGGGTGCAGCAGGAGTTGCCGCTGGTGTATATGCCGTGGCATCAGGTGGCCGGTGAGCTGGGCTTGACGCCTGATGATGTTATGAATATTGTTACGAAGTACAGGGATGAGGGTATTATCAGAAATATCGCCGGCATTTTCAGTGCCGAGAAAATGGGATATGA
>CAZAOK010000117.1:0-11678 GCA_964486725.1 uncultured Leptospiraceae bacterium
AGGGCCCGTTTGAAGGGGGTTAGGAGCGATCAATTTTGATCGTGTTGATTCCGTCTTTCTTTTCAATTTTTTCAATGTTTATCTTCTTGTCGTTTGTTTCAATATTTTCTTCCTGGTCCACAGGACACCCGTTTGGAGACATTCAGGTGCGTACTCCCATCTTTGGCAGGAGCCACGCGTTGAAAAATATCCAAATACCCAGTATCACCATGAACCAAATAGCTTCTTTCATCTAGTTCACCTCTATATATCAGCAGGATGTTCCATTGTCAATGGTAAACCCCGCCCCGTATGGAGTTTCCTGGTAATCAATTACAATTGGTACATCTGAACCCATAATACGCTTTATGTCCTCATCGTACATAACCGGTATATCGTTTTGAATTGTTACCTGTTCTTCAGTATTATCTGACTCATCCAGAGCCAGCCCGAGCCGTGGCCCGCCTCAACCAACCCCGGAAAATACAACCCTGAGGGCAGGTTTTATAAAATCCGCGCCTTTAAGAGCATCAAGGATCTTCTCCTTGGCACTATCAGTTACCTGTATATTCATATATACCTCTTTTATCAATTAAATTCATTAGTTAATAATATACTAAAATACTGCAGATGCGTCAATATTTTTTTTAAAGTATCACCGCAAAGTCGTTAAGATCGCAAAGTTCGCAAAGGGGTAAGAATTTTTTTTGGGGGTCTTTCCGGATTCTTGGGAATTGAAAATAATTTTTTATAACAATAATCTTTGAAATTGCAATTCACATAATTTTTTTAACCGCAGATAAATGGAATTAAGTGAAAGGTGAAAAGTTAGTAGTGACGAGTGATCATAATCATCCGCGTTTATGCTTCGGCGTCGCTCAGCACGGCGTCGAGCGAAGCGGGCGGTTTTATGTATTTAAAACCTTATTATATCATAAGCTTTTCTTTGGGGGACTAATAATAATTCATATTCATATAATAAATTTTGATGGTTTTACCAACATTCCGGAATGAGCCAATAATTTTAATTATTCAGTATGACAGCTAAGTAATTACAATATTTTTTCAATACAGACAGGTGATCCAGTAAAAACCACGGCATAGATGATGTTATGTGGTATATTTTTAGTATTAAGAATATAAGTAACTGCTCAGCCTTCATGATGAAAAGATTCAATTATCGTGAAATGAATAAAAAAATGATATTTATTCTGATAATAGCTGAGTAGTAACGAATAAAATTTATAATCACCCGGGGCATATGGAAAACGAAAAAACAGAAAACGTGTGTCTTACATGCGGCGGCAGTTGTTGCAGGTATATCGCCATAGAAATTGACAGGCCTGCCACAAAAACACAGTGTGATCATATACGCTGGTATCTTCTTCATGAAAGCGTGCAGGTATTTTTAGAGCATGATAATAAATGGTATGTTGAGTTCAGAACTCCCTGCGAGAAACTGGATGAGAATGGCTTATGTTCCATACATAAGAGTAAGACGAGGCCAAAAATATGCAAAACTCATGGAGAGGAAGAAGGAAGTTGTGAGTTCTATGAGTCTCCTTATAAGCTTTACTTTTCAACTGTTAAGGAGTTTGAAACATACCTGGACAACCAGGGAAAAAAATGGAGATGGAAGATCAAAAATTGATAATGGTTGCGAAACTATATTAGTCATCCTGCTTTTTCATTACCTGCTGAATTTTCTGTATCAGCCCCTGCACGGTAAATGGTTTTTGAATGAAGTGTACCCCTTCCTGCAATATTCCATGATGTGAAATAATATCATCGGTGTATCCTGACATGTAGAGGACTTCCATCGCGGGCTGCCATTTGCTGATCTTGTCGAAAAGTTCCCTTCCATTCATTTTTGGCATCACTACGTCTGTAAGTAAGAGATCAATCATGCCTTCGTTATTTTTTGCCATATCAATGGCTTTTTTCACTCCGCCGGCTTCCATTACCGTGAAGCCGTACCGTTTCAGGATGTTTGTTGCCAGTTTTCGCAGCTCGTTATTGTCTTCAACCACGAGAATAGACCCCTTGAAAGTGAGCTCTTCCTGTAGTTCCCTGGGAACCTGGTTTTCATGTGATGACTTCTCTTTAATGGCGGGAAGAAATATTCGGAAAGTTGTACCCTTGCCTGGTTCACTGTACACCAGTATGTTCCCGTTGTGCTGTTTCACTATGCCATAGACAGTTGATAAACCCAGTCCGGTTCCCTTGTTTTTCTCCTTGGTGGTGAAAAAAGGCTCAAAGATATGATTTTGTGTTTCTTCATCCATACCGGTGCCGTTATCGCTCACAGAGAGTACCGCGTATTGTCCCGGATTTATAAAAGGGTGATGCTGTGCGTAACTGTCATCGATCAGCATGGTATTGGTTTCTATGATGAGTACTCCTCCTCCAGGCATGGCGTCACGGGCATTTATGCAGAGATTCATGAGTACCTGTATTACCTGGGAATGGTCTGCACGAACGTGTGTATTCAACGGGTCGGTACGGATGACAAGTTCTACGTCCTCACCTATGAGACGCCGCAGCATCTTTTCCATGCCGGTGAGTACATCGTTTACCGGGAGAGGCTGCAGTGAGAGTACCTGTTTTCGGCTGATTGAGAGAAGCTGCTGGGTGATAGAGGAACCCCTTTTACCGGCTGCGCTTATTTCTTTCATCATCTCGTACATGGGGTCCTCTTCATCAAGCTCTTTGAGGCCAAGGTCGGCATAACCAATGATGGTGGTTAATATATTGTTGAAATCGTGTGCCACTCCCCCTGCCAGGCGTCCGATGGATTCCATTTTCTGTGCCTGGCGCAGCTCGTTTTCCAATCGGTATTTTTCTGTAATATCCTGTAATACCAGTACGGCACCTGATGTCTCATTTTCTGAATAACGTAGTGGTGTTCCCTTGCATGATATTCGTCTTTCTGCATTATCCCTTGACCTGATAATCATGTGACGGTCGAATTGTATACTGGTGCCCTCCCGTAAAATGCGTGAACCGGGATGATCAACAGGTTCTTTTGTATCAGCATCAACAATAGTGATTACTCGTGTTATATCTTCTCCCAGGGCATCGTCCCTGTCCCATCCGGTTAACCTTTCCGCGGCGGGATTCATACGGATTATTTTTCCATGTTCATCCGTGGTTAAGACGGCATCCATTATGGAATTGAGGGTGATTCGATATTTTTCTTCACTGTCACGCACCTGCAGTTCAAGCTTACGGCGCTGCAGCGTGGTTTCGATGGCTGAATAGAGCTCGTTGGTTGTTATGGGCTTTACAAGGTAACCATACTGCATGGTCTCGGTGGCGCGTTCTACGGTTGCCCTGTCGGAATGGGCGGTGAGGTAAATGATGGGAGAATCTGTTTCGGCATGTATCTGTTTCGCGGTTTCAATACCGTCCATCTTACCCGGAAGAACGATATCCATTATCACCAGGTCGGGACGTGTTTCACGGGCAAGGGTGAGCGCCTCTTCCCCGGTTGAGGCCATTCCTGTTATGTGGTATCCAAGACTCTCGAGGCTTTTCCTTATATCAAGGGCGACAATGGCCTCATCCTCAACAATGAGTATTCCCGGTATAGCCATTTCCTTTCTTTGTTCTCCAGATTTTTTTATGTATGAAGTATATCCTTATTATAAATGGACTGTTTTTGTAAGTCAAATCAATTCTGTATTGATTGACGGAGCCTGTAGGAAAATTTTATACATTACTCAATGTCATATAACACTTTCTACTTGATTTATTAAGTAAAGAGCCGCATGATAGTGAATAGCATTCATGTTTTAGGAGGAGTAAGATGAAGATAGTAAAAATATTACTTGTTGTATTGGCCGTTGTTATTATCGCGGGACTGGTAGCTGTCAACTCGGTGAATAATTACCAGGACGAGGGCAGCATGATGATTGATGGACTGTATGAAAAAATAAAAGTGGTGCGGGACGAAAAAGGGATGGCCTATATATACGCGGCTGACCTGCATGACGCGATAATGGCCCAGGGATTCATCACCGCGCAGGACAGGCTGTTCCAGATGGAACTGACACGGATGTTCGCCCAGGGGCGCATATGCGAGCTGGCCGGCGAACAGGCAAAAGGCCTTGATACCCGTATGCGGACAATCGGTTTTCACCGGAACGCGAAAAAACACTCGAAGATTCTCAATAAAAAAAGCAGGGCTTTCTTTCAGGCTTACGCCGACGGGGTAAACCAGTATATTGAAAGATATAAAGATGAACATCACGTGGAATTCAGCCTTGCAGGCGTTGCCCCCTCAAAGTGGGAGATCGATGATATCCTTTCCATTCTATATTACATGGGGTGGAGCACCGCGGCCAATATTGATACAGAGATAGTGGCCCAGATGCTGGTTGAAAAGGTGGGCCCCGAAAAAGCCCGTGAAATATTTCCTGTAAATACAAACCCGGCCGATACCCCGTCACTTGCGTCACTACATAATGGAGAAGATGTATCCAACCTTGAAGCAACCGGTATAGACATTGCTGCTGATGAAAACATTATGGCGTTGCTTGGAGAATCATCTTCTCTTAAAGTGGGCAGCAATAACTGGGCAGTGGCGCCGGGTCGAACCGAAAGCGGCAGGGCGATGATGTGTAATGACCCGCACCTGGAGACAACCATGATACCAGGTCCCATGTATCCCGTGGGGTTGATTACACCTGAATTCAGGGCAGTGGGCGCCATAATTCCCGGAATGCCGGGTATGATAATCGGGCGCACCCGGCATGTTGCCATGGGTATAACCAACTCTTACGGCGACGCGCAGGATCTATATGTTGAAACGGTTGATCCGGGTAATCCCGAAAGATACATGGAGGGTTCCCGGTCGATCCCTTTTAAGGTTATCAATGAAACATTGAAGATAAAGGACAAAAATTCAGACAGTGGGTACCGTGAAGAGGAAATTACAATACGGCTTACCAGGCGGGGGCCGGTTATTTCAGGGGTGATGCCGGGGCTTGTCACCGATAAAATTATTACGGTTCGATGGTCACCCTTTGAGACAATGCAAAGTGTAACCGGTCTTGAAGATCTGATGAAATGTAAAACTGTATATGATGTAAAGAGAGAGCTGGGCAAGGTTACAATGGTGATGTTGAACTTTGTATTTGCCGACGAGAAAAACAATATCGCCTGGCATACAACCGGAAGGCTGCCCATCCGGTCACAGGGTGAAAGTATAGCCCCCCACGTGGTGAAGGACGGGAGGGACAACTGGATCGGCTGGATACCCTTTGATGAAATGCCGTCAATGTACAATCCCGAAAAGGGCTGGGTGGGGACGTCAAATCATAACACGGTCTTTTCTGATTATCCTTATTACGTATCGTCATACTTCGCCTCGTATTACAGGTACGCAAGGATGATGGAACTTTTCAGCTCCAAAGAAAAATTTTCAGCGGAAGACTCGTGGAATTTTCAGCGTGACATAAAGAACAAGATGGCCGAGAAGCTTGCCCCTGTTATGGGCAGGGTTCTGCAGAAGCATGAAGACACACGCGAAATGGGAGATTTGCTTCTTAACTGGGATTTTTTCGACAGGAAAGAAGAAGCAGCACCTGTGGTGTTCCAGGCAGTGTACACGCATATGGCGCGTAATACCTTCAAGGATGAGCTGGGAGAGGAGCTTGCCAGTACTATGCTGAATTCATGGTATTTCTGGCAAAACAGGTTTGAGAATATGGTGCTTGCCGGCAGTTCGGCCTGGTTTGATGATGGAACTACCAAAAAGACTGAACGTATGGAAGACATTATATTAAAATCAGCCCGTGAGGTACTGGATGGATACGGCTCTAACCCCGATGATTATGCCTGGGGAGACCTGCACCAGATGGGATTTGTCAGTGCCATTATGAGGGAAGGCGCACTTAAGTATGTTATCGGGAAAGGCCAATACCCCATGGATGGATCAGGTGAGACACTGTACAGGGCCATATACGAGTTCTCCAAACCTTACGATGTGACAGTTTCAGCTGCCATGCGAATGGTGGTGGACTTTTCTGATGATGACAGGGTGCTTTCAGTGATTTCAGCAGGTACAAGCGGTCGTATATTTGATCCGCATTTCAAGGACCAGGCTGATGCCTACATGAATGGTGACAAAGTATACTGGTGGTTTAGTGACAAGATGATACAGGAACATGCTGAAAGTGAATATGCCCTGGAGCCGTTGAAGGATAAATAACCGGGTTATTCCATAACCTGTTTCAATGTCACGATCTGGTCTGTGAGGTTCTCGAGTGAATCGGTAAGTGACCGTGAATGGTCCATTACGTCGTTCATGATGCTGTTCAGTCCATCAATTGCGTCCAGTATTTCCTGCATAGACTGGCTCTGCTCTGCCGTGGCGGTTGATACGTCAGACGAACCTGACTTGATATCTTCCAGGTTCTGACGTACATCCACCGTCAGGGTTTCCTGCTGTACGCAGAGGTCAACGATCTCGTCAATTGCTGTGCCAACCTGGCGTACCCCTTTTTCCACGTAGGCAATGGCGTCTGCAGAATTCTGTATGATCTGCATTTCGTTCTCAATGTCGTTAACAGTCTCGTTGATGATAGACTGTATAGTTTTGGACTGCTGCATTGACCTGTCGGCAAGCTTGCCGATTTCTTCTGCGACTACAGCGAATCCACGTCCCGAGGTGCCGGCCCTTGCAGCTTCGATTGACGCGTTAAGCGAGAGCAGGTTGGTCTGCTCGGCTATATCGTTTATCATTTCAGATATTTCAATGATGGAACTGGAGGCCTCCCTTATGCGAAGCATGCCTTCTACTATTTCATCAAGTTTTTTCCGGCTGTCGTCGGTCAGTCCCATGCTGCGATAACTGAGCTTTACCGCGTTTTTTGCGGCAGTTGTGATCTGGTTGGTATAGTTAAGGTATTTTAAGAGGTAGACGGCGTTTTTCTGTACGAACTCATCCTGTCCCTTTGATGTCAGGGCTATGTTATCGATAGAGGCACTTATTTCTTCAACAGCGGCAGATGTACCTTCAAGTGTTTCCCCCTGGTTGGACATTTTATCCTGCAGCTCTGTAGCCGTATTTCGGACAGTGACGGAAAATCCGGTAAGTTCGTTTACTGATGACTTTACACGTTTAAAAATGTTGTGCAGAGTCTCGTTTCGTTCTTCAAGTTCTGCAGATGATATGCGCAGGGTTTCTGCCATCATTCCCACCCTGCCGATAATCACTATGGCGAAGGAGATGAGCATGGCAGGATATCCCAGTATTATCCAGACAAAATCAAGGTCAATTATACCAAACCGTGTCAATACATCAAGTACCAGGCAGAAAAGGAAAAACATGTAGGCAATCAGTATAACGCGTGCTTCACGGTTTTTTCTCAGAACCGCGGTAACGATGAGTATCCCCCACATTACCTGAGATATTATGCCAATGCTGGCGATCACAAGCATTCTCCAGCCAGTGAGGGGACTTGCCTGGGTTGAGGTGGCTGCAAGTAATACCGCGGCAAGGCCCAGTATGCTGATAACAATTTCTACCACCTTTAATCGTATTTCAAGAAAGACCTCCATGAAGAAGTACAGGAGTAGAACAATAATGGATAGCATGGAGTAATACATGATATCCTGTAAATGGTAGTCTATCCCGAAATGGGGCAGGTAATAGTGAAAAGTTGAGATAAACCAGAGTATACTGATGATACTGAAAAAAAGTGAGACACTGTTTTCCGGGTTCCGTATAAAAGATATAAGGAATACGACTCCCAGGAAAAGAGTGATAAAGCCGGTTCCCATTGGGATGTATTTTGCCAGCATAGTCTTTTTGAACGCGTGTATCTGCAGATCTTTCAGGGTGCCCAAAAGAATCCTGTTCTGGGTTCGGGGGCGCATCTCCGCGAAAACGCGAACTGACAGCAGGTTTGTGCCACCATCATTGAGCAGTGCTGGCGGCAGGTAGTACAACCTGTTTATATTCCATCCGGAGTAAAAATCCGGGTCTTCACGTCCTGAAATACCAATTTTTTTGCCGTTCAGGTAAGTATGATCTACCTCAATTATCTTCCCAAGGAAAACAGCAATCTCCCTGTTTCGTAGATGGACGGGTACGGTGAATTCTTTCCTGATCCAGACTGCCTGCTTTTTCTCTTCCCTGTAAAGCCTTGCGGGCATGTTTACGTTTGCAAGTTCGGTAGGGTCAAATTCTGGTAACCTGCACTGCCAGTTGTCGGTAAAGCATACCTGCCAGTCCTTTGAGATGTCCACTGGTTCATGTTGTATGCATCCCGTAAAAGAGATGGCAGTAAGTAATACTGCTGTTATAATGAAGAGTGCTCTGTGAATCCCCCGCATATCCCTCCCCGGCAAGCTAACATAGTAGCCCTGGCGCCAGTGTATCATTGTGCTCTTGCAATGGCAATTAAGCAGATGAAAGAGAAAACATACATTCCTATAAAGTCGATAACGATATTATGAGAATGTATGTTTTCATACAAGCATATTTTGTATTATTTTGAAAATAAAATAATATCTGAAGATTGTCATTGGGGATGGATTAGGTATAGCGACATGGCATGCCGGGAAACGGCATGCCATGAATGCTGGCTGTTGAATGTCAGCCTTTCTTGACTTTCTTCCTGTCCAGCGGGGTTCCTTCCCAGGCGTTTTCCATTACCCATAGAAAATCATTATAGTCGAGATCTTCGGGGTTGTAGAACTGGGAAGCGTCGCTCATCGCGGTTTTGGCGATATCCGGCAGTTTTTCCCTGGGAACCATCAGGTTGCCGTCCCTGTCATATACTTCTTTAAACCACCTGGGATGCCGTCCACCTGTTGCGTCGTGTAGATCCTGAATCAGCTTTCTGATCTGTTCAACGGTTTTCGTTGGCCGTTCTTTCTTCGGGGTGCTGTTATACACCTCTTCACCCGCGAGGGGATAAAGCAGCTCGCCGATGTACTCGCCGGTTTTGTGCATGTTATATTCAAGACCATAGGGAAGCAGTATATTCATGCAGATACCATGGGGTACATGACACACACCGCCGGTGGCGTGCCCCAGCGTGTGTACCATTCCCACCATGGAATTGGAAAATGCGATGCCTGCCATGGTGGAGGCGTTGGCCAGTGCAAGCCTCCCGTCCATATCATTGGGTTTTTTCACCACGTTAACCACGTTCTGAGTTATCAGCTGAATGGCCGACATGGCCATGGCGTCACTAAGCGGGTTTTTTCCCAGGCAGGTATAGGCTTCCACGGCATGGGTGAGAGCATCCATGGCCGTGAAGGCGGTGATGGATGCCGGGAGTGTCTTTGTCATTCGTGAATCGATAATAGCATAATCCGGTAAAAGGAAGTATGATCCGAACACCATTTTTATGTTCTTTGAATGGTCAGCGATTACCGCTACCAGGGTCATCTCCGAACCGGTTCCCGATGTTGTTGGAATGGCTATGGTAGGATTGAGTTTTCTTTTAATGGCACCATAGCCTGAATACTGCATAAGATCGGAGGCGTTTTCTGACACAACGATATTCACACCCTTGGCAGTATCCAGCACCGAACCGCCCCCCACGGCGATTATGGAATCACATTTTTTACTTTTATAAAGTTTGGCAACCTCGTTCACCACTTTTATGTCAGAATCAGGTGGAACATTGTCATACGTGGCGCCGATTTTAACCTTTGTGCCTTTCTTTGCCTTGTTCATGGCTGCTGTTACCTGTTTAATAAGGCCTGCTGCTGCCACCCCTTTATCGGTAATAATAAGGGGTTTCTCGGCTTTAAGACCCGAAAGTGCTTCGGGTATCTGCTCAAGGGCATTATGCCCTGCTATCATTTTCACGCGTGAACAAAATTCATAATAACCTGGTAACTGCATGTTTATACCTCTCTCGTTATATTTTCACATACCGTTGTCTTCATGTTACACCCCGATAAAGGTTCGGGCATACACGGCTATACGGCCAAGATGCTTTTTGAACGGGTTCATCTGTGACCATTTCGGATATCGTTTAACCGCAAGTTTTGCTATTACTTTCGGCAGCAGGTAGGTTTCTACTGTATTCAAAACCCGTACCACAGCACAGGCGTCGGGAAGATCGCCGTCTACCACCAGCCTTTCACGTGCGGTGGCAATGGTGGTAGATTCCTGGAAGGTGAACATCAGCATTGCCGCCTCGAGATTCTTTACGCTCATGGTGAGGGTGGGTTTTTTGCCTGAATCATTCCAGCCGAAATATTTCACCCGGCCTTTCTGGTCTTTTCCCACCAGCATGGCGGGTCCGCCGGGCAGCACCCACAGCTTGAGAAGAAAGTCATCTCTCAGTGCGGCGAATTCTTCTTTCAATTCACCGTCGGTACGGGCTGCCGCCTGCATGGCCCGGCCCACAACCCAGAGCATAATGGCGACATAGGCCTTTTTGAAGGGCTTGCCCCCTGCCTGTATCTCGGGATACCTGTTATAGTCCATATATTCCTCCGTGTAATGCGTTCATTATGCCCTGCCTTCCCAGGCCTGGGTGAGAAGCTTGAGACATTCTTTGGCCGTGTACCGTTTTTCACTGAAGAGGGCGGCCCTTTCCGCGATGACGTCAAGTTTATAGCCGGGAACATTCAGTTCATTGAATGAACGTGGTAGAATGCCTGTGAGGTCTTCATGTAGTTTCCATAGAAGTTGCACAGCCCGGGATGCCCGTTCTCTGGATGGGGTCTGGGCGTATTCATCTATTCCCGTCATGGCCAGGAGCAGCTCTTCCCGTACCTTTTTTTTGGAATCAAGTTTCATTTGAAGATGATAGGGCAGAAGTATACCCATGCTTATTCCATGGGGAATATTCATCTCCTGGTACATGGCAGTGGCCAGCAGTTTTACCATATCCCGGGGAGAATTTGAGAAGCACACGTCAGCCATGGCTGCCGCGTTGGCCAGGGCAAGACCTGCCTTACGGTTTCCCGGTCGCCTGGACGCCTTGAGTGTGTTATCGTAAATGAACTGAATGGCTGTATGGGCGAAGGCGTCATTTATGGGGTCATTGTGAGGGAGCGCGCTTGCCCCCACGGCATGTGCCAATGCCGCCATGGCAGAGTTTACCACTTCGATGGAAGAATTTGCCCGTGTCATTCTCCCGTCAAGCACAACCGCGTCCGGATATAATTCATCTGATTGCAGGGAAAAAGACTCAACATCAGCGAAATTTGACATTTCTCCACCCAAAAGACCGGCGGTTGGAATCATGATAAGGGGTTTCATGTGACCTGTTATGGTTCTGTCCCTGAAATCCAGTATGTTGTCTTCCTTGAAAGTGGCAAGGATGTTCACGCATTTGGCGATATCTGAAACCGGCCCCGCGCCAATGGCAATAATTGAGTCACATCCCCTGTACCTGTACAGTTTTGACAGTTCGTTAATTATGATACTGCCTGAATACGCGGGGGCATCATCATACAGGGCGCCGATCACCATTTTCGAATCTTTAATGGCGTTTAGAAATTTCTTTGTCAATTTTTTGTCTGTCACATCTTTACTTGTAATTACCAGCGGTTTTCGGGCATTGAGGCTTTCCAGCTCAAAGGGAATATGTTCCATTGCTTTCTTTCCGGAAAGTATCTTTGAGTGGCTGAAAAATTGATAATAACCTGGTGACTGCATATTCACACCTCTCTCGTTATATTTTCACATACCGTTGTCTTCATGTTACACCCCGATAAAG
>CAZAOK010000118.1:0-11553 GCA_964486725.1 uncultured Leptospiraceae bacterium
TCTTGGACATGGCAAGGCTGTTCAGTCGATAAAGGCAGTTCGTCCAGGGAGTAGTGTGGGGATTCCCCTGAATCTCATGCCCGTGTATCCTTTTACTGGATCAGAGAAGGATATGAATGCCGCCCACCTTGCTGATCAGTTCATGAACAGGATAACCCTTGATCCCCTTTTCAGAGGCAGTTACCCTGAAAAGCTCTTTCATACACTTCGATGGTTCAAACCGAAAATTGAAGAAGGAGATTGGGATTACATTACAACTGGCATTGATTTTCTTGGTGTGAATAATTACACCCGCGAATTCGCATACCATGTATGGTATATTCCCCTGCTGCACACATGGATGACCGGGGGGGACATAGCGGAGGCCGAATACGAGGAAAACGGAAGGCAATATACCAGCATGGGGTGGGAGGTGTTTCCCCGGGGTATATACGATGTGCTGATGCGACTGAAAAATGAATACGGAAATCCTCCCGTGCTGGTTACTGAGAACGGTGCCGCGTTTGATGATGCCCCACCGGTCGATGGCAGGGTAGATGATGAGAAACGGATACAATTTCTTAATGGATACCTGCACATGATCGCCCAGGCCCTGCAGGACGGTGCCGATGTGAGGGGCTATTTCGTATGGTCATTGCTGGATAATTTCGAGTGGTCGGTTGGATTTACGAAACGATTTGGTATCGTGTACGTAAACTATGAAACACTGGAAAGAACTATCAAGGACAGTGGTTTCTGGTATATGGATTTTATCAAGTCACAAAAGAACAGGCAGGATGAAGGGAGGGAATGATGAAAGAAGGCTATGTTGTACCGGTACGGGAGAAAATGGCATACGGCCTTGGCGATTTTGCCATAAACATCGCGTATACAACTATCGGATTTTATTTTATCTTCTTCCTGGTTAACGTGGCAGGTTTACCGGCCTACTGGGCAGGGGTTATTTTCCTCATCGCCAGGGCATGGGACGCCATAACTGATTACCTGATGGGAATGATCTCTGACAGAACAGAGACCAGGTTTGGAAGAAGACGGCCCTACATCCTTTTTGGCAGTATTCCTTTTGGTATTGCCTTTTTTCTTTTGTGGCTGGTTCCTTTTGAAAGTGACTTGTACCTTGTTATCTATTACGTACTCATCACCATTATCTTTAATACGGCATTTACCGTGGTTGCGGTACCTTACGGCGCATTGATGCCGGAAATGTCACAGAATTACGATGAAAGAACAAGCATATCAGGTTTCAGAATGGGTATGTCATTCGTGGGGAATCTCGTGGCGGCTGTGGGTGTTGCCCTCATCGTTGACGTGATATTTGGCGGCCATGACCGCTACCTGGAGAGCTACCCCATAATGGGGGGGCTGTTTGGTATTATTGCTATAGTATCTTTTTTCATTACCTTTACAGGTACAAAGGAACGGGTTAAGCCGCTGAAACAGGTTACCGGTGGTATACTGGAAACTTTCACTTCCATCATGAAATTGTATGAGTTCAGGATTGTGCTTGGCATGTTCCTGTTTAATATGATCGGGTTTGATCTTATACAGGCAATTTTTATATTTTTCTTGAAGGATGTAATTCATATCTCGGAAGATATGACCTTCGTGGTAATGGGAATACCACTGGTAGTAGCTGTTCTGGCAGCACCACTGTGGGTAATGCTTAGTGAAAAATTCGGGAAGAGGCGGGCATACATTATAGCTGCAGTCTATTTTGCCCTTGCCCTGCTTTTGAGTCTTGTGGCTCCCGTTGGCAACCTGTACTTTGTCATGGGTATTGGTGTGCTGGCAGGATTTGGAATTTCTGCGTCGCAGATCATACCATGGTCTATTATACCCGACGTGATCGAATTTGATGAATATCACAACGGGGTTCGTCGTGAAGGGGCCTTCTATGGTGTAACAACCTTTCTTTACAAGGTGGCTTCGGCGGTTGCCATTGCGCTGGCATCCACACTTCTTGGTCTGTTCGGGTATATTGAGAGTAGCACTGTGTCTCAACCTGAATCAGCCCTGGTAGCTATACGGTTGTTGATGGGTGTAGGGCCGGGGATATTCTTCCTCATATCGGCGATATTTGTGAAAGCATTGCCCATTACCCGTGAACGTTTTGACGAAATCAGGGCGGTTCTGGAAGAAAGAAAAAAAGAGGAGTTGTCATGAAGGACAAAAGGACAGCACTCGTTCTGGGTGCCACCGGACTGGTGGGAGGTGAACTTGTGCGTTTATTAAACAATGATGACGCATATACAATGATTATCCTTCCAGTCAGGCGTAATTCAGATGTCTCCGGGGAAAAGGTTCAGCAGCATATTATTGATTTTGACAGAATGGAAGAGCAAGGTCATCTTTTCAAGGTTGATGATGTGTTCTGCTGCCTGGGAACTACTATGAAAAAAGCCGGGAGCAGGGAAGCATTTAAAAAAATAGATTATCATTACGTGGTTCAGGCGGCGAAGCTTGCAAAAAATGCCGGCGCTTCCCGTTTTTTAGTGATAACCGCAATGATGGCCAATCCGCGGTCTTCCGTGTTCTACAACAGGGTTAAGGGTGAAGTGGAGGAAAAACTGCAAACCATGGGTTTTGAAGCCCTGCATATATTCAGACCATCATTGCTGCTGGGTGAAAGAAATGAACACAGGTTTGCCGAAGAACTGGGAATGAAAATTCTTCCCTGGTTGTCTTTTCTCATGGTGGGACCGGCAAGAAAATACAGGCCTGCGAAGGCCGAAGGGGTTGCCTTTGCTATGAAAACAGCAGCCCTTGAAAACAGCCAGGGGATACACATCTGGGAGTCGGACAGTATTATTGAAATGTCAAGATCAGGTTCGTAGGAAATTATTCATCTATGTTTCCCATAGGTACAGAAGGCGCACCCTGATACCTGGACATGGATTTTACCGTTGTCTTTCTTCCACATCTTTCCCACAAGGTATTTGTCCATGGGTAGTTCTCTTTTGCATTGCGGGCATTTTCTTGTTCTGTTACTACTCTTCCCGTTACACCACGGACAACCGGTTATATGGACCACGCTGTAATTGTTTCCCCGGTACACATCAGTTTTCATTCTCTCACCCTTCTGAAGATGGCTTCCACAAAGTAAACAGGTGGTGAATTCCAGAAGTGGTTTTTCAGTAACCCTGGTTGACGGGTTTTTACCGGGATTTTTTCTGGTGAAATACAGGTAGAGAAGCATGGTTACTATTGAGAAGATAAGTATCAGGGTTAATGTCAGTATGATATCCATTATATGTGTCTTGTATCACCATCGCTTTTTAAAGATCATACCTGTACATGCGATGAGTCTTATAGGTGCGGCCCATTAATGTTTTTACGTTGCTGAGCATTTTGGCAGTTGTTTCCTGTATCTGCACCATCTCAAGGTGTCTGAATTCGGGATGCTCTCTCAGGGTCTTTTCCAGTTCGGCATACAAAACCGCGTTGGCACCCAGTCCCTGGAAATCGGGTAGCACACCAAGGCCGTTTATCAGTATCCAGTCTGTTTTCTTATATTCCCGCATTATCCTGTAAATGCTCAGCGGGTTAATTTTTCCTTTTGTTTTTTGCAGTGCATTGGAAAGATCATGGAACCCGAAAAGAAATCCTATTACCTTTTTCTTGTATGCAATGATCTTTATTAACTCGGGATCTGCCACCTGCAGCAGGCTGTTTACGAGATAATCACTTTCAGCCCTGGTAAGTTCGTAATTGCCTGCGTGATCACTGAGTGTCTGCAGAAACACGTTAATTACGTCGCCTGCCACTTCAGTTAATTCTTTCTTTGATGTGAAATTCATTACATGAAAATCACCTTTTGCAAGCAGTGCGTCTGACGCATCACGTAACTGTGGTGGCAGCTGTGCCGAAGTGGGAAGATAATAAGAAAAGTTGTCAAGGTACTTCGAAAATCCGAAAGCTTCGATATGATCACGATAATAGGGAAAATTATACATCATCATGGTCATTGAGGCCCTGTGTTCATATCCATCAATGAGCAGGCCTCCACCGGTAACACCGCCAAACCCCATGGGTCCAAGCAGACTGGTACAGTTGCGTTTTTTTGCCCAGTCGGCAGCGGCCATAAACAGGGCGGTTGACACCTCTGTATCATCATAAAAATCAATAAAATAAAAATGGGCGCTTTTCATGTTGTGCGTTTTATTGTACCTGGTGTTTTCAAATACAAATATTCTTCCCCGGGGAGAGCCGTCTTTCATGGCAACATAGAATTCTCCATTGGAATGTTTGAACAGGGGGTGCTTTTTATCGATAAATGTTTTCATTTCTTTGTGAAGCCATGGAACCCAGTTCTCATTGTTCCTGTAAATCATATGCGGAAGGTTGATAAAATGCCTGTAATATGGACTTTTGGAATGTTCTACCCATTTTATGTCAATAGCCACAGTTACTAACCCTAAATGTAGAATTTATACACTATTCAGCCTGTGTATATCATCTATATTGTAATGGATTATATTCTCAGGGCAAGAAAAATTTACAAAATACTTATATCTGTATAATATGGCTCGTATTGCTGCATTATATTGCATGGAGAATAGAGGACGGCAGGATATCCCTGCTTCTACCAGTTGTGATGGCAAAAGTAAGGATATCCCGGTAAGTATAATTACAATGATTTTGATCGAAGTCTTTCCAGTGCCCAGTGTGTATATTTACGCACTTTTCGGTCAGGATCATTTTCGAGCTCATCCAGTATCTTTTTTCCGTCTTTGGTTTCCAGTTTTTCAAGTGCCCTGGTCACTTTTACCCGAACTTCCTCGTCGGGGTCACGTGCCGCAAGAACAATTCCCCGAAACGCGGACTTTGTACCTATCCTTGAGAGGATATCTGCGGAATCTCGTCGTACGGCAGGGTCCCGGTGAGACAGGGAGCGAATGGTGCTTTCAATATAACCCGTTGCATCAAGAATCTCGGCTATATAAGGATTTAATGACTTGATGTCTTCCCTGAGCAGATCGGTAAGCATCTTTTCACCCTTTTCTTCCATCCTGATAAAGATACGTGTTATTTTTTCCCGCGTAGCAGGATCTGCATCCTTGAAATGTTCAACCAGGTGACGGGCATCTTTTGTATCAGTTTTAGATGCCAGGGCCAGGCTGAGCTGTTTCTTTTCATCTTCATTATCGGTCTTTTCAAGTTTTTCAATAAGAATGTCAATTGATTCCTTTAATTTAGAGGCACCCAGTCCGGTGATTGCCGCGTACTTCACTGATTCAACTTCGTTGTCATCATGAAGTATCTGTTTGAGATCCCTGATCATTTTAACGGAACCGTGTAAACCCAGTGCGTTGGCGACTTCCTGCCTTACCCGTTTTACAGGGTCACGAAGCATATCAACGGTTTGCTGAAGAGACTTGTATTCCTCGAAGTTTACCAGTGCCCAGACCGATGCTATTCGTACGTCCGGATCAGCGTCCTTCAATGACCTGGTAATTCGTTTTACGAATGACTTGTCACCGGTTACTGGTAATGCCGTTATTACAGAGGCGCGAATCCTGGCGTCACCAGAATCAAGAAGTTCGACTACCCTGGAGTTGAATTCCTTTTTCGGGTATGAAGAAAGTATCCGGGTGAATTCAGAAGCCTCATCCACCGGCAGGGATGGAAGATTTTCAAGTAGCAGTTGCAGGCAATAATGAAGATCCATCTGTCCCAGAAGTTTCAGGGCGTCCTTTCTCACCAGGTGAGGGTATGCATCCCGCCCGGCATATAGTATTTTCAACACCTGTTCAAGGACATGCGGTGCAGACATTTTTACCAGGGCCTGGCGAAGAAGATCCCTGGGCTTGATCTTTTCGTCCTTCAAAAAATTGATGAGTGTATCCTGGATGATGTGGTCTGCATGAGGGGGAATATGTTTTAACAATACAGATAGCGTTTCAGCATCTCCCTGACGCTTTTGTAGTTCACGGTCCAGAAGTTTCAGGGCGTCATCGTTACCCCTTGCGGCCACACAGTCGAGTGTTGCAGAATATATCTCCATGTACATTGATGTTCCATCATAAATGATGAATGTTTTCCTGGCGAGGGTAGTAATGAAGTGCCTGGGGCCTGATCGTAACAGGATGCGTGCACATACAAGCAGACTTGCCGGGTTATCCGTTTTCTCAATGCATGCGAGAAAATCCGTAACATTTACCAGTGCAGCTTTTTCAAGCAATGAGAAGTTGCGTTCCAGCAATTTCTTATCACCCAGGTCTACATCCAGGCACAGGCGGTCAAGTGCAGCGTTTTCTTTCAGGTATCTTGCCGCAGGAAGACGTAGTTCAAGATTATCCTGGTCAAGAAAGGAGAATGCCATGTTTTCATCTTCTTTTATTCCGGGGCGCAGCAGTTCAAGTACATGGAATGATTGAGTCTGGGTCATTTTTATATTATCGGGAAAACGATAATCCGGATATTCATCCCTGATACGATTCCATGCGGTGTGCCGAACCTCGTATGTGTAATCATTTATAGCGAGTGTACTCAATTTATCAAGCAGCCTGTCTGTTTCATCGGTGGTAAATTCACGTGCCACGGTTTTCCGCACAAGTGGATATGAGTCTTCAAATGTTTCCCACAGTGCGCGAATGGACCGGTTGTCATCATCATGAAGCAGTATTTTGATCGCGAAGTATCGAGAAGCCCATTCGGGATCTCCGGTCATTTCGCGGATCTCATCAATATGATCAAGAAACATCTCCCTGGCCCTGGCCCCATCGAAATCTTCACCCTGACCTGAAAGGGCAACACGACGCATGTAAAGAAAATCTTCGCTTTCTTCAAGAAACGAGGCAAGAAGCCTGGCAAACCGTTTTTTATCGAGACTTACCAGGAAACAGGTGAAAAGGCCAGTATCGGGCGCATAATGCATTATCCTGTTAAAGTCACATTTTCTCTTCAGTCGCAACAGGTTTTGGATCCAGTAACGATCGATGCCGGTTGTATATATGATGTCATTTCCCTCTTCTTTCACGAATCGCTCAATGGCCTGCGAACGAATGAAGGCATATCGTTTTTTGAATATGGGTGCAACAATGTCACTGGCTTTTTCTGGATTATCTGCAGCCCTTGCCAATATATTATATATACGTTTTTTAGCCTTAATGCTCCATATCATATCTGCTATCACAGCCACAAAAAACACGAAAAACAGCAATATGACCCATAAGGGCAGTGATTCAATAATGCGCATCATTGTTTCCATAAAACCTCCTTTGGAGTGTTGTTTCTAGTTTCTTTTAAGTACACTGTATATGGGAATGGGGTTCGCTTTTCCTTTTACTTTTACCGGCTCAAGGTTTTTAACCTTAAAAAGATCGCCCAGGTAGTCGAGCGTTTTCTGAGTGATGATCACTTCACCACCTTTTGCCACGCTTTCCAGCCTGGCGGCCACGTTGACAGTATCTCCGATAACCGTGTAATTCATACGCCGTGTGCTCCCAAGGTTGCCCGCCACTATGGGACCGGTGTGCAGTCCGATGCCAACCTTCAGTACTGAAGCATCCCCTTTGAAAAATGTCCGCCTGGTTGAAGCGATTAACTGTTGGATTTCAAGTGCCGCAGAAACCGCTGATATGGCGTCTTCCTGCTCTGTTTGCAGGGGAACTCCCCAGGCGGCCATTATGGCGTCACCAATAAACTTGTCTATATATCCTCTATGATGTACCACGATCTCAACAGCCTCGCTGAAATAGTCGTTTAATATCTCGATGATATACTCGGGAGGCTTGGTTTCAGAGAAGGTTGTATATCCGCGTATGTCCGCGAAAAGAATAGTGGCTTCTTTTTTGTCACCACCAAGTTTCACCAGGTGAGGCTGGTCCACCAGTGTTTGTACAATCTCGTGGGAAAGGTAGCGGGAGAACATGTCCTTGATAACCCGTCGTTCTTCAACCACCCTCTCCATTTTTTCTTCCAGTTCGTGTTCGCGGGTCTGGTCGGTGAAAAGAAGTGTTAATCCCTGGTTTTTTCCACGACGGCCCTTCAGTGGTGAAAGATTAAGAGAGAAATCCATCTCCTTTTCTTCATCACGGAAAATACCTTCTATTCCCAGCATCTCCTTCGGCTGACGAATAGCGGAATCAATCGCGTTTAATATCTTCCTGTTCATCGATTTCTCGAATACGGTATCTATCTTCAGGCCCTTTTGCTGATCGGATAATCCAAACCGTTCTTCTGCCGCGGTATTGAAATACTGTATTTCCCCATCGTTGTCGGTTGTTACGAGGAGGTTTGTCATGGAAGAGAATATGCTTTCCTGGTATAAATGCAGTTCTTCGATCTCCCGAAGATAGTCCCTTAGTTGTTTGAACATCCGGGAATTGTGAAGCGTCCCACCTGCCAGCCTGGAAAAGGAATCCAGAAAATTAAACTTGTCCCTGTTGTAAAACCCGGGTTCTCTACTGTTAAGCACCAGTATACCCGCCATGATTTTGGGAGTTGAGAGGGGCATAGCGATGCCACAACGCATATGTTCATTGCAGAGTATATCAAGAAAGGGACTATTTTTGCGTTCTGTAAGTACAACGGTCTCATCTGATTCTCTTATAAAGTCTACCAGTTCGCTTGAAGCTGCCATGCGGGAAGGAGCATCATATCTTCCCCTCTTGTACGCAAGTTGTAAATCACTATTATTGTCATCTAAATCTTTTGACAGGTAGAGACAGGCAAGGTCTGAACGGGATATGTCCAGTGTCTGTTCTGCGATGATGGAGATCAATGATTTGAAGTCCAACTCCTGTGTAAGAAGTGTTCCTGCCCGGGTTAATTCATCAAGACTGTGTATTGTGGCCGGCATTTCTTGTCCTCCATCAAAAATGGGTATGCGCTACATTGATACGGGCAAGTGTTATGGGTGTGCCAGGTATATAAAAAACCCGCATGGAAAAGAATATTATACATTAGTATTATGGGCATCTTCAAAAAAAGCAAGAAAAATACTATCCTTCGCTATGCCCGATGCAATGTTGTTGACTGGCTGATTTGCATATAATAGATGTATTGTGATACAGTGATTAAGATAGTTCATGTAATCAGGAACAGGATATGAATGCGCATATGATATTGGAATACCTCAAGGGCAGTACATCAAGCCTGCCAGTGGATCTGGCGTATCCGGTACTTGTGATTTTTGTTATATACGTGATATTGAAAAAAGCAGCTGATCGTTTGCAGGTGCTGTTGATAATCCGTTTTTTCTGGGTGATACAGATAGTGCTTTTACCCTTATTTGTTCTGTCACTTGAAGCACTGGTTTTTAACTGGCTTGATCCTATTCTTGATCACAGAATCACTGGCATCATAACACGCATTAGAACCATTTTGCTGTGGTTGATTTTTGCCCGTATAGTTGTTCAGGCTGTGGATTTGTTTATATGGAAAGGAATGGTCAAAAGGCGCACCGGTATGGATGTACCCAACATACTGCATAACCTTGTCAGGATCGGTGTATACCTTCTTGCCATTTATGGCATTATGACCTTTGTGTTTGACCGACCTGTAACCGGTCTCCTGGTTTCATCTGGAATTATTGCCGGGGTTATCGGTCTTTCAATGCAAACCACACTGGGAGATATATTCGCGGGTATAGCCCTCAGTATCGAGAAACCCTACCGTATCAATGACTGGATCGAAATGGAAGATGGCACTCTTGGGAAGGTTGTTGATATTAACTGGCGTTCAACACGCCTGCTTTCGTGGAACAGTAGTATATACGTTATTCCCAATGGTAAAGCCATGTCCGCCACTATTCACAATTACAACCTTCCTGACAGGATCTATTGCACGTGGTTCAAAATAGAAATTGCCCCTGAAATTTCACCCGTACTTGTGCGCCGGGTTTTGCTTGAAGCGGCACTCAGCTGCAAAAAAGTATTGAAGGAACCTCCACCAGCGGTTCGCCTGTCAGACGGTTCCAAAAGGCCGTATCTCTACTCGGTATTTGTGTATTTTGATGATTATCCTACGTATTTTGCGGCCCGTGATGACCTGTTTATGGAAATCTGGAATTATTGTCAAAAGGCCGGGATCACCCCGCCGCCAACAGTTCACGAAGTGAACTACTTTACCGGTGAACGCAGTGAAGTGAGTGAACCTGGACTTGATGAGTTGATATCCAATGTGGAGATATTTTCTCCCCTTACTAAAGAGGAGCGTGATGAACTACTGAAAGGGGTATCATTGATCAGCTTCAGGGAGAATGAAGTCATTGTCAGGGAGGGGGACACGGGGGATTCTCTGATGATTTTGACAGCCGGGGTTATTTCTGTATCACGACGTGATTCATACGGAAAACCGGTTGAGCTTGAGCGACTTGGAACAGGCGATTGCTTCGGAGAAAACTCTCTTTTAACCGGTGAACGAAGGTCGGCCACCATTGTAGCCCTTACCGACTGCCAGGCCATGGAATTTTCCCGGGAAGACCTTGCCCCTATACTGGAAAAAAGGCCGGAAATCATTGAAGAGCTCGCAAAAGTAATGGCAAGCCGCAAGCTGGAAACTGAATCAAGATTGCAACTCAAACAAAGGAAAAGCACCGGCGAATTGCTTGGGGATTACGGGGACGAGATATTACACAGTATCAGTTCATTTTTTGGAATGAAATAGTGGTATGCTGGAATGTCAGGGTCCTCCCTGTTTTAAGAGGACCCTGTTGTATAAAAGATCAGAATGAAGATTTCGCGCCCCGGGTGCCATATTCAAGAAGCACCATGGTGGAATCACCGTCATCAGTTACCGATTTAACCATTCCGGTAACAGGGACATTATAATGATACCAGCCTGTGCTCTTATATTTCTTACCCCAGAAGGTGACCTCAGACTTGACCATGTTAGTGCCTGCAAATGATCCCGCGGGAACCTTGACTGTACCCCCATTTACATATTGGGAAACACTCACATCAAGCCCGGAGAGTTGTTTTTTGTACAGTGATTTGGCCATCATGAGAACAGGGCCTTCGATTTTTTGAATCTCTCCATTTTCTTCCTTGATTTTTACCCATACAAGTTCGATATCATCAAGATTTCCTGATTTTCGTACTTTTTCAAGACCCCTGATGAGCATTTGAACTGTGCCCTCCTGGGTCTCAGACAGTGAGTAAGATTCATAAATCCAGCCGCCGGCTTCCCTGCCAACGATGCTGGTCATGTTGATGGAACGGGTACCATCCTTTTCGGTAGTACCATGCACAGTATATTGTCCAACCGCAAGTGGCATGGGTGAATAAAATTTCTTTGATGCCCTGACGCGGGAGGAAGAATCCTGTGAGAAGTATGGACCGATCTTTGCCTTAAGCTGAGGGTTGGCCGAGGGTCCACATGAGACGACAAACAACATTAGAAAAACAGCAAAAAATGCTTTCTTCATAGAGGTTCACTTCCTTTCTTTTTTAATAATATTTCCGTTATAAAAACCGGGCAGGATTGATAAGTAAAGACAGGGTGAATAGCATTTAGTCAAGCAAAAAATGGGATATGATGTTTTTGATTGAAATAGGGAGTGATTTAAATTCCGGGTTACATTCATGTGACCCATGATATAATCAGTCT
>CAZAOK010000119.1:0-2818 GCA_964486725.1 uncultured Leptospiraceae bacterium
TTTTTATTCATTTCACGGTAATTAAATCTTTTTAATCATGACAGCTGAGTAGTTACATCCATTTTAAGATAAAAAACGGAAAAGGGCAAACTATTGTATATATTAATACTTTACAGGAGTTTAAGAACTGGTGATTAATGGAAATGTAAAAACGCTATGACGTTATTAATGAACGGGGTAAGAAAAGATGACCGGGGACGTTGATGTAATTGTAGTAGGGGGCGGACATGCGGGTGCCGAGGCGGCACTTGCGTCCGCGCGCATGGGGTATCCAACCATGCTTATCACGGGGAACCTGGATACCATATGCCAGATGAGTTGTAATCCTGCAATTGGCGGGCTTGCCAAGGGGCACCTGGTTCGCGAGATAGATGCCATGGGCGGTGAGATGGCAAAGAATATAGATGCTACAGGCATACACTTCAAGATGCTGAACAAGAGCAAGGGGCCGGCCGTATGGTCACCACGGGCACAGGCTGACAAGAAGGCCTACCAGTTCAGGATGAAAGAAGTGCTGGAGCAGCAGGAGAACCTCGCCCTGCAGCAGGATATTGTTACCGCGATAATCGCTGATGGGGGAGTGGTACGTGGAGTGGAAACTATACGGGGACGCCGGCACATGGCCCCGCGTGTTATTTTATCAACAGGTACTTTTTTGCAGGGGCTGATACATATCGGCGAGTACAAGGAAAAGTGCGGCAGGCTTGGCGACTTCTGCGCGGAGCATCTTTCAGATTCGTTGCGACAGCTTGGCTTCCCGGTGCATCGGTTGAAAACGGGAACACCGGCAAGGGTAAACGGGAATTCCATAGACTTCGATAAATGCCAGGTGCAGCATCCCGATGAAAAACCCATACCCTTTTCATTCAGCAATACTGAAATAGAACTGCAGCAGGTTCCATGCTGGATTACGCATACTACCGCAAAGACACATGAGATAATAAACAGGAATATCGGAAGGTCACCCCTTTTCTCGGGAAAGATCACCGGGGTGGGGGCACGATACTGCCCGTCCATCGAGGACAAGGTGGTGCGATTTTCAGAAAGACCAAGACATCAGTTGTTTCTTGAACCGGAAGGACTGCATACCAACGAATATTACATAAACGGTTTCTCAAGCTCCCTGCCCGAGGAAGTGCAGCTTGAGATGATTGCCACGGTGCCGGGCCTTGAAAACGCGCAGGTAATGCGACCGGCTTATGCCGTTGAATATGATTTTGTTCCACCGATAGAATTAAAGCCTTCGCTGGAAACAAAAAAGATCGCAGGACTTTACCATGCCGGCCAGGTAAACGGTACTTCTGGATACGAGGAAGCCGCGGCACAGGGTATGGTGGCCGCCATAAATGCCGTGCGGTCACTGCAGGGAAAAGAACCCATGGTATTGAAACGTTCCGAAGCATATACAGGTGTGCTCATTGACGACCTGGTAACAAAGGGCACAGAAGAGCCCTACAGGATGTTCACCTCGAGGGCTGAACACAGGCTTTTGCTGCGGCAGGATAACGCGGATTACCGCATGATGAAGTATGGCCTTGATAATGGGCTGGTGACAAAAGAGCAGTACGAAAATATGAATGAAAAATATAGAAACATTAATTCAACCATAGACAGGCTCTCATCAACGATAATAACCGTTGATAATGAGCTGAAAAAAGCAGTTGAGGAGAAGGGAGGATCGACAGCGAATATTCCGGGCAAAATATCGGCCGGCAGGCTGCTGAAACGCCCCGAAATTAGAATAGATGATATTATCAGGCTTACGGATATAGGGATTGATCGAGAAAGTGCCCCCGTAATCGAGATGGAAATAAAGTATGAGGGATATATAAAGAAAGACCAGGAAAAGATCAAAAAGATCGAAAAGATGGAAAACAGGCGAATACCCGAGGCCATGGAGTATGACTCCCTGCTTGGATTGAAAAACGAGGCCAGGGAAAAGCTTAAACGGGTGCAGCCACGGACGCTTGGACAGGCCATGCGCATATCAGGGGTTGATCCTTCTGATATATCAATACTGGTAATACACATGGAATCGGCCGAAAGAAACACATCGAAGGAATACAATGGCTCTTAATAAACAAAACGGATTACAAAAAGAGGTTCCACGTGGAACATTATGACCTATACAGGGCAATACAAGACATGGGTCTTGACCCGGGGGACACACAGGTTGCTAAAATGAAACGGTTTGCCCGCATGGTTATTGAGCACAACAGGCTGGTAAACCTTACAGGATGCAAAACCATACCCGAGGCAGAGAGGATACTGGTTGCCGAAAGTATACGTCCCATATCCATGAGTAATGTTCCACGTGGAACATTACTCATGGATATGGGAACCGGAAGCGGCGTTCCCGGGGTGCCCATACTGCTGGCGTTCAGTGGGATCAGTGGCATACTGGTGGATTCAAATGGAAAAAGAACGGAATTTGTAAAGAGGGTGATTGATGAGCTTCGGGTACCCGGCTGTCGTGTGATGACGGCACGGGTTGAAGACCTGGGTCACGATGACCGCTACAGGGAAAAAGTTGACCTGCTGGTGAGCCGTGGATTTGCCCACCCGTATGTAGCGATGGAAATGGGGGCACCCCTGGTAAAAAAAGGGGGCAGGATGCTGGTGTATGCAAGGGGAAAAGAAGGAGCGCTGCCCGGTGAGATGCTTGGGCATATGCGTGAACTGGGCCTTGATATTGCCGGTGATGACCCTGCAGATCGTTCTGGCATCGGCGAAGGGCTGCTCTGGGTGAAAAAGGAGCAAACACCGTCACGATATCCCCGCAGGTTTCCTGTAATAAAGCGTGAGGCATCACGGATTG
>CAZAOK010000119.1:2918-9278 GCA_964486725.1 uncultured Leptospiraceae bacterium
GTTCCGGAAAAGGAAACAAGGTCGGAAGAGGCGTCAAGGGTGGTGTCTGATTCAACCCTGATTGTTCCCGGCGTGGGCGCCGAGGGGGTGCTGCTTGGCATGACACTGGAGGAAATAAAGGAACTGAAGGGTGAACCCCTGCGTGAAACAGAGAAAAAGGGATGGAAACTCTTTCGTGATGTATTTCACCTGAAAGAGATAGCTGATGTGCCTTTTGACATGATGATAGAGTATGGTTATCCCGGGATAATCATCGGGCTGAAAAACTTTAAAGTGCAGTTTGTAATAGGGAAGTCCCAACAGCGGGTAATACGCTCCGGGGTATCACTTGAAAAAGGAGTATCGTATGTGATATTCAGGTTGGGTAACGAGGGCCTGCATATACTTGAACGTACACAGAAATCACTGTACTTGTACAAGACCAGGGGGGTGGCTTTCTTCGATGATGGGAGCAATGATTCAATAGATATGTATGCAGTGTTCGATCCATCTGATATTAAAGATGATGATTAGCTGGCTTCGGCAGGTGATGTCAGGGTATCAGTAATTCTGTGCGCGTCCCTGTCGCTGATGCTGTACCGGGAGAAAATAATGTCCTCCATGTTCTCTCTTGTGCTACCCTCTGTAATGCCTGATTCCCGCATCTCAATAGACAATCTTTTCAGCATCCTGGCGGCATCTCCCGCAAAACTGCGAAGGGGAAGCCTTTCAAGGTTTCCCCGCAATACTTTAACCGTAAAGAAATTATTCTGGTAATAATACTGCATTAACCTTGAATTGAGAAGGGCCACAAGGCTGTCCGCATCAAGTTCTGGGTCGTTGAGGACAAACCCGTTCACGTTGTTAAGCGAGTAATAACCCCGTGTGTCAACGGCGAAGGTGAGCTGCCTGCCTATGAACTTGTACAGTACCTTGCGCGGAGTAATGTAGAGATACCCCGGGGCAACCTGCTGAAGAATCGACGGGTCATACTTGAAATGATGACCACTGAATTTGATTGAAAAAGGATGCATGTCTTTCCCCACGATGATGGGATCGGTATGCAGCTCGGTGCGTTGACTGCTGATGTGCCGGGGGTTGTTCCCGGTTACAATGCCAAGAAAGAATCGAACCCTGTCTTTGAGGAAGTAACAGTGACCAGCTTCCATGGCAGAAAGCAATGACACTGCCTGTCGTGAATAGTGGATGGTGAAAATGTTTTCATGGGTATTCTCATAAGCTGCCTGGGGTACAAGCAGGGCGGTGCCGTTTCTTGCCGTGGTTCGGGTATGAATATGCACGATATTCCGGTTTCGCTTTTCATGTTGAGTTTCTTTCTGAAGGTGAATGGAAACCGCGGGTGCGTATACTTTTTTAAACCTGTCGCCCCACAGGGCTATTTCCCGTATGGACGTGTTGTCAAGGGCAAGGCGACGTGAACTTCGATGGGCCTTGATGTTGAGATATGCCTCGGGCACCAAAAAACCAAGCATGCCCCCGTCTGAGAGATGCATAATGGATTTTTCTATGAACAGGGTGAAGCTGTTTATACCAGAAGCCGCGGATATGTATCTTCTCCGGTAATGATTCTTCTCTGCCGGAGAAAAGCGGGCTCCCCAGGGGGGGTTACCCACGATAGTGGTAAACCTGTTGCGGCTGAGAAGGTCAGAGGGGAAGGGTGGTTCGTTCATCCGAAGAAAATTACCCGTGACAATATTGTGAATATTGTGTAGCGGAAGGGACGACACATGGGAGAGGTTACAACGGGTAATGGCTACCGACACCGGGTCGATGTCTATGCCAAAAATGCAACTGGTGCAGATGTGCAGGGCGGCTTCGCCCGGTTCCCATCCACGTTGGACGAAATTACTAAGCAGACGGTTGTAGCATGACACGATAAACTGTCCTGAACCGCAGGCAGGATCAAGTACCGTGATGCCTGTTTCCCCGGGTGCGATGGCGTGTTCAACGATGTAGTCAACCACGTCTGGTGGTGTGAAGAATTGTCCTTCTTTTTTCCTGGCCGTGGAGCTTTTAAGCTGCTGGTAAATGTAACCCAGCATGTCACCGTCACTGGTGATATCCCAGCGCTTGTACAGCTGGCATAGTTCGTCAACAGCACCGGCAGCATCGTCGTGTATGTCACCAAGAGGGTTCCCGTATGACATGTGAAGCATAACACGGGAGATTATGTCACAGGCAAAAGGCTCATCGCCGGGTTGCTGCAGCAATGTGTTGATAAGAACCTGGATACGGGCATCAAGGTAATGGCGATGTTTCCTGATGTAATCTGTATGGGTGCCGGTTTTTTTCATGGCCTTTTTTCATTGCGTTTTTTTAGTTTATCGTAAAGATGGACAAAAAGAATGAGTGTTATACAGGAGAAAAGAGTGCACGAACTGTCCGTCATGTCCAATATACTCGACATCGTTGTTGAGAATGCCCAGAAGAACAACGCCAAACGTGTTACAAAAATACACCTGGTGGTTGGTGAGCTGTCAGACCTTATTCCCGAATGGATGCAGACATATTTTGATTTCGTCAGCAAGGACACCATCGCCGACAATGCCGAGCTGGTTATCGAGAAGATCCCTGCCGTGCTCAAGTGCGACAAATGCGGACACGAATTTACCATCACCCGTGAGGATTTCCAGTTCACCTGCCGCAAATGCGAATCGGCCGATGTGACAATTCAGTCGGGCAGGGAATTCACCGTAAAGAGCATCGAGATCGATTAGCTCCGTTGAAAAGATCACTGTAGAGGATTACCGCAAAGACGCAGAGAGGGCGAAGGGCGCAGAGAGTTTGTCAATATATTTCAGACAGGTTGTGTATTATTGCAGGGGATAGTTGTATAGTGTTTTTAAGAGATGGTTTTTTCAGGCTGGGAATAAATTTTATACTGTCATCAGAAAAACCTTATCCTTAAAAATACCAAATTGGAAAGAGGTGTAAAAATAAATGATACTAAATAAACCATACTTTCCAACAAAACTCTTAGCGAACTTAGCGCCCTTAGCGCCTTCGCGGTGAATTCTTTTAAAAGGAGGACGTGAATGGTTCTTATTGGAATAGTTACTGTCAGTGACCGGTCGTCGAGAGGGGAACGTGAGGATCTTTCCGGTCCCGCCATCAGGCAGTGGGCAGAGGGGAAGGGCTACACCGTGGCTGAAGAGACCATTGTCCCCGACGAGTATGATGACATCGTTGCTGTCCTTGGGAACCTCTGTGATAAAAAAATGTCGCTGGTGCTGACAACAGGAGGCACCGGCTTTGCTCCACGGGACGTGACCCCCGAGGCAACCCTGGCGGTAATTGAACGCAGCGCTCCGGGTTTTACCGAGGTGATGCGTATGCGTTCACTTGCAGTGACCCCCCATGCCATGCTCTCGCGGGCGGTTGCCGGCATTCGCGGCAGAACCCTCATAATAAATCTCCCCGGCAGCCCCAAAGCCGTTAAGGAAAACCTGCAGTTTATTGAAGCCGCCATACCCCACGCGTTAGAGCTTCTCAAGGACAGTGTAAGTGACTGCGGGTCTGCTGAATAGAACCACAGAGGCGCTGAGGTACCGAGATTTTCTAACTGTTTATCATTCTTTTTACTTGCTATTGCATTTCAATCTATTTCAGTTTTGATTAAGGTATGTGGTTAGTATGTTGTTTAAAGTAAGCTGTATCTGAATCTTTACCAGCTATAAATTTCAAAACAAATATTCACAACTAATGATGGGTTATTGATCTTTTCTTCGTGTCTCTGTGACTCTGTGGTTTTATTTTTAAGATGAAAAAGACTCCAAAGATGGGCTCGTGAAGCCGATACTTGTAGTATCAAACTTGTATGTAAATCCGGGTAATAATGAAATTATTCACACGTGTACTCACATTTGTACTGACTGTAACCATGCTTGGCGTGACGGGTTCTGTTATGGGCGGGCCGCTGGTTCGTATTGACAGTGTTGATGCCCGTTCGGATTTTCCCACGGTGAATATGACGGTGACGGTTCGTAATCCCGACAGCAGTTCTATTCACGGGCTTACCGAGGAACACCTGATGGTGTACGAAGACGGTTACCGGGTGAATTACGTGAATGTGAAAAACCTCTCAGATGATGCCCGGCCGGTCTACCTGATGATGGCTATTGATTCAAGCAAGAGCATATCGAAAGAATGGCATACAGTATTGAAGAAAGCCGCGGGACAGGTGGTTTCTGACGCGGGAAGACGTGTACAGATTGCCCTTTACCGCTTCAACGATAAGGTTAATTTTTTAAATAACTTTACTAGGAACAAGGAGCAGCTTAAAACAAAGATTACCGGCATCAGCCGTCATGGAAAATATACCCATCTTTATGATTGTATTTACGATTCACTGAACATGTTATCTGAAGTTGAAAACACACGCAGGGCCGTGGTTGTGTTCACCGATGGTAAAGATGACGGAAGCAATCTTACCTCTGATGATATTATACAGTTTGCCAGGGACAGTGAAGTTCCGGTGTTTTTCGTGATGCCAAATAAAGACGCACGAACGAAGAATACCGGCAGGATCGCCAGGCTGACCGGTGGAAAGATGACCAAAATTTCGTCTAACGCAGATATAGGTTCACTCTATACAGATCTTGTGCGTACCATCGTAAACAGGTACAGTATCAAATACAAAACCATGGCAAGCGCCAACGACAAGGCCCACCAGGTTGAAGTTCGGCTCAAACACGGCCAGTTGCGCGACCGTGATGTACAAAAGGTGACCTATGACAGTGGATTTCTAAACATCGCGCTGCCGGGGCTATCAACGATAATTCTCATAATACTGGTGTTTCTGCTGCTGGTTGTACTGGGGGTTCTGTGCGCGGTGCTCTTTAAACGGGGACGTGAGAGAATGGCATCAGTACAACCCTATATTGTATCATCAAAAACACATGCTGATTATCGTAAACTGTTCCGCGAGGAAGAAGAGCGCAAAATTAAGCAGGATGTGCTGCTTACCCCTGAAGACCCAGAGTACAGTTACGCGAAGGCCTGGCTGGTAGAGAAGGGGGGGCCCGAGACCGGAAAGAAATTTCCCCTTTTCTGGGACGAGATAACCCTGGGACGCGACCCCGAATGTACCATAGTAATTAAGGATGACGCCGTCTCACTTAAGCATGCCAGGATTAAAAAAATGTTTAACGGGTATTACCTGTTCGACATGGCCAGTGACAACGGCACCTTTCTCAACGGGCGCAAACTTCTTCGCCCGCGGCCACTTTACGACTGGGACGAAATAAAGATAGGCCGTACCATGTTCCTCTTCCGCGGTTCAAAGGGCTGACAGATACTTGTTGACATTTCCCGAACGTGCTAATAATAAATACTATTCATTAGTACGTGAGGTAAAACCATGAAAATTGTAAAACGTATCCTTGCCGTTCTTATCAGCCTGCCGGTTGCGGCATTGCTGATTTCTTATATCATGAGTCCCTCCTGGGCGGGTAAGGAAATAGCCCTTCAGAAGATGCTGCCCTACGAGGCGGTGTGCGCCCACCGTGGTGCGGCCTACCTTGCACCGGAGCTTACCATGCCAGCCTTCGAGATCGCCCGTGACCTTGGTGCCGATTACATAGAGACGGACCTGCAGCGCACGAAGGACGGGGTGCTTATCAACTATCACGATGATGACCTGAAACGCACCACCAACGTTGAGGAGGTCTTTCCCGGCCGCGCTGATGATCCCGTGGGATCCTTTACATACGCCGAGCTGAAACGGCTTGACGCGGGTTCATGGTTCAACGAGAAAAACCCCGACCGTGCACGAAAGGGATACAAGGGGATTGCCATCCCAACCTTTGAACAGTATATCGACATGGCTTCGAAGGGGAACAACAGGCCCGGCCTTCTCATAGAGCTGAAGAAGCCTGAAAATTATCCCGGCATCGAGAAGCAGATAGTTGCACTGCTGGTGAAGAAGGGCTGGCTGAATGCCGACCATACCGTGAAGGAGTTTGACCTGTCGGAGCTGGCCGAAAGTTCAGTGAAGGTAGGATACGGCCCAAACAGGGTGATCTTCCAGTCCTTTGACTATGACAGTATTGTCCGCCTGAAAACGATTGCCCCTAAGGTAATGCGCAGCTATATCGTGGACGAGGACACCGAGAAGGAACTTGGCGGTTTTAAGCCCATACTGGAACGTGCCCGTGAGAACGGATCTGAGATAAGCGCCGTGGGCTATCTTGGCTGGCCGTGGTACGTGGGTGACGTGCACAAAGAGAATAAGTACCTGTTCGTCTGGACCCTGGACGAAGGGTGGCATTTCTACATGTTCTCATTTTTCGGGGTGGACGGGGTGATCACCAACCGCTTCCAGGACTACATGGCCTACACCGGGCGTGAACTGTCCCTGAC
>CAZAOK010000119.1:9378-11255 GCA_964486725.1 uncultured Leptospiraceae bacterium
ATTTGAAACCGCCTTCCCTTGTATACTCTTTTATTTACGGCGTTATCGGGTTGCCCCTTTTTGCATGGCTGTCTGCAATCATAGACAGCCATTTCAGTAATGATTTAGTTATTATTGTCTGGATGATAACGGGATTTTTAATCCCGGTTATGCTGTGCACTTTAAATATAAGGTATATACGGAATGGAAAGAAGAGTGACGAATTATATTTCAGTTGATGTGTTGTCTTTCCTCTCGAAGGTCGTACTCGTTCTGCAGGCCCAGCCAGAATTCAGCCGAGTTTTCAAAATATTTTGAGAAGCGCAGGGCGGTATCTGCAGTTATTCTGCGTTTCTCTTTCAGGATTCGGGATATCCTTGTTGGCGGTACACCGGTCTCCTTTGCCAGCCTGTACGCTGAAAGGTTCAGGGGCTTGAGAAGTTCCTCCCTGAGTATTTCGCCCGGATTTATGTTGGCAGTTTTTTCATATTACTATCTCTTGCTCGTTTCGGAATAAATGGAACCGCCCGCTTCGCTCGATGGATACAGATGAACACGGATTATTATTAATGACAACCCCTATTTATAATGGACTCCTGATGCCCTTCAGTACCGGGCTGGCCACCTTCGTGTAGATGGTGGTGGTTGCGATGTTCTTGTGCCCCAGAAGCATCTGAATGTGGCGTATCGAGATGCCGTTTTCTAGAAGACAGGTGGCAAAGGAATGGCGAAGGTCGTGAGGAGTGATGCGCCTGCGAAGGCCTGCGCGCTCAACCGCTGACTCAAGCACCTTCTGCACCGTTCGCCCGGATACGTGCCTTTTCTTCTCGGCATTCACGTCCTGCGCCGTGGTAAATACGTAGGCGGTTGGGTCTTTTCCCCGCATGCAATATTGAAGTCCTTCAATTAATGATTCTGAAAAGATGGTAATGCGGTCCTTGCGTCCCTTGCCTTCGCGAACACGTAGGATGAGTTCATCAAGGTCGACGTCCTGCACCCGAAGGGACACCAGCTCAGACAGACGCAAACCCGACGCGTAGAGCAGGCCTATCATGGTTTTATGTTTTGTATTGGTAATGTTGTTCAGGATGATGGTTATCTCCCGTCTTGAGACAATGTTGGGAAGATGACGGTTGTCTTTTAATCCCTCCAGGAAAGAAAGGTCAAGAGACCGGTTGGCCACCGTGAAAAAATAAAATTGTATTGATGAACGGTAAATACGAACCAGTGAGGTTGATACCTTCATATCTTCCATGAGCACCAGGAAGAATTTTCTGGCGTCTTCTGTGGTGACCCTGTTCAGGGGTTTGTTCATTTCTGACATGAACCAGTTGTGGGCTCGCTTGATGGCGCCGATATATGTTTTAATGGTTCGTTTTGAATATCGTTTGAGCACCATCTGCTGGCGGCACCTGTCCAGTCCGGGTGGATCCTGGTACAATACAGGGTGTGCAGACTGTCCGGGGGAGGGGACATCACTGAACTGTTTTTCAAGCGTTGTAAAGATATACCGTGACAGCCCCAGTGTTTCAAGAAAATATGTTTTCACGGCCAGGTAGTCTTCACGGGTGATGCGATCTTTATTCTCGGAAAAGAAGTTTTCGATGTCGTTGTTGGAAATATATTTTGGATGGTTTTTATAGCGATATTGTTCAAGTAATGCTTTGAGTACCTTGTTTTCCATAGTGGTGTACCTTCCTTTTTCGTAATAATGCTGATTAATTTCCCTCTACCTGTTAATACGAAAGAAAGGCGCCTATCGTAAAAAATTTTTACGTTTTTTGAAATTTTTCTTCACATAAGGTTTCGTTGTTATATAATTTATGCAAATCGTATAAGTTTAGTTAAGCGCCAGATACGCGTCATACCTTTCCTTGTGCATAGTTGGTAACCAGAAC
>CAZAOK010000120.1:0-11075 GCA_964486725.1 uncultured Leptospiraceae bacterium
GTGATACGATACTGGAATAATGATGTCATGAATAATATTGAGGGAGGGGGATAAATGAAATTTTGAGGTGCTGACATGCAATATAATGAGTCAGTAGTCCCCCTTGGGGAATACAGGGGGCCTCGTAGTGTACGTTCGCATGACAAAGAGGAATGTGCCCTTCTTCATTCAAAATTGACATTGAAATTCATATTATTACCCGATATTTAATTCACCCCCTAAATCAGGTTGTCGCCAAAATAATAATTTTATTGACATTATTTATAAATAGTTTCAGCGTAAAATTTACTGATAAATCGGGCAGCCCCCGATTTTAATTTTTTTTAAAATACTGTTACACGGACGTTGATGATATGAGCAATTCAAAGAAACTTGAAAAGATCGTACAGATGGACAAAGAATACCTCTATCAGAATTACGGGGACAGGCTGCCTGTATGTTTCACCCGGGGTAAAGGATCTGAACTATTCGACCAGGACAACAAACGTTACATTGATTTCTTTTCAGGAATAGCTGTAAACGCGCTGGGACACGGCCACCCTGCCCTTACCGCGGCCCTGAAAGAACAGGTTGACATCCTGATACATACATCCAACTGGTTTCACAACCGTGAACAGGTTCAGGCCGCCAGGCTCATATCTGAGACCGCTTTCAAGGGAAAAACACTGTTCACCAACAGCGGCACAGAAGCCAACGAGGCGGCCATCAAGCTGGCACGCAAGCGTGGTCTTTCAATTTCAAAGAAAAAGTATCGCGTAATTACCTTTGAAAATTCTTTTCACGGACGAACCTTCGGCAGCATGAGTGCTACTGCCCAGAAAAAAATTAGAACCGGGTTTGGCCCCGTTGTCCCAGGTTTCACGTATCTTCCTTACAACGACGTCAAAACGCTTGAAAATGAGATTGTCAAAAATCATGAGAATATATGTGCCATAATGCTTGAGCTTATCCAGGGAGAAGGTGGAATTATCGTTGCCTCTCAAAACTTTGTGAAAAAGATCAAGGCCCTCGCGAAAAAATATGATATCCTGGTAATAATTGACGAGGTACAGACAGGCATCGCCAGAACCGGAACGATGTACGCCTTCCAGCATTATCCCATAATCCCGGATATTCTCACCCTGGCCAAGGGTCTGGGAAGCGGCGTTCCCGTGGGAGTAATGCATACGAAGGACTCGCTGGTATCTGTGTTACCCGGCGGAGCCCATGGCACCACTTTCGGCGGCAACCACCTGGCATGTGCAGCAGTATCCACCACTCTTAAAGAATTGAGCAAAAAAACGGTACAGAATAATATTTCAAAATCATCACAGTATATCTACGAATACCTTAACAGGATGAAAGATTCATATGGATATATTCGAGAGATCAGGGGGATGGGTTTACACATTGGTATTGAACTTGACAGACCGGGATTGCCCATTGTTAAGAAAGCCCTGTCAAGAGGGCTTGTGATAAACTGTACCGCGCAGAATGTCATACGAATCATGCCGCCACTGACCATACCCATGTCTATAGTAAAAGAGGGCATGAAACTTTTTGAAGACATCATAAAAGAAGAAGGAACATCACAGTGAAGATACCGGCAATAAACTCGAAAGATTTTTTATGTATTACCGACCTCAGCAGAAACGAACTCATGGCGATGTTTGATTTCACCATGAAACTGAAAAAAGAAACCAGACAGGGAAAAACACACGCCTTTCTGAAAGGAAAGACCCTGGCCATGATATTTGAAAAAAGTTCCACCCGAACCAGGGTCTCATTTGAAACAGGTGTTTTTCAGCTGGGAGGACACGCGTTATTTCTATCCAAAGACGATATTCAGATTGGCAGGGGAGAAACAATTGCTGACACCGCCCGTGTTCTCTCCCGCTATGTTGATGCCATAATGTTACGTACTTTTTCACACGACAAGGCTGTTCAGCTTGCCCGAAACGCTGACATACCGGTTATAAACGGGCTTTCTGATTCGTATCATCCATGCCAGGCACTTGCTGATTTCTTCACTATCCTTGAAAATAACGGAACATTCAAAAATGTCAAGCTGGCATATGTAGGTGACGGCAACAACGTGGCACACTCTCTTATGCTTGGTTCAGCCCTGCTGGGTATTGATTTTTCCATAGCCTGCCCCAAAGGATATTCACCTGATAAGAAAATTATTGAGCACGCCTTTCAGCTATCTTCAAAATCCGGATCGAAGATGATCATTACCACGGACGTCAAAATGGCGGTTGAAAACGCCAATTACCTGTATACCGATGTCTGGACCAGCATGGGAAGAGAGAAAGAAGCCGCAAAACGACGAAAAGCGTTTGCAAAATATATAGTTGATGACAACCTTGTAAAGAAATGTGCTGATAACTGCAGAATATTGCACTGTCTTCCCGCTCATCGAGGAGAAGAGATCGAAGCCAGCGTGATGGAATCAGATAGATCCATCATATTCGACCAGGCTGAAAACAGGCTGCACGCGCAGAAAGCGATACTATGTTCGTTGCTAAAATAAGCATAACTGATTCACCACAGAGGCACAGAGAAACAGAAAGGATTTTTTATGTCTGAATTTATGGTATATAATTGCATTATAGTTTGCTGTTAAACCTTTTTGGTAACATGACATGCAACCAGACAACAATATTTCCCTCTGTTTCTCTGTCCCTCTGTGGTAATACGTAAACGAAAAGGAGCTGAAACTTATGAGTGTAAAGAAAGTCGTTCTTGCTTATTCCGGGGGACTGGATACTTCGGTTATTGTTAAGTGGCTCATTGATACCTATGGCTGTGAAGTTATATGCTACGCGGCAGATGTGGGACAGGAAGAAGAGCTGGACGGACTTGAAGAAAAGGCTATCAATACCGGTGCCAGCAAATGTTATATCGAAGACCTGAAAGAAGAATTCGTTACCGATTATATATATCCTGCCATAAAGGCCAATGCCATTTATGAAGACCGTTACCTTCTCGGTACCAGCCTTGCCCGGCCAATCATCGCCAAAAGGCAGATTGAGATAGCCCAGAAAGAGGGAGCTGACGCGGTATGTCATGGTGCCACAGGCAAAGGAAACGACCAGGTTCGCTTTGAACTGGCCTTCAAGGCACTTGCCCCGGAGATAACGATCATTGCTCCATGGAGAATCTGGGACCTGAATTCACGTTCTCTTCTTTTTGATTACGCAAGCAAGCATAATATTCCCCTGCCCATATCCAAAGACAAGCCTTACAGCATGGACAGAAACCTGCTGCATATATCATATGAGGGAGGAGTACTTGAGGATCCTTTTAAAGAACCAGATGAGGATATGTTTATACTTACCTCTTCTCCCGAGAATGCCCCGGATAAGGCACAGTATATTGATATTGATTTCAAGGAAGGTATTCCCGTAGCCCTTGACAGCAAGGCATATGGCCCTGTAGAATTGATGCAGAAACTCAACAAGATAGCCGGTACTCACGGTGTGGGACGTATTGACATAGTAGAGAACAGGCTGGTGGGCATAAAGTCACGGGGAGTTTATGAAACCCCGGCTGGCACAGTTCTTCTAATGGCACACAGGGATCTCGAATCAATAACCCTTGACAGGGACACCCAGCATTTAAAGGATAAACTGTCTATTGAGTATGCCATACTGGCATATAATGGCCAGTGGTTCGCTAAACGACGTGAAGCACTTGATGCCTTCATGAACGAAACTCAGAGAAACGTGACGGGAACAGTCAGGTTAAAATTATACAAGGGCAGTTGTGCAGTGGTGGGTAGAACATCACCGGTTACATTATACGAACCGGATATTGCCACCTTCGATGAAAGTGAATTGTATGACCAGAAGGACGCAAGCGGTTTTATAAATGTGTTTGGTCTGCCTGCAAAAATTGAGACACTATTAAAGAACAAGAGGAGATAGCATCTCCCGGGGAAGATACCATGTCATCTTTAATCCAGAAACTTGAACAAAACTATGTCGAACGATCCACGAATAAGTCCATGTTCAGGGATACATGGAAAAATATATGTGCTGAATTTCCCCCTGTTGCCGAGTTTGATTATAACAGCAACATCTTTCCTTCTACCAGGCTTGCAAATGAAGCCGGGGATATGGGCCTTGCAATCCTCTGGATAGTACAGTTTTCTCTTTTCAGATGCATTATTAAAGACACCCTGGGCTTGATGGATCAGGATCATCCACTTTTCTCTATGATTCACGCGCTGGAAGATACCACCATCGGTGCGATGGCACATACAGAACCCCGTGATAATCGTCTTATCATTAAACGTGACGAATCTTCGGTTGTATTGAATGGGATAAAAAGGTACATATCAGGTGGACTGGATGCTGATACATTACTTGTAACCGGCCGCTACCCCGGGGACGAACAATACACTAAAATGATATTCATGCCGGTTCAATCCCTTCCTGAAGATTCGCTTCTTTCGCAGAACCTTGAGATACTCAATACAATTTCCCATGGAACACTGACCCTGAATGACTTTCAATGCCACAGGGAATATCTTTTCCCCGTTAAGGGCAAGGCCCTGCGAAAAATACTTAAAAGATGGAGCATGATTGAGAGAACATTAATTGTTGAAGCTTACATCGGGTTCATGCATTACCTTGCCTCTGCCTGTTCAAAATCAGAAGAGGTTAGCGGACAGATGGACGATCTTCGCGAGCTTTTTAATTTTCATCAGACCTTCAGCCGACAGCAGATGCATAATGCCTGGAATGGTGAATTCGTTGAAACCGGCGGCGACATGGCAAAAATTCTGGGGATAACCCAGACACTTGTTCATTATATTTCACATAGCAGCCAGGACCTGCCACCCGAAGTGGTGGCACGGGCCAAAAACCTGCAGCTTTTCAACAAGCTGAGGGTTTGATCTTTAGCACTCGGGAATAAAAACTTTCATTTATAATAACAATATATGAAATAATATTTCCATAATTTTATTAAACCGCAGATACACGCAGATGGACACAGATGACGTGTACTCAGAATCGATTGAAAAATGAGTCATGGAGTTTTCGAAATCCTTGAAATTTTAATAATAATATCACGCGGAGGCGCGGTGAACGCGGAGAGTTCGTACACTTCCTCAGCGTCTCCGCACCTCTGCGTGATATCAGTTGGTTTGCACTATTCACTAATTATCCGTGTTCATCAGTATGTATCAAGCGATATATTTATAGCCACATGATATTATAATTCCCTCTCTAATTATCACCCCCCTTACAGAATGATCCCACTTTTTCAGTAAACTTCTTGCCGAACATGTTATATTATTATTAATGACTATTATATGCTATAATTCATCATAGAAGTAAAACAGAGGGCTATTGTAATGTTTGATAACGTGCAGCATGTGATTGATCAACTTGAAAAGCATAAGTATATCTGCTCCAGGGATATTGCCACAACCATATACCTTGCCATGAAGATGCAGAAACCGGTTCTGGTGGAAGGGCCTGCCGGTGTAGGTAAAACCGATCTTGGAAAATGTATTGCATTGGCACTGAACATGGAACTGATACGGCTTCAATGTTACGAGGGACTTGACGAGGCCAAGGCATTGTACGAGTGGGAATACGCCAAGCAGCTTTTATATACCCAGATACTGAAAGACAAGTTAAGCCAGATGCTTAGTAATGAAGAAACCCTTACAGACGCGATAAATAAGCTTTCACAGGAAGAAAATGTATTCTTCTCTGATAAGTTTTTGATCCCAAGGCCAATTCTTAAAGCCGTGGCGAGTTCTTCACCGGCAGTACTGCTGATTGACGAGATAGACAAATCAGATTCCGAGTTTGAAGCCTTTCTTCTTGAAGTATTATCTGACTACCAGATAACCATACCAGAAATTGGCACCATCGTGGCAAAGCACAAACCATTCGTTCTTCTGACATCCAATAACGCCAGGGAGATGTCGGACGCGTTGAAAAGAAGGTGCCTGCACCTGTACATAGATTTTCCCTCAAAAGAACTTGAAGAGAAAATAATACAGATCAAGGTACCCGAATGTGGATCATACCTGACCAGTGAATTGATTGATACGGTACATAGAATACGCCAGCTGCCATTGAAAAAGGAACCCAGCATAAGCGAAACCCTTGACTGGGCAAAGGCCCTTTCACTGCTCGGATGCGAAGTGTTAAAAAAGGAATCAGCCATTGATACGCTGAACTTCATATTAAAATACGAAAAGGACATCGAACTGGTTAAAAAGAAATCTGATGACATCTTTATTCATTAGAACAGCATATGAAACATGAAAATGACATACAGTATCGTGTTAAGAAAAAGTTTTTTGACTTTACTGCCATCCTGAAAGACGCGGGTATAGAGCTATCCACGGTTGAAGTGATGGATATGTTTGAAGCACTCCAGTACGTAGAATTCAACGATAAAAATGCCTTTAAGCAGGCCCTTTCGTCCACACTCATAAAGGATTATACCGATCTTCCCGTTTTCGAGCGATGTTTTGAACGGTTTTTTGAAAAAAAGACCGGCGATTCAGGTAACTTCCTGGACTCCCTGATCGAGCGATCCATTGATCAGCTCAAATCCCATGATGATCAAAGAATTACTGATGAACAGATGACTATGCTCCAGGAACAGATTGAGAACTTTTTGGATGACCAGCCTGCTGAATCATTGTTTGAAAAAACGCCTGAACAACTGCTAAGTCTTTTCCTTGAAAGCCTGGAGGAGTCTTCCGAATCAGGTGGCGGGGGACTCGGATTCATGCTTTTCAGTTCACGCGGTCACACGTCCTCCCCCGGTATTTCAGCGGAAGAGAGCGAAGAAACCGGTGAAAATGCCACCCTTGATGACGATCTCTACCAGATGATGCTTGATATGCTCAATAACCGCAGAAATGAGAAAACCATCGGAACAGAGCAGAAAAAACATGATGAATACCTTCTGAATAAGTTCATATACCAGCTGACCCCCGAAGAAATAAAAGAGATGCGGGAACTTATACTGAGATTCGGCCAAAAAATGAAAAACCGGATATCACTGAGAAAGAAAAGAATTAAGCATGGCAGCCTGGATGTCAAGAGGACTTTCAGATCCAACATGCAGTATGGCAGTATACCCTTCAGGCTTTTTTACAAGGACAAAAGGATTGACCGGCCTCAATTGATCGTTCTGTGTGATATCTCAAGTTCGGTCAACCAGTATTCCCGGTTTATGCTGTTACTCACCTATACACTGCAAAGCCTTTTTTCCAAGGTACGAACATTCGCCTTCATCAGCAACATGGTTGAAATCACTGAACTCTTCAGGGAAATGGATCCTGAACGGGCATTAAGTTCGATATTCTCTGATACAGATTTCACATACGGATGGGGCAGCAACTATGGCAACAGTTTCAACCAGTTCATGGATGATTACAGTGATTCGTTATCCCATAAATCAACAGTGCTTGTTATTGGTGATGCCAGGAATAACAACCAGGATCCCGGTATGAAATCCTTCCTTCGAATAAAAGAACGATCCCGCAACCTGTTCTGGCTTAATCCGGACAAACGTCACCTGTGGGACTGGAGTGACAGTATCGCCACCGTGTATGAACCTCACTGTACCGAGATGCGGGAAGTTAATAATGTAATTGATCTGGCCGATTTCATAGATAAACTGTTTGTAGAAAAATAAACCTGGATATATCCATACTGATGAATTATCGAAGAAAATTCAAGCGGTTTCGCCTGAAAGCAATACGTGAAATTGTCAGTAACAGTCTACGCATTAAGCTTGTCATGAGCCTCATCACCGTGGTGCTTGTTGTTGGCATCTCATCAACAATTATCGGCATCAAGATAATCAATGACAACGTAATCGGGCAGGCATACGAATCAGTACGCAGTGACCTGGATGCCGCCCAGTTTATTTATGACAAGGAAATTGACGAGATTAATATCTACATAAAACATGTTGCTTCCCTGCCCTATATCCAGCGTGCCATCACCAAAAGAAATACATCGCTCCTGCTTGGAAAACTGAAAGAAGTCAAGAAAGAGGCTGGCCTGGACATATTGAACATTATTCTGCCTGATGGCAGGATGCTGGTGCGGTCAAACAATCCATCATCTACAACCCCCATGGGAATTGATGTTCTCCTGAATAAAACAATTAATACCGGCAAAGGGTATTCCGGTACGGGAATCATTTCAGCGAAAACCCTTCAGGAAGAAGGGAGTGAACTGGCACAACAGGCAAGAATTGAACTTGTACCAACAAGTAAAGCGCACCCCATTCATAACATCAGCTTGCGTCGTGGTCTCGCGTTAAAGGCATCTGCCCCTGTATATATCAATGGCAAAATTGCCGGTATACTATACGGAGCAAAACTTCTTAACCGCGATTATTCTATTCCAGACAACATCAAAAACCTGATATTCAATAAGCAGAAGATTGACGGGGTTGAGTATGGGACAGCAACAATCTTTCTTGATAACATTCGCGTATCCACTAATGTCACATTAAAAAACGGGGAAAGGGCGATCGGCACATGTGTTTCAGAAGAAGTATACAGGAAAGTTGTTGTACAAAAGAAAATATGGCTTGATAAGGCATTTGTTGTCAACAACTGGTATATATCCGCGTATAAACCAATCTATGATATTACCGATAAGGTGGTAGGAATACTTTATGTTGGTATATTGGAAGAAAAATTCAACATTATCAAGAATGAGACAACCCGCACGTATATTACTCTTATAATAAGCACCCTGCTGTTATCAGTTTTTCTTGCCATCTGGCTGATTAAGAATATTATAACTCCGATAAATCATCTCATGCAGGCTTCGAAGAGTGTAACAGAGGGGCATTATGATAGAAAAATACGTTTCTCATCTAAAGATGAACTCGGCCATCTATGCGATGCCTTCAACAACATGACCGACGCCATAGTGAAACGTGATCGACAGCTTAAAGAACAGACTCAGCGTAAAACCGTGCAACTTGAAAAGATGGCCTCCCTTGGAAGACTGGCATCAGGTATCGCACATGAAATAAACAACCCTCTTACTGGAATATTGACATACAGTTCAATGCTCCTGGAAGACTGCGAAAATCCGGAACATCGCTATGACCTCCAGGTAATCGTTGATGAAACTTTAAGATGCAGAAAAATCGTAAAGGAGGTACTGGATTTTGCCCGTGAAACCCAACTGGACAGGCAAACCGCGAATATCAATGATGTAATCAACTCCACCATTTCCATTCTTGAGCGACATGTCGCGTTTCAGAACATTACGATAAAAAAATACCTGGCCATAGATATCCCTGATACCATGCTTGATATTAACCAGTTCAAATCTGTCATAAACAACCTTGCCCTGAATGCTGCCGATGCCATGAAGGATGGTGGCATTCTGACGATAATGACACGAATGGATAATGAAAACAACAATATTGTTATATCATTTAATGATACAGGAGAAGGAATTCCTGAAGACAAGCTGAACGAGATATTCGATCCTTTTTTTACAACAAAGGAAACGGGCAAAGGTACCGGTCTTGGCCTTGCCGTCACTTATGGAGTTGTAGACCGTCATAATGGTAAAATTTCAGTTGAAAGTAAACCCGGAGAAGGAAGCACATTTACAATCGTGCTTCCTGTTGAAGATTAATCCCTTGTAAGGTTTTAGTTTGTACAAGTACATAACACTTGACACCAGCAAATTTTAATTTATACAATTACGCATTACATATTTTTTACTAAGTGCGGAGAAACAAGAAGGTACATATGCAACAGCCTGTGAAATTGCTGATAATTGACGATGAAGATATTGTTCTGAAAAGTTGTAAGAAAATATTATCCAAAAGGGATGATCTTCAAATAGATACGGCTTCTTCCGGCCAGGAAGGCCTCGAACGAACTGATAATGAGGAATATGATATCGTCATCACTGATCTTAAGATGCCTGGTATTAGCGGCATGGAAGTGCTGAAAACACTAAAAGAAAAAAAACCAGGCATCACCGTAATCATTTTTACAGGTTATGCCACAGTAGAAACCGCCAGGGAAGCGCTTACAAATGGGGCATTTGACTATATCCCGAAACCTTTTACCCCTGAAGAATTACGGGATATCGTGGATAACGCGATTACCTCCAGGGAGCCGGAATCTGATACTCAAATGCTTGACCTGATGGCAATCGTTTCTCATGAATTGAAAAGTCCCGTTTCCGTGGTACATACAACAGCTGAAACACTTTATAAAGGGTATTTCGGCAATCTTGACCCTCAACAGCAAAAAACCATTCAAACCATACTTAGAAACTGTGAATACCTGGAAGACATAATAAGAAATTATATAGATCTTTCTAAAATGGAACTGGATGATTTAAAATCATTTCAGAAGCGAATTAACCTTGTAACCGATGTAATTCAGCCTGTTATCGAAATTCCGGAACACGTAAATAACAATAAAAACATATCAGTAGCTACTGAGTTCGAAGTGCAGCCGGAAGTATACGGTGATAAAAATCTTCTGAAAATTGTAGTCACCAATTACCTGAATAATGCTATAAAGTATGGCCGTCCCGACACAACCGTTACCATTCGCCTTTACCAGGAAAATGATTCTTATATTTTTTCAGTATATAATGAGGGTGTTGGTATTCCCGAAGACAACATGAGTAAACTGTTTAACAAGTTTTCAAGATTGAAACAAAAAGGAACAGAAGGCATCAAGGGGTCAGGACTTGGCCTGTACATCTGCAGAAAGATCATTGAGAAACATAAAGGCAAGGTTTGGGCAGAATCGAAACATGGTGAATGGGTGACTTTTTATTTTTCATTACCACGGATCGAACAATAATGAACACAGGTATACATTTTTTGAAAAAAAATATTGTTGATTTTTTTCCTATAAACTTTAACTCTATCTCATTAACTGAAAAGCATGTGGCTAGCCAGCTAAAGTGATGTATGAATTGATACATCACTTTTAATTACTCAGCTGTTATGCTGAATAATTACAAATTATGCTAAAATGAATAATAATCCTGCATCTCCCCCCGCCTTCGGCGGGGGGAGATGCTCAAATTCATTTTCATTATGAA
>CAZAOK010000121.1:0-5137 GCA_964486725.1 uncultured Leptospiraceae bacterium
TATTCAAAATTGACATTGAAATTTGTTTTATTACCCGAAATTTAATTCACTCCCAACAGGGCTGTCCTGATATTATTCCGGTATATAGCCTTCTTCTTTCAGGCTGAGGTAAGATGTATTGCTTACTATCAGGTGATCGATAAGGGGTATACCCACCAGCTTGCCGGCTTCATGCAGCCGCCTGGTGGTATGGATATCATGTGGTGAGGGGGTGAGAATCCCCGAAGGGTGGTTGTGGGCCACGATAACCGACGACCCTGACTCGCGAATGGCTTCCCTGAATATCTCCCGGGGATGCACAATGGTTTCTGACACGGTGCCCACCGACACCCTGGTTTTTCGCAGCACGTGGTTCTTGTTATTCAGCACCAGCACCCAGAATTCTTCTTTCCGTGAACAGGCCATTTCTCCGTGCAGCAGCCGCCACACCTTCTGCGGACAGTCAACCGGCGGCACCACCTCCCTGGGCAGCAAAAGCCTTCTTCCCAGCTCAATGGATGCCTGAAGCCGAATAGCCTTCTTTATCCCAAGACCGCTTACTGATGCCATCTCACGTATACCAGCCTGGTACATGTCATCCACGCAAACAAACTGTTTCATTACATCCATGGATACTTCGAGCACGTTTCTGCTGCGCGTTCCCGTACCGATGATTATGGCCACCAGTTCATAATCTGCCAGCACCCTTATGTCCTCCCCTTTCTCACATCGCTGCAGGGGCATATCCTGTATTCCATTTTTAAGTAATTCAGCCATTAGTAACACACCTTCCCCGTGACCTTTTTGCGGTCACAATATTTACATGTCGTTACCCTTACATACGTAGAAATGACCCCCGACAGAAAAAAAAATGGCATTTTTTTTAATATTTTTCGCCTTAACAGGTGAAGGGATGACTGTTGATAAAAAATCCTGAAAAACCAGGCCTACCACGAGTGAAAAAGGATGATATTTCCTGATTCCACCCGCACAGACGCGGTATCTTCGTTCATGCGGTTGCTGAGGCCTTTGCTTCCCCGGGCCAGCACGTCGCCGCGAAGGCTGTACGCAAGGCCCCGTGTTGTAACAGTTGCGGTTATATCAAGGGGCATGATGGTAACAGTATTTACGCCCCTTCCTTCCCTGTGGATTTGCGCAGCAGCAGATTCATGCACACACCTGATACTGGCATTTTCTGTCTTCACTGTGATAACAGCATTGTAATTTGCCAATACCATGATATTGCAAAACTGATGGTCAGCCCGTCCTCCCAGTGCTCCAAAAATATCTATGGGGGCAGGTGACATGGATAAGGCGTATTGTATTGACAGGTCCATGTCACTTGCGTCTTTATCCACCGGGTATGAAACAATTAACGTGTCAGGATCAACGGTAACCTTAATAGAGTCCATATCGCCAACCAGTACGTCAGGTTTCATGCCAATTCTGTGCAGATGATTGGCGCCCCCGTCGGCCGCAATTATTGTGGCATACCTGGCAAGCTCGCCCTTCAGCCATGAGTAATCATCAATAGATCCGTTACCGATAATAGCTGTTTTTTGCATATCCATGTGTATTCTCTTTTTATGATAATTTAAATGTAGCACACCCAATAGGATAATTAGCAAACACATTTCCACTTCACCTGGTAACTTTTCCACGTCTTTTTGGGAATGTGTTTGCTCAAACAATCCAAATTTAACTTGCACCTTTCAATAAAAACTGTATACACTGCCATCAACAACACGGGAGGAGAAACCCATGAGTACAGATATATACAGAGAACTGTCAAAAAAACTGCTTCTTGAGCAATCCTCACTTCTACCCCGGATATGGGCAGAGGTGGCCGATCCTGTTGACGCGGGGATAGTCAACGCCCTTCCCGGTACGGTGGAAGAACTTTCCACCCGGCTTGGCATGGACACCGAACAGCTTGAAACCCGGCTTCATGAACTTTTCATGAGGGGCGCGGTCTTTGAGAAAATAAAGAACGGGGTAACCGCCTGGCGCATGCCCCGAAATATCATACAGTTTCATGACGCCTCCCTGCTCTGGAAAGAGATTCCCCGTAGCCTGGTTTCCCTGTGGGTAGAGTTCATGGATACCGAGTATCCTGAACTGCTGAAACTGGTTACCACCCATGGAATACCTTCCTTTATGCGGGTTGTGCCCATTAACGTAAACCTGGAAACACAGAGCCAGGTGCTGGTAAGCGAAGATGCCCGCAAGATGGTAGAAGAGGCTGGAACACTTGCGGTAGTAAACTGCGTGTGCCGTCTTTCCAAGAATAAATGTGACGCGCCCCTGGAAGTATGCCTGCAGATGAACCGTGGTGCCGAGTACACCATAAAACGAGGCACCGGCCGCCAGATCACCAGAAACGAGGCCCTTGATATACTGCAGCAATCTGAAGAGGCGGGACTTGTTCACCTGGTGGAGAACAAATCCGGCATGGGTAACGCCATATGCAATTGCTGCACATGCTGCTGCGAGATGCTCAGCTTCGCCGGAAACGCCCCCACCGCCGGGGTTCTGGCAAAAAGCCGTTTCGGCGCGGTGGTTGACGAGAACACCTGCACGGGATGTGCAGAGTGTATGGATATCTGCCCCATGGAAGCCATCAGCATGCCCCAGGGATTTGCCATGATCTCACCGGAAACCTGCATCGGCTGCGGCCTGTGTGTCACGGTATGTCCCGATACCGCAATCTCTCTGAAAGAGCTGCGGCCAAAGGAGCATATTCCTTCTTAATAATTCCGATATTTTTTAACGATTAAGTTTTTCTGTCAGTATTTTTTCTTTTACGTTAATAATATCCTGGTAACGCCGGGGATCATACTTTTTTATAAGCGCAGCATCCTTTCTCAGTTTTCCCAGTTTTCTGAGCTTTTCAGGATTGTTCCTTCTCAATCTTTGTACTGCAGTGCGCAGTATCCTGGCCGCTTCCCTGTTCTGTCGAATCAATGGGTCTCTTTTTTCCATGACTACCAGGAGAAAAACCACTGGTCTTCTCTCACTAATATCCATCAGCAGGCGGTAGGTTGTATTAATTTTTTCAAACACCTCGGGGTTGGACTTGTGTATACGTATTTTTTCATTATCATCACTGTAACTTAATCCATCCTCCGGCATAAAATTCCTTGAAATTGCCAGGTATATTTCTCCAGTTTTTATGTCCGTCACCTTTACAAACAATTCGGCACTTTTTCCGGTACCGGCTATTGTCCCCCCTATGACCACATCAACCGGTACAAGGGAATTCTGTGCAGCCTCACCATCTTCATCAACCAGGCCGGAAAGTTCTATTTCCTTTATCTTGATAATATCCGCCATGTCAGCACGTTCCACAAACTGCATGTCCCCTTTGTCGATCAGGTCTTCAAGCAGTTTTCTGGATATACGTTTCCCTTCAGGGACCTCCTGTCCATCAAGGCTCATGAAATGAGTAACTGCAATCTTCTTCCCTTTCAGGATTTCATGCTTTGCATGAATTTTTTCAGCCAGGTACCGCACCATCACATCCTCGGAAGCCTTATCCTCTTCAACCCGGGAGTTCTGAAACCGGCTTCCACCACATGATACAAAAAGAACAAGTATAATGATGACGCCTATCCATTTACAACTTTTCATGTATTTCTCCACAGCTTGTTTTTTGGATATATACTATTTTATAAAATGATTTTCAAGTCAACTACGAATTCTGCTTGCATCGAAAACACTGATTTCATATATTCATCTTTATGAGCGAATCATGTGACATTAGTAAACTGAACATCCAGCGTCTCACCGAGTCGGTGAAGGGATCGGGATGAGCTGCTAAAATAGGTCCGGGTGACCTGCAGGCAGTCATGCGGGGGCTTGATGTCCCCAGTGATCTTAACGTACTTGTGGGCATGGAATCCAGTGATGATGCCGGGGTCTACCGGTTAGATGACCACACTGCCCTGGTGCAAACCCTGGATTTTATCACCCCCATCGTTGATGATCCCTACGTGTTCGGCAAGATAGCCGCGTGCAACAGCCTTTCGGATGTGTACGCCATGGGCGGTACCCCCCTTACCGCCATGAATATCGTATGCTTCCCCATAGCAAAATTCTCCCTGGATATTTTGCAAAAGACACTGCAGGGGGGGATGGAGGTTCTGAAAAGCAGCGGTGTGCAGCTTTTAGGGGGACACAGCGTTGAAGACGACGAATTCAAGTATGGCCTGTCAGTAACGGGAAGGGTGCATCCGGACGGCATTCTCATTAACAACGGCCTCAGGCCCGGTGACGTGATCATTATAACCAAGCCCATCGGCACCGGGGTTATCAGCACCGCCATCAAGGCGGGGGCTGCCGAAGACAGTCACGTAAAACCCTTCACCGATGTCATGACTACCCTGAACAACACCATCGCCGATATGGGGGATCTCTCATTCATCCATGCCTGCACGGATATAACGGGATTCGGTCTCATCGGTCATCTTCGTGAGATGCTCTCCGGTAACAATCTCGAGATACGGGTTGACGCGGGCCATATTCCCCTGCTCCCGGGTGCCATCGAGTATGCCGGGCTTGGGCTTATTCCGGGGGGCATGTACCGCAACAGGGATTATGCGGGTAATCTCTGTACCATTGGGAAAAACGTTCCCCGCGAGATAGCCGACCTGGCCTTTGACCCGCAGACATCCGGTGGACTGCTGCTGTCAGTTGCAGAGAAAGACGCCGAAAGACTCCTGGAACACCTCCACCGTAAGGGGGCCCGGCAGGCAACCGTTATCGCACAGTGTCATAACGCACACACTCCTTCCTTAACACTTGCCTGATATCATTTCATTATTTTATTTGACAACATTCGTCGTTACCGCTATTGATAATCAGATCACAAAAGCAGATAATAGATGAATGATATAAATGAACAACTGCGACAACTGCCGCAGGTTGAACAGATACTTTCTGATCACCTGCTTGCTGAATATATTGACCAGCTGGGACATCCGGTGGTTCTGGCCATGGCACGCCAGGTACTTGAAGAACACCGCTTACGCCTTCGGGAAGGGGGCACCTTCAGCCGGGAGACCCTCCTGGATGAGATCACCAGACGCTGCGCATCAAAAAAACTTGAGAAACTGCAGCGTGTCATCAACGCCACCGGTGTAATAATTCACACCAACCT
>CAZAOK010000121.1:5237-11002 GCA_964486725.1 uncultured Leptospiraceae bacterium
GAGGTGGGCACCACCAACATAACCGAAATAGACGATTTCAAACAGGCCATAACCCCGCAGACAGCCATGATATTTTCCGCCCACCAGTCGAATTTTTCGCAGCAGGGATTCACCCGGATGCCCACACTGTCACAGCTTGCGGCCCTGGCGGGAGATTCCATTATGCTGGCACGCGACCTGGGAAGCGGAAACCTGGTCAACGACCGGCGCCTGCCCGCCCCCTTCGAGGTAACCGTACACCAGGAACTGCGGGAAGGCCCCCATCTTGTCTGCTTCAGCGGCGACAAGCTGCTGGGCGGCTGCCAGTGCGGCATCATAGTGGGAACGAAGGACACCATCGCCCGCCTGAGAAAAAACCCCCTCATGCGCATGCTGCGGGTAGACAAGATCACCTACTACCTGCTGCAGGAGACCCTGCTGGAATACGCCAATGGTACCATTGACAATGTACCACTGTGGAAGAATATATTTCAGGACGAAAAAACCATACAGCGACGGGTACAGCGCCTGCTCAGGCAGGTGGCGAACCACCCGGTACGTCCGCTGTTATCGAAGGTACCCCTTGAAAGCACCTTTGGCGGTGGTTCTCTGCCCACACGCACACTGCCATCATTCGGACTGGCCATCAAGCCGCGGGATACATCCGCCGACCAGTTGTACGCCCGGCTGCTTCACCGAACACCTCCCATCGCCGGGTATATTGACAATGAACAGGTTATCCTTGATTTCAGAACAATCTTTGATGATGATCTTCCCGGTATACGAAAAGCCCTGGAGGATCTGATACCGGGAAACACGGACACTTCAATGTGAAAGAATATAATATTCTGTTGACTTTTCAGCTATCTGCTGATACTTATAAATTATCAGAAAATATCTTATCGGACAGGTTTTCACTATGGGATTATTCACTCCGAATGTCGACAGGCTGATAGAAAAAAATGATGTCGATAAACTGCGTCAACTGATTCATCACAAAAAACCCGAAATAAGGCTCAGCGCATTTCTCGCCCTGGCAAAGAGTAAAGACGAAGCCACTCTTTCTGAATTGAGAAATCTGCTTAATGATCCAAATCCCCGCGTGCGCACTATCGCCACCCTCAAGTTTGGCGAACTGGGTGACAGTGAAATAATAGAAAATTTCAGGTCAATCATCATTAACGGATCGCAGAGAGACAAGATGGAAGCCCTTCGCATCCTTGCCGACAGGGGCTCTACTGAAGATACCGAGATATCCAAGATACTCTACCTGGCCTACAAGGACAGGAAGATGATGGTCAGCATCGAGGCCATGCGCACCATGGGAGCCATAAAAGACCGGTACTCTGTACCCCATCTTGTGGACGCCCTTGAAAGCAGGCATTACCAGATACGCCTTGAAGCCACAAAGGCGCTGGGAAAAATAGCCGATGAGGGATCAATCGAGCCCCTTATAGGATGCCTGGTGGACAATAATCCCGAAGTACGCAAAGAGGCCCATCAGTCACTTACCAGCATCGGCACCGAAAAGGCCCTCAATGCCATAAACGACGCTCCCTTTATGCTGCTGGTAAAGAGGATGACCGAGGGAGGAGCCCAGCGTGAAGAAACAGTACGGCAGATCGGCCAGAACAAGATTCGTGAAGGGACTCCCCTTCTCATGAAGGCCTGTGCCGATGAATACAAGTCAGTGAGAATAGAAGCCGCCAGGTCTGTTGGTATGCTGCGGGACAAAACGGCAACACCATCGGTAGTAAAACTGCTTGATGATCCATATTACGATGTTCGCCTTGAAGCAGTACGCACCCTTGAAAAACTGTTCGATGTGCGGGCCCTCAGGGGGATAGAGAAAGCCATGGAGGATCCCAATAAAAACGTTCGCGACGAAGCCCGGGTGTCATATTATTCACTCAAATCCAGGCTCGAGAAAGTACACACCGATATTTGATAAGCACCCCCATGATTCTCGGTTTTGACATAGGAAACACCAACACCATAATGGGGATATATCTTCCCGGTGACATGGCACCCTCCCGTGAGTACCGCTATACCACGATGAAAAACTCGGCCGCAGACGAAACAGCCGCACTCATCCTTTCCTTTCTGCGGGCCCATGATATCATTGAACATCATGAAAGCGCCATAGAGGGAATGGTGGTGTCAAGCGTGGTTCCCGAGATAAACAGCATGTACCGTCAGATCGCCCAAAAGTACTTTAATACCGTCCCGATCATCCTTTCACATCAGTCAAGAACATCAATTTCCATACAGTACGATGATATCACGCAGCTTGGGATGGACAGGATAGTAAACTGCGAGGCGGCCCATACCCATTACGGGATTGACGCTGTCATCATCGATATGGGCACCGCCATGACCATAAGCGTGCTGTCCGCCGCCGGAGAATTCCAGGGAGGACTCATCGCCCCCGGCCTGCAGACTGCCATAAATGCCCTTTCAGAGCGGGCATCACAACTTTTTACCGTTCCCATCGAAAAACCTTCTTCTATTCTGGCAAAAAACACCCGTGATGCCCTGATTTCCGGCTCATTTTACGGTTGGACATGCATGATCGATGGATTCCTGGCAAAAATAAACGAGGAAACACGTAGAACCAACACCATTATCCTCACCGGAGGGCTTTCGTCAGTCATCGGCCCCCACCTTGAAGGTAAAATAATCATAGACAGCCAGCTCACCATGAAAGGCCTTCGGCTTCTCTATAACCTGAACAAAACGTGAAAAGGATTCACCGCTAAGGCGCTAAGTACGCAGAGATCGCTACGATTTGCGTTCCTTTTCAACGTATTTTTTATGATTTTTTGTTATTTCACTCATTATTCTTTTTTCTGTTCAAAAGATAAGGTTTTTTTAATGGTTAAATTACATAAAATCAAAGCCTGTAAAAACTATTTTTTTAAAATAAATTTTCAACCATTTCTCTCTTAAATATAAAACGCATTGAATATGTATTGCAAAACTCTTCGCGCTCTTTGTGCCTCTGTGGTGAAAAAAAACACCCCTTTGATGAATAAAATGGCCTCAAATGTTTACTTATCCACAATTTTATCCACACTATCCACAATTTGAAGGGAAAATTACATTAATTTACTTCATTAATTTCATTTCGCGTTTTATAAGTTAACAAATCAATGAAATAGAGATTTCAGCACACGTCATTAATCCAGTGCGACTAGTGTAAGTGCTGAATATACCAGTGATAACAGCACAACTATTAATTTAACTTTTTTTTTATTCATTAATTTCCGTAATTCCAGTTCAATATCTTTCGTAATACCAAAAATTAATTTTTGTCGATTTGTGGATAATATTTGTATAGTCCCGCAGCGCATATTTTTCACTTTTCCACATGGAAAATACTTGCCAATATAGAAGAATATATGCTATATCAGCTCATTATGTCATATTAATAACAGTATTTGTGAGGATTTATGAGCAACTATGAACGATATTCCCGCTACCTTGTTCGTTCTGTTGATCACATTTTTAAAAACTTTCTGAGTGATACCTCCATCGAAGAGGTGTTTGAGTCGCAGTCAGGGCAAAACGATCCCATTGTAGCCATCGAGCTTGACGGTTCGCTGCGGGGAGAACTGGTGTTGAACCTGCCCCTTCAGACTCTCAATATGCTGACAAAAAGGATCGTTCCCTCGGTGAGATCCAATTCGCTGAAAAAGCATCATCCCGACGTTGCGGGGGAGATCGCCAACCTCATCGCCGGTACTTTTGTTAACCAGCTGCAGTTCGTTAAACATGATGTGAAACCATCTGCCCCCGAATACAATGATGATCCCCTTGCCATAAAGGCCCTGTATGAGAACATAAACCTGTCATTTCATTCAAAGTTCGGCGGCTTTGACATCGACCTGTATTTTCAGGAAAACCGAAGCGAATAATACAAATGCTTTATACCGCTGATATACTGCTGATTTTCGCCTATTTTGTCATAAGCTTTGTTATCGCCCTGTATTTTTACCGCCGGGCGGGCAAAGATACCGAAGAATTTTTTCTATCAGGCCGCAACCTCTCATGGTGGATGGCAGGCACCGCCATGGTGGCCACCACCTTCGCCGCGGACACCCCCCTTGCCGTTACCGAGCTTGTGGCAAAAAACGGTATTGCCGGCAACTGGCTGTGGTGGAACATGGTTGCCGGCAGTATGCTGACGGTTTTTTTCTTCGCCAGGCTGTGGCGCCGGGTGGGGGTACTCACCGATGTTGAATTCATAGAACTTCGCTACTCTGGAAAACCCGCGGCATTCTTACGGGGATTTAAGGCGGTATATCTCGGCCTTTTCATGAACTGCATCATCATGGGATGGGTAAACCTGGCCCTGGCAGAGATATTGACCCATATATTCGGCATCGACCAGTCAATGCTTATACTGTGGGTGGTGCTGTGCATGCTGGTAGTGGGCATCTATTCAGCCCTTGCCGGCCTCTGGGGAGTTGTGGTTACCGACTTCTTCCAGTTTATTATTGCCATGACCGGGTGCATAATACTTGCCGTCATTGTTTTAAACCTCCCCCAGGTGGGGGGCATACAGGGATTGAAGGCCAAACTGCCGGCTGAAACCTTTGACATGATACCACGCATCAGCAGCACTACCACGGCGGCAACCGGCATGCTCACCCTTGGTTTCGGCGCCTTTATGGCACACATATTTATACAGTGGTGGGCCTCATGGTATCCCGGGGCAGAACCCGGCGGCGGCGGATACATCGCCCAGCGTATGATGTCGGCAAAAGACGAACAGCATTCAATGCTGGCCACCCTCTGGTTCACCATCGCCCATTACGCACTGCGCCCCTGGCCCTGGATCATCGTGGCACTTGCCAGCCTGGTGCTCTATCCCGACCTCGAGCCCGGCGCCCGGCGAAGCGGGTTCATCCTTGCCATGCGGGATTATCTTCCGCCGGGACTTCTGGGGCTGCTGATCGCCGCATTTTTGGCCGCCTACATGTCCACCATATCCACCCATCTTAACTGGGGCAGCTCGTACCTCACCAACGACCTGTACCGCAGGTTCGTCAAACGTGAGGCAACCGAGACACATTACGTGCTGATATCACGGATAATCACCCTTCTGCTGGTGGTGGCATCAAGCCTTATCATACTGGTGATGAACAGTATATCCGGCGCGTGGGCCTTTATCATAGAATGCGGTGCCGGCCTTGGCCTTGTGCTCATTCTGCGATGGTACTGGTGGCGCATCAACGCCTGGACCGAAATCATCGCCATGATCGCCCCCTTCGGCGGTGTGCTGATATCCCGTTTCATACTGCACATTGAATTTCCCGAAAGCATGTTCTTCATCGTCACCTTTACCACCGGCGCGTGGATGATTACCACCCTCATAACCCGTCCCACCCACGTGGATACCCTTGACCGCTTCTACCTCAGGGCTTTCCCCGGGGGATGGGGATGGAAAAGGTACCGCGCCGCCCTTCAACTGCGCAGACCCGAACTCATGCTGGGCCGGCCCGACCCGCTGCTCCCTTCATTCTTCTACTGGATAATCGGCATCATCGCCACCTATGCCTCACTTTTCGCTATAGGCAACATCATACTGCAGAACTACCTTGAAGGCTTCTCCCTCACCGCCCTTGTCATAGCCTGCTTCGTTAGCCTCTACTACCTCCTGGACCGGCAGAAAAAACTACTTTAAATGAAATTTTCAGGTGTTGACATTAAATATAATGAGTCAGGAATCCCCCTTTGGGCTGACTTCTACCCACAAATCAGATAATGTATTTAATACTGCA
>CAZAOK010000122.1:0-10539 GCA_964486725.1 uncultured Leptospiraceae bacterium
CTGCTGCAGGGCAACTACTATGGGGCAAAAATCACCCATGACAAAAACCGCCGCATTAACTGGCAGCTTGAAGAAAAAGATCACGGTTCTTCAGCCATCAGGCTTTTGCGCGGGGCAGGATACTACGCGTGCTACCATGACGGCATGGTGACCGCCTTCATCGAACAATGCTGGAGCTTCAACCGGGTTGTACAGAACCACAGGCCCCGTCAGCAGCCATCATCCGGCCTGGTCACCGGCATGCGCTACCGGGGGGCTTTTCTCAGCATGGGGGCCGTGTACAAGAAAACCGACCCGTCCTATATCGCCCCCCTTGGCAATGCCCTGGGTTCACACAATCCCGAAGAAGTATATACCATTTAATGCCCCATCACGCCCCGCCAGGTCCTTGACACCCGCATAACCCTGGATGACGAGAACAGCCTCTCCCCCTCCGCGTATTACGGAGAGTATCCCCATACCAGGCGCCAGTCATGGTTCTTCAACTTCCACAGGAGTATATTCAGCGTAGATGGAATCATTGCCCGCCGCAGTGCCCATAAGAAAGGGATGGATGACACCAGCACCCGTGAAAAAATAAAGCTCACCATTGATCCCTCCCACTCCCTTTCCCTGTCGGCACGGTTTCTTTTTCAGCAAAAATCAAGCTCCGGCTACTCATACCTGGGAGGGGCCGACGCTGTATATGATAAATGGATGAACTGCGGTATCAACGCCGGATTTTTGTGGTTTTCCGCCCAAAGCGGGAACCCCCTGTATGCCACCCTGCTGCAGCTGCCCGGCACCTCCATCCCCTTCATATATATCAAGGGCAGGGGCCTCATGGGGGCCAGCCGCATAACCTTTTCCCGGGGCATAGTCAAAACCTGGCTGCGCCTCTTGTATCCCCTCTACCAGGAAAAGAACACAATAACCCCCGTAATGGAATTCGCCCTCACCGCTGAATTCTAACAGTTATGTGAAAGGATTACCGCAAAGGCGCTAAGAGGGCAAAGAACCCAGAGAAAAGACAAGGTGTCCTGCACTAAGTCCTCTCATAAAAAAGCCCCCTTTAGTAAAGGGGGCGACGCAGCGCGTCGGGGATTTCGTTCAGCATAATCAATCACTATGAATGTGTGCCATTACAATACCCTTTCCTTTTTTATTCGCGTCCTCCGCGCCCTGCGGTAATCCGTAAAGAGAAAAAAATATTATGGATTGAACGCGTGATGTTGATATACTGTCCTGCACATGGAACAAAAGAGCGTACAACAACTCAACGCACTGTTGCGGGGTTACAGTCCCCTCGCGGTGGCGGTATCAGGGGGGGTGGATTCCAGCTTTCTGGCCCGGATGGCCCATCAGGTCTGCGGTGACAGCATGCTGGCGGTGCACCTGGTATCAGAGTTTACCATCCCGGCAGAAACACGGTTTATTCGTGAATTTACCGCCCGATACGCCATTCCCTTTCGTGAGATGAGTGTAGAGGTATTGCACATCCCTGCAATCGTTGAGAATAATTCCCAGAGATGTTATCACTGCAAAAAGGCCATGTTTACCGCCCTCAGTGCTGAAGCAGCACGCCTGGGATTTCCCACGGTTGCCGACGGGTCCACCCCCGATGATGATCACGATTACCGTCCCGGGGCCAGGGCCCTTCGTGAACTCGGTATCGTGTCTCCCCTAAAAGAAGCAAATTTTCCACGGCACATGATCGAAGAATCACTGCGCGCCATGAATATTCACATGCCTTCGTTTTATTCCAATTCATGCCTTGCCACCCGCGTCCCCTATAACACTCCCCTCACTGCTGAAAACCTGGGGACCATAGGCCATGCCGAAGACTTTCTTCAACAGAAGGGATTTACCGGTGTGCGGGTACGAAATCATCATCCCCTGGCCAGGCTCGAATTGAATATATCTGACGCGGCACGGCTGTTCTCTGATGACTCGTTACGCAATGAGATCATACGTGAATTAAAAAGGGTCGGCTTCTCATATATCACCGTTGACGCCGAAGGATTTCAGTCGGGAAGCATGAACAGAACCATACAGGAGAAAAATTAATGAATGACCTGCTCATAGTATTTATCGTAAAAGACAATATCGGCATCCTGGAAGACAAGAAAGACCAGGTGCTTTCCATACATCACGACGCGGCACCAGTATTGCTCATCGATGACGGTTCAGCCGACGGGTCTGTTGAGATCATGGCAGAACTCGAGCCCGCCCATTGTATCATTCACGAAGAATCACTGGGATATGGTGCCGTATTCATCAGCGCCCTGGCCTATGCCCGTGACAACAATTACACCAGCATGATAGTCTTGCCCATTACCGCCCGCATAGACACAGATTTCATCGGGCAGATGTACCGCAAGATGCTCACCACACCCATCGTAACCGGCAACAGGATAGAATCACATGCTGCAGCCTCACATTTTAACGATTCTCTCACCTATTACCGCAACCTTGCCGCCCAGTTAAACGAGATAACCGGCTACCAGGTGGAAGATCCATTCTCACCGGTCAAGGGTTTCGACCTTTCAGCAGTTCAGAATTTCGAGTTTCACGAGTTCGGTGAGGGATTCTTCATACAGTTACTCATACAGGCCGCCCATCACGGACTCACAATTTCAGAATTTCACTGCACCGTAGATGATATATCTGTAGCGAAAGAACTTGACATTCATCAGAATAATGATCTTTATTACAGGGAATTACTGATATCCGAACAATACATGTTCCCGGTTAACCGGCTTCACTGATGTGCACCCCGGGGATGTGCAACGAAATAAAGGAAAAATTATGCTGAAGCCTTACCCCTTACAACCCCTTTCTACCAGGATACTGGCTATCTCATCTGATTTTCGCAGGGTATCATTTTTACTGGTAGCGGCGGTTATGGTGGTATTTCTCTGTGGATGCGGCAGCATGGACAGCAGCACCCGGAAACCACGGGCAACGCTGCTTTTCTGCGGCGACCTGATGCTTGACTGGGGAATCATGGAATCATGCGATACCCATGGTTATGAATATCCCCTTGAACACCTGTCCTCCCTGCTGAAAGACTTCGACTTTTGCTTCTGCAACCTGGAATGTGTCATAAGCGATACCGCCACACCCAGGCCCGGAAAGAAATACATATTCCGGGCTTCTTCCCGTTACCTGCGGGTACTCACCTCCGCAGGGATAAGCGGGGTAACCCTTGCCAACAATCATATCATGGATTACGGTGAAACGGGACTTATGGATACCATGGTACACCTTGACGCGCAAAATATACTGCGCACCGGCGCCGGAACAAATGCCTCAAACGCCTACCGCCCCATGGTTACCAATATCCGTGGAATTCGCCTGGCGGTGATGGGGATCTGCGCTCTGCGATATGAAGAGAGCTACGCTGACAGCAAAACAGCCGGTATCGCCAGGGGAAATATTTCATCCATTGCACCTGTCCTGAAAAAATACAGGGACTGGAACGACATCATTGCCATATCAATTCACTGGGGTAACGAGTATTCCGACTTCCCCGAAAAAAGCCAGGTTACACTGGCCCATCAGCTCATTGATGCCGGCGCGGATATCATCATCGGCCATCACCCCCACGTATACCAGGGTGTTGAAATATACAAGAACAAACCAATCCTGTATTCACTGGGTAATTTTCTTTTCGGCTCTATAAACGAAGACGTTCGGGATAACATTGTGGCAGGATTTACCGTAGAAAAAAACACGGTAAAAAAAATGGTCATATACACCATACATGGCACCAATGACCAGAATAACCCCTTCAGGCCCCAACAAATCAAGGGGAAAAAGGCTGAAGACGTTCTCACCCACCTGGTGAATATTTCCATGCCACTGGGCAGCACATTTCCGGGTGGGGCCAAAATTAAGGGTGATGCTATCGAGTACGAATTTAAGAATTCTCCTGGAGAGCCGAAATAACCACCCCACTGCTTTCTGCCATAGACCGTGCGCAATGTCCTCAAACAAAAGTATTATGTGCGATCCATATTCCGTGATATAGTATATATACACTATTTCACTCTTTCCTGATTCCAGGGAATAAAGTAACTACTCAGCTGTCATGATTAAAAGATTTAATTACCGTGAAATGAATAAAAATATGATGGTTCCCCCCGCCGAAGGCGGGGGGGAACCATGTCTATATCTGTTCATTATATAGAAAATGATCTATATTCTGATAATAGCTGAAGCTCATCTTTGGATGATTAATACGGTATAACAAATTTTTGTGAACGTTGATACCGCTTCATGTAGCCGGTAATTATTATTTGACAAAATAATCACACACTGTTCTCTTTAGAATCTTAAAAATTATACAGGATTTCCCTAAATAAAAATATGAATAAACCACTTATCGTACAAAGCGACAATACCCTGCTTCTTGAGGTAGACAATGCCCAGTATGAAGATGCCAGGGACGCCATAGCCCCGTTCGCCGAACTTGAAAAAAGTCCTGAACATATACACACCTACAGGATCACGGCCCTTTCCCTGTGGAATGCCGCCTCTTCAGGTCTTTCAGTTAAGGACGTGTTTGCCCACCTGGCGGATTACAGCAGGTATGAAATACCCCAGACAGTAAGGGCAACCATTGAAGAACAGATGCAGCGATACGGCATGCTGCAGCTTGTGAGAAAAGATGACTCCCTGATTTTGTATTCAAAAGATCCAATACTACTGCGCGAGATCATTCATCAGAAAAGCATTCAAAGATACATCGTAGCCCACCTGGACGAACAGTCAGTGCAGGTTGACCCCAGCCTGCGGGGTCATGTCAAGCAGTCGTTGATCAAACTGGGTTTCCCGGTAGAAGACCTTGCCGGGTATGATGAGGGTGACCCCTGTCCCCTTTCATTAAAGGATGTTCTTTCAAACGGCAAAGAGTTCACCATACGCGATTACCAGCAAAGCGCGGTAAAAGCATTTCATCGTGGCGGGGGCCCCGAAGGGGGTAACGGGGTTATCGTGCTCCCCTGCGGTGCGGGAAAAACCATCGTCGGTATAGGGGTTATGAATGTCCTTCAGACACAAACCCTCATCCTTGTTACCAATACCGTGGCACTGCGGCAGTGGAAAGAGGAACTTCTCGACAAGACCACCCTTACCGAAGACCAGGTTGGGGAATACTCGGGATACATCAAGGAGATCAAGCCCGTCACCATTGCAACCTACAGTATTCTCACTTACAGAAAGAAAAAAAACGAAAAATTCAAGCATTTCGAGGTATTCAGCTCCAACAACTGGGGACTGATCATATATGATGAAGTACACCTGCTGCCGGCCCCCGTGTTCAGAATGACATCGGAGATCCAGTCAAAGAGAAGGCTGGGACTTACCGCCACCCTTATCCGCGAAGACGGCCTTGAAAAAGACGTGTTCAGCCTGATCGGGCCGAAAAAATTTGACATGCCCTGGAAAATCCTTGAAGAATCCAACTGGATCGCCCAGGCGGTATGCAGCGAGGTACGAATTCTTCTGCCCGAAGAGGTCAGGTACAGGTATTCAACCGCCGGCGACAGGGACAAGTTCCGCATCGCCTCAGAAAATTACAGGAAAATGGAATACATACAGTATCTCCTGGATTATCACAGCGGGGCACGGATTTTGATCATAGGCCAGTACATCGATCAGCTCAACATGCTGGCAAAACAATTCAAGTACCCCCTTATAACCGGCAGCACTCCCATAACCGAGCGCGAGACCCTGTACGGCCAGTTTCGTACCGGTGAGGTTGACGTTCTCATCGTTTCCAAGGTGGCCAACTTCTCAATAGATCTTCCGGATGCCAACGTGGCCATTCAGGTATCAGGAACCTTCGGCTCACGCCAGGAAGAGGCCCAGCGGCTGGGAAGAATACTTCGACCCAAGCAGGGAGAAAACAAGGCGCATTTTTATACATTGATAACATCAAATTCTGTGGAAGAACAGTTCGCCCATAACCGCCAGCTGTTTTTAACGGAACAAGGATATACATACATAATACTGAACGAGGAAATGTTCCATGATTATTTCAAGAATACCAGTGGTCCTGCCTGTTAAATATATAATCGCCGTAGTACTTGTGCTGTGTTTCACTAATTCTGTTGCCGATGAGCAGGTAGCACTTGAGATCACATGGACACCCCAAACAGGGGTCAGGTCATTTGGGGGCGAACATCATTCACCCGGCGGGCTTCCCGAAAACATCCGGGTCACCCATATCACCACGTCATCCTCGAAAATACTCTACCTTGCCACCTATGCCCACGGCCTCTTCAAAAAAGAACCTTCCGGAAAAAGATGGGAAAATATTTCAAGTGCTGACTGGAACATCCGGTCCATTTATAACAAAAATGCCGGGTTTCGTAAAATATCTACTTTCACCGTAAGCAATACTGATCCGGCTATACTGGCCTGCGCCACCAAACACACCCTGTATCGGTCATATGACGGGGGGAGATCATGGAAGAAGGTTTCCACGCGCGGCCTGCCCTCAAACGTGTATATAACCTCGCTGGCCTTTTCAGGAAAAACCCTTGTGGTTGGCACCTCTTTCAAGGGGGTGTACGTCCAGTCAGGCAATACCTTCATTTCACGCTCCAGAGGCCTTCCCTTCGAACCGTATTCACATTCATTGTCCTTTTTTGAAGAAATCGGAACATTGTATACCCGTGGCAATGAGCTGTTTGCCGGCACCTTCTTTACCGGCCATCTGTATGTATCGAAAAACGGGGGACGTACATGGTCACAGGTAAACGTTCCGTGGAAGCACACAGCCTATAATGGTATCTATGACATGGAGGCATCTGCCGATGGCATACTTATTGCCGCGCGGAAAGGCCTCTATTTCTACAACAGGGCCCGAAACACCTGGACACGGCTGCACGTTCCCGGCAACACTCGTTATGCTGACACAACCCCTTTCGGACAGTATGCGCGCCATGCCCCTTCAACATTACGGGTGTTTTTCAGCAACACAATAAACAGCATACGCGATACAGAAGATAAGTTCAATCAAACCAGGGCATTATACGCGGGACCGCCAACTTCTCAAAAGAAGATGAGCAGAATAGTTCACACGTTAAAAAAGACCAACCTCAATGCCGTTGTCATCGATATCAAGGATGACGTTGGCAACATATACGCCCCGGTAAAAAATTCAGCGGTCACAGACACGAAAGCCCGAAGAAAAGGGCTGTCCATAGTTAAACTGAATGACTATTTTCATAAAAACGGCATCTATACCATAGCAAGAATGGTTGTATTCAAGGACAGAAATCTCTACAGGGCATATAACAATAAGTATTCCATCTGGAACAGTAAAACCGGTACAGCATGGAAAGGTATCAAGGGAGAATACTGGGTTGACCCCTATTCATCCTTCGTGCAGAAATATAATATCGATATAGCACAACAGGTTTCACAAATGGGCTTTGACGAGATCCAGTTCGATTACATACGATTTCCCGTGGACGGGCCCACCCATCTTTGTACCTATCGTTTTCGCCCCGACGCTGCCATGTATAAATCAGAAATACTGATGGATTACCTTCAGAAAGCCAAATCTGTCATTAACACCCCCATCTCGGTTGACGTATACGGTTTCAATGGCTGGTATCACTTCGGCAACTGGATTGGACAGGACGTGGAAGGCTTTTCCTACATCGTTGATATCATATGCCCCATGGTATATCCATCCCATTTCGGAAACCGTTTTCTCATGAAGGGGGCCCGATCCGAAAGACCATATCGTATCGTTCATGCCAGCGGCATGCGGTCATCAATGCTGTCAGGGAAAGCCCATATCAGGCCCTATTTACAGGCCTTCAGAATGATGTCCCCCACCTGGGGCGCTGAATATATTACCTCGCAGATACAGGCCGCGAAAGACAGCAAATGCGAAGGATACACCTTCTGGCATGCTGCCGGTGAGTATTCCATAATCGAAAAGGCGTTGAAACCTTAAAGAATCATCCCCTTTATGCCGATAATCCTTTTATGAGGATATCAAGCGGATTATCTGAATTCACCATACCGGCACACCTTAAAGCCAGGCAGGCTGAAAAGATATACGTGTGGCCGGTATACGGTGAAGGTAAAATAAACAAAATTCATGGCGTTACCCGTAGAATGTCCAATGACATTACTTACGCCAAACCCACTCCTGAAGACCACGTCAAGCTTCTTGGTTTGAAAGAAAGCCGCGAAGCACTCTACTCATCAAGCGGCGGTTTTAATTCTAAGCTTACCACACACGTAACACCCGGTTCATTCTTCGAGGCATTCGCGTAGTATTTCGGTTACCAGCAGCACTGACGTGTCAGTCCTGTCAATACAACACAAAAAATAACACTTGCCATCAAGCGTGATCATTACATACACTATTACAGGCAACCTGTATTTTTTTTCAACTCCCGGAGGTTTCTCATGAAAGCAAGACTATATACAGCTTTTATTATTTCTATCCTGTTATTATTCACCATGGCTCCCGGTATATCAGCCCAGGACCTTACCGGCGACCTGGCAATTCTTAAGGCCGGTTACCAGAGAAACATTTATGAATATGATATAGAGATGTCAGAGCCCCTTGAATACAACGGTGTGGCCCTGCAGGCCGAATATAATCTCAACCTGGGTATGATACTACTTGGATTTGGTGTTGAGTGGTCACGAGTGGCAAACCAGGATGACAGGGATACCGTATTTTCATTTGCCACACCCTCCGCCTCACTGAAACTTTTAATGCCAGGGGGACTGTACATTGGCACAGGTGGTGCAGGCAAATATCTTCTGGACCAGAATATACCCGGTGGAGACGATTTTGAACGTGAGCTGGACTTCTGGGCACAGGGAATTGCCGGGTTCTATTTTCCTTTAACAGAAATGGTAGTCTTTAACGCCGAGGGGCGGTTTGGATGGAATGTCACGAAAAACCAGTTTTCTGAAAATATCGATGTACTTACCCAGTATGATATCACCCTTTATGCCGGGATAGGCATGAGGATGCGAACAACCGGTATATAACAGCAAACCTCTTCATCCTGTACTAATGTTTGAGTATACACCCGTAAAAAAAACACCCGTCCGTTATGGACGGGTGTTTCGGTTGTTCGGGTATTCCCTCTAAATTGTTCGGTTGTTTTTGTGTTAGCCACCCAGAAGCTGTAATACAGATTGAGGTTGCTGATTTGCCTGGGCCAGCATTGCAGTACCACTCTGCACAAGAATCTGATTCTTGGTAAGGTCAACCATCTGTTCTGCCATGTCAGCGTCCCTGATCCGGCTTTCAGATGCCTGAATATTTTCGTAAGCTGTCATTAAGCCCTTGGCAGCGTAATCAAGCCTGTTATAGTAAGCCCCAAGGTCGGCACGCTGTTTTGATACTTTGTGAAGGGCTTCGTCGATGATTCCTATAGTCCTGTTGGCACCGTCAGCGGTACTAAGGTTTGCCAGGAACTGACCGGTCCTTTCCATCAGGTTAAGACCAAGTGATGTCATTGTTCCAATATACACCCTTTCTCTCTGATGCATGTTGGGTCCCATGTGAAACCACATGCTTGCCTTGGGATTGGTTCTCGAGAAATCACCAAGTAAAAGCTTGAACTTGTTAAATTCTGCCTGGGATGCGATCCTGTCAATTTCATCCACGAGGGCTGAAACTTCAACCTGGATAAGCTGCCTGTCTTCCTGGGTATAAATACCATTTGAAGACTGTACAGCCAATACTCGTATTCTCTGGAGAATTGACGCGGTCTGATCAAGATACCCTTCAGCGGTCTGTACAAATGACATACCGTCTTCAGTATTTCTCTCAGCCTGCCTGATACCCTGGATCTGGGTTCTCATTTTTTCTGATACCGCAAGACCTGACGCGTCGTCACCGGCCTTGTTAATTCGCATACCAGAAGAAAGCTTCTCCATGGAACTATCCACTTCCCAGTGTTTGAACTTAAGCACTCGATGAGTATTGATGGCACTCATGTTGTGATTTATAATCATAGTGCACACTCCTTTGTAGTTTTTACACCTGATCTCCCTATCAGGCGTTGTAATACCAGGTTGCACGCATAATCAGGGAATACCCCTTATTATTCCTGCAACCATGTAACTCTTAACGAAAGAGTTATACCGTTGCAGAACATTCCCATAGTTTTCAAAGATCCTTTCGAAGTCGGTCTTTTTGCTGTCAATGAAATGATCGGTGCCCATTAACCAATAAATTACCCCCGTATTTATTGGTTACGGCCGTTTATATACAATTAAACCCAAATATAAAAAAATATGAGCCTAATCGCTCATATATCTGGTTTTTTCTCATATTTTCCCCTAATCTTTATTTCGGCCATATAAAAATTCACTTGAGTATTATTAAATAAAATTATCCAATTTGAATGTGTGAGTATAAAGAAGAACTGCTGGAATGATTTATAGACATAAAATAAATTATGATGGTTTTTCCCAAAATTCCGGAAAGACGGGAGTGAATTAAATTTCGGGTAATAAAACAAATTTCAATGTCAATTTTGAATAAAGAAGGGCACATTCCTC
>CAZAOK010000123.1:0-6235 GCA_964486725.1 uncultured Leptospiraceae bacterium
GGAGATGCTGGATTATTATTCATTTTAGAATAATTTTTAATATTCAGCATGACAGCTGAGTAATTACATATGAGATATGCGAGGTTGTAATGTACATTGATACACATGCCCATTTTGACATGTGCCTGAAAAATGCTGATCGTAATGAAAATGATATTCTTACCATTTTGAATAATGAAAATGTCCAAAGGGCGGTGCATGTGAGCATCGATGCTGAGGGTTTGAGATGGGCTTACGAGTTCGGCAAGGCACATGCTGATAAGGGAATCTCGTTTACCCTGGGTATACATCCCTCATCAAGTGCGTCTGGTGAAGAATTGAATATACTTTCAGAAATGGTAGAAACTGTAATAAAAAATGATGACGCTTCCCTGCTCTTTGGTATCGGTGAAACAGGTCTTGATTATTACAGGATGCGGAAACCGGCTGCCATGCAGCAGAAGTCTTTTGAGTTTCAACTTGATCTTGCGATTCGGCACAATCTCCCGGTTATTGTACACAGCAGGGAAGCATTTGAAGACACCTGTAACATGCTTCAGAAACGGGCACCGGTAAAAGGAATAATGCATTGCTTCCCTGGAGATGCTGCCATGGCAGAAAAGGTACTTGACCTGGGTATGCATGTCTCTTTCGCGGGTAATGTTACATTTAAAAAAGCGACGGCTCTTCACGAAGCAGCAGCATATATTCCCGGTGACCGACTGCTTCTTGAGACAGACGCACCCTTTTTAACACCTGTTCCATTCAGGGGGAAGCCAAACTGGCCTGAAAACGTGGTGCACACTTATAAATTTGTTGCAGAACTGAGAAAACAACCGCTTGCAAAACTAATTGACACAATTGAAGAAAACTTTACTCTTATTAGCAGTGCCGGTTGATTATTGTAGCGAGGAAGGGGGATTTGTTGATAATATATCCCCCGTATTCAGGATGACACCCAAAATTTATTCGTCGGATTTTCTTGTCATTGGCAGTGGTATCGCGGGACTTGCTTTTGCTATAAAGGCATCAGCAATTGGTTCGGTTAATATTGTTACCAAGAAACGAGACAGGGATTCCAGTACAAATTACGCACAGGGAGGAATCGCAGCGGTTCTTGCGCCGCAGGATTCACCGGCATCACATATACAGGATACCCTTGAAGCCGGTGCGGATCTTTGTAATCGAAAAGCGGTAGACCTGCTGGTTAAAAGCGGTCCCGATCGCATACACGAACTCATGGAATGGGGAACCAGGTTTACAACCCGGCAGGGTAAAGACGGGAAGCAGGAGCTGGACCTGGGGCGTGAAGGGGGCCATTCGTATAACCGGATTGCCCATGCAAAGGATCTTACCGGCCAGGAGATTGAAAGGGCGCTGATACATAAAATATCAGAAATTGATAATATTACAATTTACGAAGACCATACCGCGGTAGACCTGCTCACCGAACACCAGCTTCGTTTTATTACCGGGGATGATGAAATTCGAAGTGATTTTATTACCTGTTATGGCGCGTATATACTTGAGAATGCTACCAGTATCGTCAATATTTTCAGATCAGGAATTACCCTTCTTGCCACGGGGGGAGTGGGACAGGTATACCCACACACTACAAATCCCGCGATTGCCACAGGTGATGGAATCGCCATGGCATATCGGGCCGGGGCTGAAATCGCCGATATGGAGTTTATACAGTTTCACCCAACCACCCTTTACCAGGAGAAGTATAATGGACGATCTTTTCTCATAAGCGAAGCAGTGAGAGGGGAGGGGGCGGTGCTGGTCAATTCACGTGGTGAGCGTTTCATGGAGAAGGTACATCCCCTGAAAGAGCTTGCTCCCAGGGATATCGTTGCCCGAGCTATTGACAGCGAAGTGAAACGCCTGGGAGATCCTTTTGTGTATCTTGATATAACCCACATGGAACAAAAATTTCTGCAAAACAGGTTTCCCAATATCTATGAGCATTGCCTTAAGACAGGAATTGACATATCAAAAGAACCGATTCAGGTAGTACCGGCGGCACATTATCTATGCGGGGGTATTCTTACCGACCTTAATGCAAGATCGTCCATTCGTAATCTTTATGTGTCAGGTGAATCATCCTGTACAGGAGTACATGGTGCCAACCGTCTTGCCAGCAATTCATTACTTGAAGGTGTTGTGTTCTCACATCAGGCATATTTGCATATACAGCAAAATTTTAATAAAAAACAGAAGACAACAGAGATACCCGATTTTCCCCAGTGGGACAAAAAAGGTACATTTGACCTTGAAGAGTGGATACTGATACAGCACAACATTGAGGACGTAAAGAGGCTGATGCGGGACTATGTTGGAATAGTACGATCAGACAGAAGACTTGAACGGGCCTTCAGGCGTATAACACTTCTTGAAGAAGAAATACAGGATTATTATCGACGCAGCACACTTTCATCACAACTGCTTGAACTTCGTAATATGGCTACCGTGGCAAAGCTTATTATAAGAAGTGCCATGGAACGAAAGGAGAGCAGGGGACTGCACTATACTACGGATTACCCCCAGCCGGTTGACTCCATGAAAAAAAATGTTATACTGAAATCCGGCAGGGAGCCGGAGTTAAGAAGCATTAATAACGTATCATTCAGCTGAAAAGGCAAAAACTTCACACTCCTGCCTTGAAATGTAAAAGAGAACAAAAAGGAGGTTGCAGGTATGGCAACGGAATTGACCATAGATGGGGTGGTACAGGGAGTATTTTGCAGATCATTCTGTGCCCAGGTTGGACGCAAGCTTGGCATCAGGGGCGCCACGTCAAATAAGGCAGATGGTACAGTACAGGTATTGCTGGATACGGATAATGAGCAGGACGTTGAGAAATATATACAGACAATTCGAACAAATCCCGATGGATTCAGATTTCATGGCAATATTCGACGAATTGATAAGAATGATTATACAGGTCCCATCTACGGGGATTATCAGTTTTAAGAACCCGAAGGAACCCGGACAGGGCGTGGAACTTTCATTCGTCTTGCGTAAATATCAGAAAAGGTGCGATACAGCTCCCTTGAATCAAGATTGAGAAATTTCATATAAGGCTTATCATGAATTCGGCTGTAAAATTCTTTAAGCTCATCTTCGAAATATTCATCAAATTTTTTCTTTGAGCCCCCATGGGATGCCTTGTATTCTCCCATTCTGCGAATGTCCCCGTTAAAACACGGATTTATATGATACAACTCATGAAGTATTACCCGAAGTTTATGATACGCGTTGAGATCGAAAAAGCGTGGCATATAAAAATATATTATGTATAATATCTCACGATTTTCATGTACGAGGGGGGGTATTGAGTAATAGTTACCACGAAATTTTTGAATTTTTTCACCATCTTTAAAACGCATCGGCACAAGCTTTCCGAATGTAGCGCCGCGGCTATTACGCCGGTTTGACGCGCAGCAAACCAGCATCCGGGATGGATCAATGTGTGCAAAGGCCGGAATACTGGTGACGATTTCCTGTATGATGATGGTAAGCACATCGGTCACATTTATAGATTCTACTGGATTGGTGTTTCTGTTAAGAAATGTCATGGCAATTATCAGTTTATTGTATTATTTGTCGGCGTATGATATCATTTCCTCGGCATGCTTGAGTGAGATCTCGGTAACCTGCTCACCCGCAAGCATTCGTGCGACTTCCTGTATCTTTTCATCCCGGTTCAGGTTTTTTACCAGGGTAGTTGTCCGGGAGTTGATGCTCTGTTTTTGTACGATAAAGTGATTATCCGAAAGGGCGGCAATTTGGGGAAGATGGGTTATAACAAGAACCTGTCTTTCAGCGGATAATGATTTCAGCTTTTTACCTACAACATCAGCGGTCTTCCCACCTATACCCGCGTCAACCTCGTCAAATATGAGACTGTCAACTATATCTGCCGAAAGAATCACTTTCTTTAACGCCAGCATGATTCGTGACATTTCACCGCCGGATGCCACCTTTCGCAGCTGCCGCAGGTCTTCACCCTCGTTTGCAGAGAGAAGAAACTCAACCCTGTCAAGACCATAGGGGTAGAGCATGTACCGTTTGTTATTTGCCTCGATCTCTCCTTCCGGGCTGACTTCGCGCTTGATTGAAACCCTGAATACAGTTCCTGCCATACCAAGGTCGCGCAGTTCCTGAATTACCAGCTCTTCAAGTTTTTTAGCCGAATTTTTCCTGAGTTCTGATAACTCAAGGGCTGCAGTTCGTGCTTCCTGCAGTTTCTGCTGGTACTGCAGGTTGAGTTTATCAAGTTCTTCCTCGCTTGAGCTGATGGCTTCCAGCTCCCTGGCAGCCTGATTTCCGTAAGCGATAACTTCTTCAAGTGTATCGCCATATTTCTTTTTCAAAGTGGAGATGAGGGATAATCTTTCTTCAACCTGGTTGATACGCTCAGGAGAGAAATCCACGGAACCCTGGTAGTCCCTGAGGGTATGACCGGCGTCTTCGAGAGTATACATGGATTCCCTGATGGATTCGAGAATGGTGGAAATATTCGGGTCAAAATCAGCAACGTGGGAAAGGGATGATTCGATCTTTTTAAGACGCTGAGATACTCCACCGTCACCTGACATGAGTTCAGTGGCTGTATGTACCTCGGTAAACAGCTTCTCGGCATTTGAAAGCAGGCGGGATTCATGCTGTAATGTCTCTTCCTCGTTGGGAGAAAGGTTTGCGCTCTGGATCTCGTTTATCGCGTGCTCAAGGTAGTCTATTCTGCGTGCTTTTTCCCGCTCATCTATCTTGAAAGATTCTACCCGTTCACGAATACCTGAAAGTGTTTCATGCAGTTCTTTCATGGCAGATACCCGTCCCAGCAATCCGCCAAAACTGTCAAGAAGTTCACGGTGTTTTGCCACCCGTACGATATTCTGATGTTCGTTCTGTCCGTGTATATCCACCAGGTATTCAGAGATGTCTTTCAGCTTCGCGATAGGGATCTGTACCGCATTGGCAAAACTGCGCCCCCTGCCGTTAGAGTATATTTCCCTGCGTAAGATCAGAGTGTTGTCATCAACCTCAATACCTGATTGCTCGAGTGTTGTAAACAATTGAGGCAGATTGCTGATATCAAAAACGGCCTCAATTGTTGCACGGTCAAAACCGGTTCGTATCATGTCGGTGTTCATCTTTTCGCCGAGTACACCGGAGAGGGCGTCAATGAGTATAGATTTTCCAGCGCCGGTTTCACCGGTCAGTATATTAAGTCCTTTCCCAAAATCAAGAACGACCTCATCTATTAGCACGAAGTTTTTTATCCGAATCTGTTGCAGCATATGGTTAACCTGTATCGTTTCTGTTTACGCCCCAACCGAGCTTTTGGCGGAGCACTTCAAAATATGTTCTTTCCGGATGGTTAACGAGAATAACCTCGCTTGAAGATCTCTTGAAACGTATTTCATCATGCCTTTCAAGTTCAATAGCGACCTGCCCGTCGATTGTCAATAATAAATTTTCGAATTCTGAGACTATAGAAGCCTTGAGTGTCATCACGTCTGGTATAATCATGGGACGAATGGCCAGCATATGGGGGCATATGGGGTTAAAAATATAGGAATGTTCATTATAAGGTACCATTATTGGCCCTCCCGCAGAAAGAGAGTACGCGGTGGAACCGGTGGCAGTGGCAATAATAAGGCCATCACCGGAGTAGCAGCTTAGAAACTCCTCGTCGATTTCCAGGCGTATACGGATAGGACGTGAAAAAGAACCCTTGGTGATAACCGCGTCATTTAAAAAATCAATACGGGTGATTTCTTCGCTGCCCCGCTGGAGGGAGGCCTGCATCATCATTCGGGGGGATACTGTGAAGTTTTCGTCAACCAGCTTGTCGATGAAAGATAGGGCCTCACCGGGATGGAACTCGTTGAGGAATCCAAGCCGTCCCCTGTTGATGCCGAAGATGGGCGTACCCGTGCCGCTGAAAATGCGGGCTGTGCGAATAAAAGTTCCGTCACCCCCGATAACAGCTACAACCTGGGCTTCCCTGGTAAATGTTTCATTATCCTTTACACGATGTGGATATTTATCTGTAAGATTACCGTATTCTGGCAGCATCACTGTTACATTACGGGCGTCAAGCAAGTCAATAATACTCTCAAGCAAGGGAAATGAGTCAGTATCGTCAGGATTAATATTAATAGCAATTTTCGTTATCATAACAGATATGTATAAACCTGAACTGCTGAGAACGTCAATAAATAAATACAGCATTGTTCTTATTTAT
>CAZAOK010000123.1:6335-10480 GCA_964486725.1 uncultured Leptospiraceae bacterium
GTGCTGCGGGAGTCCTCGGGAAGCAGAACTGCGGCACGCAAGGTGAGTGACCTGGGTAAAAAGAGTGACATAGTGGCTTCTGCCGATTATACGGTAATTTATAACCTGCTTATACCGGACCACGCGGATTTTTGTGTCAATTTTGCTGCTAATGAGATGGTTCTCATGCATCGCGATGACAGTAAATACAGTGATGAAATCAATGAGAAAAACTGGCACCGGATTCTGCTTAAGAAAGATGTACAGTACGGACATTCAGATCCAAATAAGGATCCATGTGGCTATAGAAGCCAGCTTGTATGGCAGCTGGCAGAACGTTATTATAATGAAAAGGGATTGTACGGGGAATTAAAAAAACATTGTCCGCCCAGGTTTGTGCGTCCCAAGGAAACTGACCTCATTGCCCTGCTTGAATCAAGGGTTCTGGATTATATTTTCATCTATCGTTCTGTAGCGGTGCAGCATAACATGCCCTTTGTGGTGCTACCCCCACAGGTAAACCTGGGGGATCCACGGTACACTGATTTTTACAATACGGTTGCTGTTGAAGTGTCAGGGAAAAAGCCGGGAGAAACCATCACTCACAGGGGCAAGCCGATAGTCTATGGTATCACCCTGGTGAAAGAACCGGCAAACAGGAATGACGCGGTTGCCTTTCTCCGGTTTATGCTGGGTGAAGAAGGGCAGTCAATAATCAAGTCTGATGGACAAAAGCCCATTATACCACCTGTGTCAGGGGAACATGATTCCCTGCCTGATGATTTGAAAGTTATTGTACATAATAGCAAAAAATAGAGCAGTGGTGTCCTGATGAAGTTTTTTATTCCGATTATGGTGCTAATGGCACTGGTGTCATTAAGTCTAATAGTGCTCCCCCTTGGGGGAATGCTGGTTTCAACCGGGGCGGCAGAATTGATGGATGCAGTAGCTGATTCTGAAGTGTTATCGTCAATTTTGCTTACATTTGAGGCTGCACTGTATGCCACAATTGGCGCAGTGCTTCTTGGAACACCACTGGCCTACATGCTGGCCAGGTTTGATTTTAGCGGGAAAAAGTTACTTGAGGCTGTTATTGATATACCTATCATTGTTCCCCATACTGCCGCGGGTATAGCCCTTCTATCTGTTTTTGGAAGCGGCCCGATTGGTGACATGCTGAACCTTGCGGGACTTGATTTTCTTGGAACGAAGGCAGGTATATCTCTTGCCATGGCCTTTGTTTCTATCCCATTCTATATCGATTCGGTAAAAGACGGGTTGCTTTCAATTGACATGCGAATTGACCACGTGGCCCGGTCACTGGGAGCACGAAGAAGCCAGGTCTTCTTTCACGTACTGCTTCCAATGTCCACGAGATCCATGGCCACGGGGGCATTGCTCATGTGGGGGCGGGGTATCAGTGAGTTTGGTGCCGTGGTAATACTGGCGTATCATCCCATGATTGCCCCCGTACTGATATATGATCGTTTTACCTCCTATGGACTCTCCTCGTCCCGCCCGGTGGCTGTGCTGCTTATTTTCGCATGCATACTGCTTTTCCTGGTTATCAAAATCATTTCAAGGCTGGGAGTGGCTCGTCGTGCTTGAGATACAAAATATAGAAAAGAAACTTGGAAGATTTTCAATGAGCGTGCCGTCGCTGAAGATCGCCGAGGGGCGGCATTTTGTGCTTCTTGGTCCTACCGGTTCGGGGAAGACATTGCTGCTTGGGATGGTTGCAGGGGTCATGAAGCCTGATGCGGGCAGAGTACTTCTCAAGGGGGAGGACATCACCGGAATGAAGCCCGAACACAGGGGATTTGGGATGGTATACCAGGATTCAGCGTTGTTTCCTCACCTGAACGTGGAGGGGAATGTAGGTTTCAGCATGAAAATGAGAAAACATGATAAGGAAAAAATAAAAACAAGTGTAGAGAAAGTAATGAAGCAGTGCGGCATTTTTCATCTTTCAGGCAGGGATGTCGCACACCTCAGCGGGGGAGAAAAACAGCGGGTAGCACTGGCACGTGCTATTATTACACAACCGCGGCTGCTTTTATTGGATGAACCTTTCAGTTCACTTGATTTTAAGACCAAAGAAGAGATGATGGGCCTTCTGACTACCCTGAGAAAAGAGTATAACCCTACCATATTGCATATAACCCATGACTTCGAAGAAGCGCTGATACTTGCTGATGACGCGGGAGTTATTGACAGCGGGGAAATCATACAGTATGGTGAAAAAAGCAGGGTGTTCCGTCAGCCGAAAAACGCCTTTGTTGCTGAATTCGTCGGGGCAAAAAATATATTTTCAGGTACTGTACAGGGAGAAGGTGCAACAACTACCTTTGTTACTGATGAAAAGGTTGAACTGTTTCTTGGCCGAGAGGTAGAGAAGTCAGCAGTTGGGGCGATGATCAGGGCCGAAGACGTTATATTGTCCAATACTACACAATCAAGCAGTGCAACTAACCAGATAGCAGGTACTATTATTTCACTGCAGGAAAAACGGGGTGTGTTTGAAGTGATCGTGGATGCGGGTATAATTATCCATTCATATATAACGGGCAGGTCGGTAGATGAATTAAAACTGCAGCGTGGCAATAAAGTATTTGTCGTATTTAAGGGTAGCACGATACATTTGTTTTAGCTGTTATGGAAAAGTGCATATGGGTATACGAATACTATACATAATTATTGCGGTAAATCTTGCGTGCGGCAGCCTGTGGGCCTTGCCGGCAAATATATCGAAGGACTCTGCCGCATTGAACAGGCATGGTCACCGGTTGTTCGTAAATGGAGAATACACAAAAGCGAAAAACTACTTCGAAAAAGCCATAAGGGTGGATCCCACGGTAAAGTATTATCATAACAACCTCTCTGCTGTGTATATGAACCAGGGTAAATACAACAGGGCCTATACCCAGTTAAAAATTGCAATCTCCCTTGACCGTAAGTATGTTAAGGCACTTTCAAATATGGCAATCACCTGCTTTCACCTCTTTAAATTCAGTGAAGCATATACATATTACCAGAAAGCCAGGGCGGCAGATGAAACCTACACCGGCAAAAGGTTTCAAAAGGCGAAGGTCATCAAACAAGTTGAACGTCTCTACGCGGAGAATCCCGACGACAAACGTCTTTCAAGTATTTTAGAGTATCTGAAAAAAGAATAATGCGTACGTGTTCAAATTGTTGACGGCGATATCAAAAAAGCCTGCTGCTGTCCAGTAGGATTGTAACCGGTCCGTCGTTTATAAGCTCCACCTGCATATGGGCACCGAAAATGCCGGCCCGTGTGCAGGGATGCTCATCCTTACACATTTCCATGAATAATGAAAAAGTCTTTTTAGCAAGTGAGGGCTCCATCGCTGATGAAAATGATGGCCGTCTACCTTTCCTCGCATCTCCAAAAAGAGTAAACTGCGGGATAACCAGCAGCTCCCCGTTAATGTCATGGAGTGACAGGTTCATGACACCACCATCATCTTCAAAAATTCTCAGCGCGATGATTTTTTGTATCATGCGTCGCAGGTCTTCTTCTGTATCCCCATGTGTAAAGCCACAAAGGACACACAGGCCTTTTCCGATAGATGCCACGGTATTGCCATCCACGGTAATTGACGCGTTAAGAACTCTTTGTAACACGGCTCTCATTGGATAATGAAATTGCTGTGAAGTTGGCTGATATCAGCTTAATTTTGTTTTAAGTGTATTTTCTGGCTGAACGCCGATCATCCGGTCGATTTCTTCACCATTTTCAAAAAGGATAAGTGTAGGAATAGAAGAGATGCCATACTTCCTGGCTGTTTCCGGGTTTTCGTCGGTATTCAGCTTGACTATCTTCGCGCTTGTCTCACCTGAATCGGTAAGTTTTTCCAGTATAGGTGTCTGCATTTTGCAGGGACCGCACCATGGTGCCCAAAAATCTACAAGCACTTTGCCGGATTGTTCAAGTACCGCGGATTTGAAATTCTGATCATTTACATTCTCGAGATTTGCCATGATTCCTCCTGAATAGATTTGAGTAAAAGATGCTTTGAAGATTGAAAAAAAATTGTGACTACTCAGCTATGACTAAAATATTGATCATTTGCTTCATAATGAAAAGGAATTGGAGCATCTCCCCCCGCCGAAGGCGGGGGGAGATGCTGGATTATTATTCA
>CAZAOK010000124.1:0-3289 GCA_964486725.1 uncultured Leptospiraceae bacterium
GGGGGGATTTAGGGGGCTTTTGAGTAACAGACTTACAGGCTCTGACCCCTTTTATAAACTTGACAATGCAACACATGTTTATTACCCTGAACAGTGTTTACATACGGTGTTATTCCATTATACCGGAGGCCACCCATGTCATTACCTGACAGGAACAACCCATACAATTTCGACGATTTTCTCAACTGGCGTAATTCTGTTGATTATTATAAGGACGACCCCTTTTTCCAAAAGCTGGTGAAGCACTTCACCGGCCAGCTTTGGGAGCAGGTAAACCGGGAAGCGGAGAAGGTGTCACAAAAGGCATCATACCGCTGGCGGGACATGGCGGATAAAATCGCCTGGCCCGAGGAGCGCCCCTACATGCAGCATTATGACGGCATGAACCACCGTATCGACCGTATCGTGCGTCCCCGCGACACGGAGATCATGGAACAGGAGATATTCTCCGAGGGGCTTTTCTCAGAGAAGACCCATGCCTGGGAGAAACTGGTGAAGATGTATCTCATCTACCAGAACGGGGAGTCATGCATCGCCTGTCCCCTTACCTGCACCGAGGGGATGGTGGAGCTTCTCAGAAAATTTGCCGATACCCCCGAGCTGAAGGGCATACTTGAACATACCGCCGAGGGGGTGGACGGGCATTTTGCCATCGGTGCCCAGTACCTCTCGGAAATACAGGGTGGCTCTGACGTGCCCGCCAACGTGCTTGAGGCGGTAGAGGAAGACGGGCAGTGGCGTCTGTACGGCACCAAGTTTTTCTGCTCGGCAACCCACGCTGATTACGCGGTGGTGACCGCCAAGCCACGCGGCTCGGAAAAGGTGGGCCTCTTTATCGTACCCTCGTGGCTGTCGGGTGACAGGGAAAAGGAGAAACGCAACGGGTACACCATCGACCGCATCAAGTGGAAGCTTGGCACCAGCGAGCTTACCACCGCTGAACTCACTTTCAACGGTGCAGTTGGCTATCCAGCCGGTCCCCTTGACAGGGGGGTTGCCAACGTGGTGGGTATTGTGCTCACCTACTCGAGGCTTACAGTGGGGCTTTCGGCGTCAGCCTTCATGACCAGGGCGGTGCGTGAGGCGAAGGAGTATGCCATGTTCAGGGAGGCTTTCGGCATGCCCATCGGCAACTTTCCCCTGCTTGCCGGGCAGATCGATGCCATTGACCACGCGGCAAAACGCTCCACCGCGGGGGCCTTCAAGGTGTATGACGAGTTTCTGCGCCTGGAAGGGGGCCTAAGGGGAGGCCTGGTGGAGGACGAGCCGGATGAGCTTCGACGCAGGCGGTTCAGGGTGCGTGAGCTTATCATGCTGCAGAAGATTACCGCCTCGTGGGACGCGGTGGACGTAATCCGCAGTGCCATGTCAGTTTTCGGCGGCCACGGCGTAATGGAAGACTTCTCATGCCTGCCCAGGCTCTACCGTGACTCTGCCGTTAACGAATTGTGGGAGGGGCCCCGCAACGTGCTGCTTACCCAGGTTCACCGTGACCTGCAGCGGGCGGCCTCGTGGTATCCGCCAGAAGAGCTGGTGGCCGACAGCCTGAAAGGCTCTGACCCCGTGCTGGTGAAAGAGCTGGGAGAAGAACTGAAAGACCTGGTGTCTCATGAAAACCTCTTCACGATGGATGACAAGACCCTGGAGGTGTGCAGGCGCTGGGACAGTTTCTGTCACCGGTTCTTTCATGCGTACCAGGACATGGCCATGGCAGAGGTGTTCGCGGGTGTAAAGGAAAAGGTGTGATCAGCGGGCAGGGCGTTTCTGGAAGAGATCTGCAATGATACCGCCAAGCTCTTTCATGTGATCAAGCAGTTCTTCACGGCTTCGGCCGGGATACTGCCAGAAGGTGATGAGTATGCCGTTAAGTGCGGCGAAGAATGCATGGGAGTACAGGCGCACCTGCTTTTTGGGCAGCCCCGCATCAAAGAGCCTGTCGAAGTGTTCCAGCAGGGTACGTTCGGCGGTGTTCAGACGGGCGGCCTGTTCTTCGTCCAGCGACCCGTCCAGCATGAAATGGGTCATCATCCTGAAATAGTGGCCGTTGTCGGCCAGGTACTGTATGAAGGTCATGGCCGTATCCCGGGTAGCCAGCGTGACATTTGCTGAGGGGAGGTACTCCAGGATCTCTGTGATCTCGTCCGCCCCCTGTAAGAAAGCTTCAACGAAAAGGGACTGCTTGTCAGGGAAATACCGGTAGATGGAGGCCGGGGAAATGCCGGCCTCCCGGGCGATCTCCCGCATGGTAACCTGGGTAAATGGTTTACTTCCGAAGACCCGTTCGGCGGCTTCAAGGATGATCTGCCTGCGATTTTCCCGTTCCCGGCTTCGCAAATTACCGAATGTTGAGTTGTTATCAGTCATACCTGATATCCTCATCTTTTTGTATCAACGTAAATATAATGCTGATCATGACAAGGGTAAATACCGCCGCCGCGCAGAAGGCATGACACAGGCCGAACACCGAGTAGAAGAAGGCCATAAAAAGAGGCCCCAGCGTCTGCCCGATGCGAAGTGCCATGCCGTTGAGTGACATTACCGCCCCCCGGTACTCCGTTGGGGTGGAAGAGGTGAGCAGTGAAAGAAGGCTGGGGGTGTTTATACCGTTGCCCGCGCCGGTGATGAGGGCGGCAATCACCATTATCCACATCTCCCGGGCGAAGGCCACTATTACGAATGAAACGGCCAGGAGAAGAAACCCGTATTTTATGAGGTTCTTCTCTGTGAACTTCCGGGTGAGCCTTGCAAGCTGTGTGGCGGCGATGGCGGTTGAAACCGACATGGCTGACATCACAAGTCCTATGGTGACCGTAGTCGCGTCGAAGCGCTGTTCCATCACCAGGGGGTAATATGTTATCATGGTACCGTATATGAGCACGAAGGTGGCAATACTCCCGATGAAAAGACCGATGACATAGGGGTTCTTTATTATCTTCCATATGGAGCCGAAATAGCTTTTCAGTTCCTGCTGCTGCAGCGGTTCGGGGTTGTTCAGCTTGAACATGACAAAAAACGCCACCACTATGGCCGAGAAGGGCAGAAGAAAGGGGTAGTTCCAGCCCAGCAGTGCCATGGCCCCGCCCAGGGAAGGGTAGATGGCGGTTCCTATGCTGAGCACGCTGGCGTTATACCCGAACGCTGCTGTGCGGTCTTTTCCCTTGAAAAGGTCGCCGATTATGGTAACGTTGATAGCGCCAAGGGCGGAAGCTCCCACTCCCTGTATGAAACGGAACACCAGCAGCAGCTCAAAGTCGCGGATGAAAAAGCAGGCCCCGCCTGCAATGCCGAA
>CAZAOK010000124.1:3389-10171 GCA_964486725.1 uncultured Leptospiraceae bacterium
AATTAACGCAAGGGTAGCCATGCTGGAATATGTTGCAAGCTAATTTCCATATATCCTGTATAACCATATATTACACAAAACTCAACAGTTATCTCACGCGGAGCCGCGGGGAACGCGGAGAGTTGGCCAATACAGGTGTGTTTCGTTATTTCAGTATAACTACCGATTGTTGTTAAGTTGTATTTTATATAGAGTTTACAGGCAGAATATACATATATTATTTAACCATGTTGCCAAATATATAACGTAAAATAAAAACCTGACGAGAACAAAAATAAAGAAAGAAACTCTCCGCGTTCCCCGCGGCTCCGCGTGAGACCCCCGTTCAGCTTCATGTCACTTTTCACATCTCACTGAACCATTTGTTTCTTGACATTGCCCATGTATTGTTTATAATACGACATAATCCCGTTATGCGGGTGCACAAATATACCATAAAGGTAATTAATGCAACCGAACACGGTTCATGCACGCACATCATACTCACCATCAATAATACTCAACTTACAACGTTGCCAGTACCCTCCGTTTACTATACCTGCAGTGGCGGATATACAGACCAGGAGGACAAGCCCATGTATCCTTTTAATGATAACAAGATATTTGTTCTTGATACCAACGTGGTATTGTACGATTTCAGGTCAATTTATTCTTTCGAGGAACACAATGTTGTTATCCCCATAACCCTGCTGGAAGAAATAGACCGTTTCAAGCGGGGCAGTGAGATAATAAACTACAACGCCAGGGAATTCTCACGAGAGCTTGACGCCCTCATTGGTGACCGCCTGCTGAGTGAAGGGGCCGAACTTGAGACCGGCGGCATGGTGCTGGTGGTCACCGATACACAGAAAGACGATTTTCTGCTGAACGCCTTCTGGGAGGACAACCCTGATCACCGGATCCTCTCGGTGGCCTACAACCTGGCCAACAGCTGCGGGTATGACCGGGTGATCATGGTGTCCAAGGACATCAACCTGCGCATGAAGGCCAAGAGTATCGGTATACATGCCGAGGACTACGAGACCGGGAAAGTAAAGAGTATTGACGAACTGTATACCGGTAAAAACCTGGTGGAGAATGTCACAGGCACCGCCATCGACTCACTCTACCGTCAGGGGATGATATACCCGGAGGAGGCGGGTATCAGCGAGGCCCCGCTTCCCAACGAATACTTTATTCTGCGAAACGGCCACAAGAGCGCCCTCACCAGGTATAACGACATGGAGCAGCTGCTGCATATCGTTGAGAAGCGAAGGGCTTACGGGATAAACCCCCGGAACGCCGAACAGACATTTTCACTGGACGCCCTGGTGAACCCTGACATAAGCCTGGTCACCCTCTCGGGTAAGGCGGGAACGGGGAAAACCCTCATGGCCCTTGCCGCCTCCCTTGATGTGCGAAAACACTACACCCAGATACTGCTTGCCCGTCCCATTATCCCCCTTTCAAACAGGGACATCGGTTACCTGCCCGGTGATATCAACAGCAAAATTGACCCCTACATGCAGCCGCTGTTTGATAACCTGGCGGTAATAAAGAACCAGTTTGACGAGATGTCACAGGATTACCGGCGTATTTCTGACATGGTGATAAACGAGAAGCTGCTCATCATGGCCCTCACCTATATCAGGGGGCGAAGCCTTTCAAGGGTATACTTTATCGTTGACGAGGCGCAAAACCTTACTCCACACGAGGTAAAAACCATAATTACAAGGGCGGGGGAGGGGACAAAAATAGTGTTCACCGGTGACCCCTACCAGATCGACACCCCCTACCTGGATTCACGCAGCAACGGCCTCACCTACCTCATCGACAAGATGAAGGGTCAGAGCATATACGCCCACGTTACCCTGGAGAAGGGAGAACGCTCAGAGCTTGCCGACCTGGCGTCCAGCCTGCTGTAGCAACGTGGCCAGAGGATGGGGCATTTTGCTGCATAAACTCAACGGATTTCTCACGCGGAGACGCGGGGAGCGCGGAGAGTTGACCAATACAGGTGTGTTTTGTTTTTCAGGAGAGCAACCGATTGTTATTTATTATTATTAGTCACCCAAAGAAAACACTTATGATATAATAAGGCTTTAAATACATGAAACCGCCCGCTTCGCTCGACGCCGTGCTGAGCGACGCCGAAGCATAAACGCAGATTAACGCGGATTATCGTGAATATTTGATAATTAATACCATCATCTGTGTCCATCTGCGTTTATCTGCGGTTAAAAAAAAATTATTTGAATTGCAATTTCAAAGATTATTGTTATAAAAAAATTATTTTCAATTCCCAATAATCCGGAAAGACCCATTTTTTGATATAGATTTTACAGACAGAAAATACATATATTTAACCCAGTAGCCAAATATATATTCCTTAAAAAACCTGAATAGATTGAACTGATAAAAAACTTGACGAGAACGAAAATAAAGAAAGAAACCCTCCGCGCTCCCCGCGGCTCCGCGTGAAATAATTTAGAGCCCCATCCTCTTAAAAACCTCCATGGCCTCGTATTCGGCCATTCCCAGCGAATCGTAAAGCTTTGCGGTGCCGCGGTTACGGGCCTCCGAACGCTGCCAGAATTCCCTGCTGTCAACGCCGGGAAACAGGGGACGGTCTTTCTGAGACTGGTGCTTGAATATGGCACGCCGCTTTCGCTGCAGCTCGGCGGGGCTTAAGGGCACCGCCATGTCAACGTCGGCGATGCCCCATTCCTGCCATGCACCCCGGTAGAGCCACACGTAGCAGTCTTTCATCCACTTCTCTTTTTCCAGTTTCTTCAGCGCCGAAAGTACCGCCTGGAAGCACACTCGGTGGGTGCCGTGTGGGTCAGAGAGATCCCCGGCAGCATACACCTGGTGGGGCTGTATCTTTTGTAAAAGATCCATGATGATATTCACGTCCTCGCCGCTCAAATTTTTCTTCTTTACCGTACCCGTCTGGTAGAAAGGGAGGTTGAGAAAATGCACGTGGTTGTCAGGGATCCCCACGAACCGGCAGGCGGCCTTGGCCTCACCTTCACGGATGAGCTTCTTGATGGCCAGCACGTCGTCGCTGTCGGTTTCGATGGGCTTCTTGCGACGAATGGATTCACGCACCCGGTTATAGAACTCCTCCGCCTCGGTGTAGGGACGGTCAAACTCACTGACCAGGTCGCTGACAAAATCGGTGAAGCGGATCACGTCGTCGTCGAACACCGCGATATTGCCGGAGGTCTGGTAGGCCACGTGTACCTGGTGGCCGTGGTCAACCAGCCGGATGAAGGTTCCCCCCATTGAGATAACGTCATCGTCCGGGTGGGGGCTGAAGATGACCACCCGCTTGGGAAAGGGGGTGGCCCGCTCGGGCCTGTTGCTGTCATCGGCAACCGGCTTGCCGCCGGGCCAGCCGGTGATGGTGTGCTGCAGCTCGTTGAACACCCGGATGTTAATGCTGTAGGCGGGGCCACGGTCGGCGATGAGGTCGTGCATTCCGTTGTCGGCGTAGTCACGGTCGGTGAGTTTCAGTATGGGCTTGTCCACCTTTTCGCAAAGCCATACCACACCCCGTCGAACCATACGGTGGGCCTCCCAGTCACAGTCACCCACCAGCCAGGGGGTCTTAACCCTGGTCAGTTCTGCAGCGGCACCACTGTCCAGCACGAAGGTGCAGTCACGGTGCATTTGTAAATACGTGGCGGGAATGCTCTCGGAGACTTCACCCTCCACCGCCTGCCGTATCACAGGCGCCTTGTTTTCACCCCATGCCAGCAGCACAACCTTCTTCGATTTCATGATGGAGCCAACCCCCATGGTGATGGCCCTCTGGGGAACGTTCTCCTCACCGTAAAAATCGCTGGCGGCATCGGCGCGGGTGATGTGATCAAGAAATATAAGACGGGTGGGGGACGTGGCCGGCGACCCCGGCTCGTTGAACCCGATATGCCCGGTACGGCCGATACCCAAAAGCTGCAGGTCAATACCGCCGCTTGCCTCTATCATGGCCTCGTATTCCCTGCAGTATTCGTGTATCCGGTCACGGGAAACAGTGCCGTCGGGGATGTGCGCGTTCTCAGGCAGAATATCGATGTGATCAAAAAGGTACTCCCGCATGAAGCGCACGTAACTCTGAAAGGCGTCGGGCTCCATGGGGTAGTACTCGTCCAGATTGAATGTGACCACGTTCTTGAAGCTCAGGTTTTCCTCACGGTGCATCCGCACCAGCTCCTCGTACACGCTGATGGGAGACGAGCCGGTGGCAAGTCCCAGCACGCACATCTGCCCCTTCGCATCCTTCCCGCGGATAAGCTTGGCCATCTGCCCCGCCACATGCCGTGAGGCCTCCGCCGAACTCTCAAATATCTCCACCGGCAGTTTCTCATGCCGGGTTAAGCTGTCATAGTTGGTGTTCATTGTGCGTATGCTCCTGTTTTTTCCACCGCGTTTTTTTTCTCCTCTCTGCGGTGAATCTTTAAAGTTGACGAAGTACGATCATACCAGCACTGCTGATTAGATGCAATATTTTATTGACCTTGCGGTTTTCAGGGTGCATTATAGGTACCGAATTAAAGGGGGGAGGGGACAGATGTCTTAAAACACTGGTACAATAATGGGACGGATATACTGCAGGCAATTCTTACCGGAAGACACCGACGCGGTTGGTGATATATGCTACCGCACCGGGTTCATGGGAAAAGACCTCGAGGGGACGGGCAGGTTTGATGACCGAAAGCTTGTTACCCTGGTCTTCTGCCGCTACTACCTTGAGCACGAGCCGGAGAACTGCTTCGTGGCGGTGGACGAGGACGGTGAAAAGGTGATCGGCTACATCTTCGGCACCACCGATACCCGGCGGCAGCTACGGCGTTTCCTGTGGCGCATGTACTGGCGTATTGTGTTGCGCATGCTGCTGGTGAGCTGGTGGAAATACCCCGAGTCGTTCAGCAAGCTGCTGCAATGGGCGGGTGACCAGTCAGCCGACCGCGAGCTTGCCCTTGCCGGCGAGTATCCCGCCCACCTGCATATAAATATCTACCCTGACTACCAGCGGTCTGGGGCGGGTACACTTCTCATACTTACCTTTGAGCAGTGGCTGAAATCACGTGGAGTGCGTGGGGTGCACCTTGTCACCTCCAACCATAACGAGAAGGCAATTCCCTTCTACCGGAAACACGGTTACGAAATACTGGATGAATTTGAACATGAACTCTGGGACGGGGTTGCCGGGCAGAAAGCAATAATTTTCGGAAAACGTTTTGCGTATTAAATGCATTGAAAAACCCGTTGAACCGAAAAAGCAGTATCTCCAGGAGGCTGCATGATGGGAGTAACACTTGTACCAAAACCCGTTGAGGTGAAGGAAACCGGGGGCTCCTGTCCCATCCGGCCCGACGTTAAGGTGATCGTCTCGGCAGAGGCCGACGCTGGCCATGCCGCCGAAATGCTTGCGCAGATGCTTCGTGAAAAAACCGGCCACCCCGTTCCCGTTGATACGCTGGATGAGTACCGTGAGAACAGGGAGGGCATCTACTTCCTTCCCGATCCCTATATACCCGGCAAAAGCCCCGAGCGTTACCTGCTCACCGTTGAACCAACCCGTATCGTGCTTGCGGCAGCCTCTTTTGAAGGTTTTGCCAGGGGCACACAGGCGCTGCGGCAACTCTTCCCAACGGCAACGGCAGCGATGCAGGACGTGAATGCTTCGCTGGAACTTCCCTGCGTAACCATACACGACGAGCCCCGCTTCAACTGGCGGGGCCTGAACCTGGACTGCAGCCGCCATTTCATGGATATCGAATTCATCAAGAGATACATTGACCTCATGGCATATCACCGCATGAACGTCTTCCACTGGCATCTCACCGATGACCAGGGCTGGCGCATGGAGATACCCGGCTATCCCCGGCTGACCGATGTGGGCGCCTGGCGGAAGGGGAAGGGGGGCACGCAATACGGCGGCTGCTATACCGCCGATGAAATACGCGAAGTGGTACAGTTCGCCGCCGAGCGTGCTGTCACCGTGGTGCCTGAGATCGAGATGCCCGGCCACAGCACCGCCGCATTGGCAGCATACCCCGAACTTTCATGCACCGGCGGTCCCTTTGAAGTGGCAACATCGTGGGGCATCAAGAAGGAGGTGTACTGCGCCGGTAACGAAAAAACCTTCACCTTCCTGCAGACGGTGCTTGACCGGGTGATGGAGCTTTTCCCTTCACCCTACATTCACATCGGCGGTGATGAGTGCCTTAAAACACGCTGGAGAAAATGCCCCCGCTGCCAGGCCCGGATGAAAGAGGAGGGCCTTGCAGACGAGGAGGAGCTTCAGAGCTACTTCATCAGCCGCATGGGACATTATATAGAAGAAAATGGCCGCCAGTTCATCGGCTGGGACGAGATACTTGAAGGGGGGATCCCCCCCGGCGCGGTGGTACAGTCATGGCGGGGCACCGCCGGCGCCGTTGAGGCGGTACGGGCCGGCCACCGCACCATCGTCTCCCCCACATCACACACCTACTTCGACTACGGCCTTGCCCGCACCGACCTCGCGAAGGTATACGGCTTTGACCCCGTCCCGGAAGAACTGTCAGCAGAAGACGCCTCACTGGTGATGGGATCGGAAGCCAACATGTGGACGGAGTACGCACCGCGGCACACCATCGACAGGAAGGTGTTTCCACGCCTCTGCGCCCTTGCCGAGGTGCTCTGGACACCGGAAGAGCAGCGTGACTATGCCGATTTTAAGGCGCGAATGCAGAAACACTACGGCCGCCTGGAAGACATGGGGGTGTTATACGGCCCGGAGACTGAGAGCA
>CAZAOK010000125.1:0-10140 GCA_964486725.1 uncultured Leptospiraceae bacterium
TATCTGATTTGTGGGTACAAGTCAGCCCCACGGGGGACTCCTGACTCATTATATTTAATTCACCCCCTTCCCGTCTTTGCGGTAATCCCCCTTTTTTTCTTTACAAAGACAGGTGCTTTTATACTCTATCGCAACCATGCCGCATCACCCCCGGCTGCGGGCAGTTTGCTGACCGCGGGGCGGGGGTGCATATATATTATTAAAACATGAGAGGAATGATATGAGGGACGTGGTAATCGCCAGTATGGCAAGAACTCCCGTGGGTACCTTTAACGGCGCGTTAAAGGACGTTTCGGCCGTCGACCTGGGAGTAACGGCAGTTAAAGAGGCTTTAAAGAGAGCGGGGGCGGCCCCCGACCAGGTGGAAAATGTTATTCTTGGCCATGTGCTGCAGGCTGCGCAGGGACAGAACACCGCGCGGCAGGTGCTGATCCATTCAGGCATTCCGCAGGAAGTGCCGGCTATGACCCTGAACAAGGTATGCGCCTCGGGCCTTAGATCGGTGAGCCTTGCCGCCCAGATAATTAAGGCGGGAGATGCCGACATAATCGTTGCGGGTGGCATGGAGAACATGAGCGCCGCCCCATACGCCCTTATGAAGGCACGATGGGGATACCGCATGGGCGACTCCAACCTTGTTGACATGATGATAAAAGACGGGTTGTGGGACGCCTTCAACCAGTACCACATGGGTATTACCGCCGAGAACGTGGCGGAAAAATGGAACCTCACCAGGGAAGAACTTGACCAGTTTGCCGTGGAAAGCCAGCAGAAAGCGGAAGCAGCTATTAAGTCGGGACGGTTTAAAGACGAGATCGTACCCGTTGAAATACCACAGAGAAAGGGTGATCCGAAAATATTCGACACCGACGAGCATCCCCGGTTTGGCGCAACCCTGGAGGCCATGGCCAAGCTGAAGCCTGCCTTCAAGAAGGACGGGATGGTGACCGCCGGAAACGCGTCGGGTATCAACGACGGTGCCGCAGCCGCGGTGGTGATGTCTGCCGAGAAGGCAAAAGAGCTTGGCATCGAGCCCATGTGCCGCATCGTGTCATACGCGTCGGCAGGGGTTGACCCGGCGATAATGGGCACAGGCCCCATACCATCCAGCAGGAAGGCACTTGAGAAGGCTGGCTGGAAGGCATCAGACCTTGACCTTATTGAGGCCAACGAGGCTTTTGCTTCGCAGGCGCTGGTGGTAAACAGGGAGCTTGGCTGGGACGTTGACAAGGTAAACGTGAACGGCGGTGCCATAGCCATCGGCCATCCCATCGGGGCGTCGGGGGCACGTATTCTGGCCACCCTGTTATTCGAAATGCAGAAAAGGGACGCGAAAAAAGGTATCGCCACCCTGTGTATAGGCGGAGGCCAGGGGGCGGCAGTAACTGTAGAACGATAAAAAATACAAAAATGTTAAAAAAAACCCGTCCGGACGACGGGTTTTTTTTGCTTTTCTTTAAGTATTTCCGGTATAAGGTATAAAAACCGTGACAAATGCCTATTGACAGTGAGGATATTATAAAAGGGGTAAAAATTTTTTCAGAGTAAATCATTACATCCTGTTTTTGTAGAAAAAATATATATAAGCGGAATAATACATGCAGGAAAAAATTAATATCTATGTTATTGATGATGAAACGCTGGTGAGGGACACCATATCACGTTGTCTTAACATCATTGATGACCTGAACGTGGTGGGATCAGCATCGGGGGCCGCCCAGGCCTGCAGTGAAATTGAAACATTGAAGCCCGAGGTTGTTATTGCCGACGTGCGCCTGAAAGACGAAAACGGCATAGATCTCGCCCGTGAAATACGAAAACGGTGCCGTAATACAAAGATCATCATTCTATCGGGATATTTCAACGAATCACTGGTGGCATCAGCCTACGCGGCAGGGGCCACGGCATTTCTTTCAAAGTCAATAGCCATATCCCACCTGGTGGCGTCGGTGTATCACGTGATGCAGGCCGACAGGTTTTACGCGCCGCAGATGCCTGAAGAACTCTTAGACCAGCTTGTAATCGAAAACAAGAAAAAGGCTTCGCGGTTCAGTGCCCTTACCCAGCGGGAAAGCGAGGTGCTGAGACTAATCGCGCGGGAGTATTCAACAAAAGATATCTCGAAAATGCTTTGTATCAGCGAGAAAACCGTTCGCAATCACAAGTCAAATATAATGAACAAGCTTGGCATCAACAGCCACGTGGGCCTGATCAAGTTTGCCTATTACATGGCCCTTATTTGAGAAGGGTTATACCGGGGTATCGACGGGCCATGTCCAGAAGGGTGAGTGTTTTTTCCAGTATGCCCAGGGTGAATGGCTTTTGAATTAATGATATCATGTTCCAGTCGATACCACGCAGCCTCTGCACCACGTCATCTGACAGGTTACCGCTGATCATCACCACCGGCATTTGTAACTTGTTCTTGCAGGCCTCTTCGATGAGGGTCATTCCGTCCATCACCGGCATGGAGAAGTCGGTTATAAGCAGGTCACATTGAATAGCCGCCGAGGTCATCTGCCGCAGGGCATTTTCAGGATTTCCAAAATCATAGACGGTGAGGTTGAAATATGCCAGCATGGATTTGATCATGGCCCTGATTGAGCTGTTATCTTCCACCAGGCACACATTTCTAATGGGCGGGGTGTTGGCCAGCGCGGGCATGTAGTGCTCACGCAATGAGAATGAGCCGGTGTCGCAGTTCAGCAGCAGCAGGGAGGCATCGTCGACGGTTAGCGGCAGGGGTACGCGAAGGGCCTCTACCCCCGGTGCCTGCAGCAACTCGGCGGTGTAGGCAGTATTAAGAAGAAACACCTCCATGCTGTCAGCCACCTCGAGGCCGGGCACCATCTTTTCGAGATGGCACCCGACACGTTTCTCACATTCCACGCACCGGTTGCCGTTTAACCGGTTGTACAGGTCGAGCCCGTCATGTTCAATCACCGGAAGGGGGAAAGAATTAAGAAAATAATAATTATAATATGTGCCGGGCATTACACTTCTCTGTGTTTGTTTTTTTCAATACAAAAGAGAGCTGGACAACAATACTACAACATACGACATAAATTCATGAGTGTAAATAGGCATTTGTCCCGGATAATGAAAAAAAGTCGCTTTGGACGGGTTGCCGGGTATGGCTTAAAAGCCGGGCATCTGGCTGCCCGGCTTCTTCTTTTTATCCAAAATGTTTTGCTTCGTCGCCATCTTTTATGCCTTCCCAGGTGAAAGACACGATCTTTCCGTCTTTCCAGCCAAGGGTAAAAATCCGTACGGACCCCTCCACTTTTGCCATGCAGTCACAGTCTGTAACCCTGGCTTCAACTGTATAGTAGTGGACCCCGTCCCTGGTGACTTTTTTGACGATTTTCGGATTTTCAAGAAGACATCGGGTTAATTGTATTGGAACAACGCCCTCTTCCTCGTACTTCTTTACAACCGTGTCAATATTTTCCTGTGATCCAAAGGCTGCCATAAATTCTTTCATTTCGGGAATAATTCGCGTATCCGCACCCTCCTGCTTGCTGCACTGTGACAGTCCCAGGGCAAGCAGAATCATGAGCGGTATGGTAAGCACTTTTTTCATTGCTATCCTCCAGTGTGTGTTATTTTGTACAGGCACATGCATTACACGCAGGCCTGTATGAACTCGAAGCCGGAATCCCGGTTAAACGTGGTAAACACGTTCCGTCCGATTACCGTTAAAAAGGGCCAGTCCACATGACCGTCATGTTTTGATAATTCATACCGGCCAGATACATACTGTACCAGTACGTTCCCTTCGTCTTCGAGAGAAACAATCCCCTTCAGCCTGAAGACCGAAGAGGGAAGTGTATTGAGAAACTCAATCAACATGCTGCGGGAGAGAATGCCTTTCACCTCGAGGGTCATGCTTTCCAGCCCATCCATATCGTGCGTGTGCTGGTGACCTTCACGGCAGTTTTCTCCTCCAGCTGGTTCTCGTTCATAAGAATACAACAGTGCCGGGTTTACTTCACCGTAAGATGCCGGAACAACAGGCGCGTTCGGGTTATACTTCTTCACCAGTTCCCGTACCCCTTCAACCTCCTCCTGGTTTAGTGATTCAACCTTGTTGAGGATGATAATGTCTGCTGCGTGGACCTGGTCCCGGCTGATCCGAAAATCCTCCAGGGTCGTTTCAATGTTGACCGAATCCACGATGGTGGTCACCGAATCGAAACGTACCAGGTCCTGAAGCTCGACGATTTCATCCAGCAGGTTAGAGGGGTTTGCCGCTCCCGTCGTTTCCAGCACTATATAGTCAGGATGAAACTCCTGGATTAAATTTGATATGCCTCCCTTGAGATTCCCCACCAGGGTACAACAGACACACCCTTCATCGAGTTCAAGCACGGCAAAATCATTGTCCAGCAGCCTCGTGTCAACCCCCTTCTCTCCAAGCTCATTTTGAATAATGGCCGTAAAGCGGTTGAACTGTTGTTGATATTCGACAAAATGGTTCAGGAAAGTGGTCTTCCCCGATCCCAGGAAACCGGAAAGTACGATGAGCTCCGGCCTGTCGTCTATGCCAAGTACCTTCTTGTCCATTGACGTGCCGTAGTACGCATTGTGGGCATTCCACCAGCGCGCATCCGGTTCGGGACGAGGGTCCCCGCCTTCCCATATCATGTCTGCTTTTCCCGCATCGATGATGGGAAGGGTTTCCCCCCATTCCAGGTTGATATTCCACCGGGATGCCTCATCATCCGGGTATTCATGGAGTTGGCCGTCCCGGTCTATTACCTTCAGAATACCCGGTTCGGTGAAAAAGGAATACCGTGCGGGTGGAACAGAGAGAAGACTGGATAGTGAAGCGGAGATTACTTCAAAAAGAGCGTGTACCGGTTCCAGGGACGGGATGTCTTCTTCCAGTTCTCCGGGCGAAACTACCTCCTTCCTTTCTCCATTTACGACCAGGTATACGCCCTGCTGGTTGATCATCCGAACACGTTGCAGCGTGTCGATACCGGCCGAGCACCAGTTTCCTCCCGGGTGAACGGCCAGGTAAAGGGTTCCGAAACTGAAGTGTTCGGCCATCTCCTGGTGGGCCGTAAAGGCCCGGACAAGGTCAAGGTAGTTCTGTTGCTGTGTAATGATCCCGGCCTGAACGGATATCTTCTCTATCATTTCTTCCCCGGGATCAGGGAAGTAGCAGATGGTAAATGCGCCCGTGACGGCATTGGGCGGGCTTGAGGTTTCGGCCGGGTAAAGACCGAAAATTCCTTTATAGCCTTCGATCTTCATGGTCCAGGCTTTGGGCCCCCCCGTGATTTCCTTTAACCCTCTCCAGCCCAGGTAGTAACGCAGGGCAGGAACAAAGTTGGGCAGTGTTATGAGGTTGCGCAGGAATTCCCGCATAAAGGAATCACTGTGCTGGTAATTGCCGCGTGGTAGAAGATCCCGTAGCTGCATATTCTTCTCCTAATATTGATACACGTCTCTACCGGCCGGACATGTCAAAAAGATGTTCCCCATGTCAGGCCGATTCTTCATCAGAATCCAGTCCAAAGGTGATTGTATCCCCGTTACCAAGGTACGCCTTGTCCCTGGATCGAAAACGGGCCGTCCCCTCTACAACGGGATATCCCCGCGTGATGAACTTCTTGGCGGTGATGATACCCGTACAGTGATTGCATCCAATCTTCTTGAAATCGTAATCACCAAGAGCAATGACCAGGTCGTCATACTTCGGATCCCAGTCCTCGAAGGGGGATATATGAAGCCCGCCGTAGATCCCGTAGAGTTGATCATTTTCGTACTTTATCTCGTCATACGCGGTCTCGGCGAACTGGATGATCCCCTGGTGACAACAGCCGGTCACGCTTATGAGCCCCTTGTCCTTCACGTTGAAGTAAAGGGACTGCTCCCCGTAAACACGGCAGATGATGGGTTCACCGAAAACATAGGATGCCATTCCCGGTATATGTTTTTTGAGACCGTTCTTGACCGTTATAACCTTGCCCCTGTGTCCGCAGTCCTTGAGATACTGCTTGCCTTCATCGTAGAAGCCGTCAGGGATATAAATGGTAATCGTCGGGTCATATTTCAGGGTTACCGGCAGGCCCCAGAAATGATCAAAGTGTTCATGGGAGATGAAAAGGGCCTCGATCTCGCGATTAAGGAGCATCTTGTCAATACCTTCACGCTTGAAGCTCTTCTCGGTCCACTTGTAGGACCATCCGGAATCCAGAAGGTACTTGTGCATCTTCCCGTTTAACTCTTCCACCTCCAGGAGGGCAGCGTAGCCGCCTGCATTTTCCGGGTGCACGCACTTCTTTTCGATAATATCCCAGGCCTCGTCCAGGCGGTCAGGAAGGAGGTGCTTGATCTCCTTTATGCCCTCCTCGTATGAACCTTTTCCAAGTCCCTTGCCGTTCCCGAAGGGAGGCCAGTTGTACTCATACTGGCTAACCAGGAGTCCTCCTGCGCCCTTGATGTCCCCCATGAGAACATCGTTCTCGAACCAGGAAGTCTCCGTTATGTTGGTCACCTTTATACTCTTACAGACTCCTATGTCCTGCATCTTGCGTTTTTCCCTGGTTAAATGAACTTTTCTCCATGGAGAATACGAGTAGACACCCATTGCTACAAGTGTACCACCGGCAAGCCCCATGGCGGCTCCCTTGAGGAAGTCTTTTCGTGTATGTTTATTCTCTTCTGACATTTTTTCCTCCTTACGCTAAATTACTCCGGTATGAGGGGAATGCGCCCAATGAGAGGCATTACCCAGACCAGGATGAAGTAAAGCAGGACACCACAAACGGCGCCAACGCCAAGTCCCCAACCGAACCGGGGAGACCATTTGACATCATCCACCTTTGCTTTTTCTTCTGCTTCGTCTTCTTCGATCTCTTCGCTGGTTTTTGGTACCATCTTCCAGGCCGGCCAGTTATCCATGAACCAGTGATGAACCAGCCATATGTTGATGAGCCATATGGTTGGGATCATGGGGAACTGCTGTGGATGTGAAAAACCCTTCTGGGTTCCCAGAAAGTTGTGTGAAGTCATGTAATAGATGGCATATATTGACATTCCGATAACGATCATAAAACCGGTCCGGATGAGTACATTAACCGGCAGGCTGAATTTTTTTGGCCAGTTGTCTGCATAGAAGTCCCAGAAAAGGGCGCCAAGCAATAGAAATACCGCCGTCTCGCCAACGTGCAGCCATCTCCAGTCTGGTGCCATCAGTCGCCTGGTTCCTCGAATCGCTTCTCCCCAGGCCAGTTCCTGGGCGAAATAGAGAAAGAAGTGCAGGGCCCAGGCTATGGCGAGGATACCAAAAAAAGCGACAAGACGGCGAATCCATCCGGTCTTTATCAGCTTAAAGGGATATCCTTCCCATATTGTTTCAACCAGCCATACCGTCACCGTGGCACACATGATCCATGAGACATGGAAATTACCGTGTACCGTGTTGGCGAACTCGTGCCAGTACGGCGGTGTAATTGCCGTAAACTCCTGCCAGGGGAAGTAGAGAATACCCATGTGGGAGTGCATGGTGAGAAAGTAGATTATAGTACTTAGAAAAAAGGTAACGATCAGCATGCTGAGTCCCCTTGAGGGTTGCGTCAGGTTCTCCCATGGACGTTCTTCCACTGCGACTACCCATGCCGGGCTCAGCCAGGCGGCGATGGCCGCGAACATGAGGCAGGCAAGAGAAGCGTATTCTATGGCATAAAACTCTGTTATCCCTTCAAGACCACTGGCTCGGGCGGGGCTGAAATAGGTGAGTCCCAGGTTGCCCATGATCCCCTCGAAGAATCCCTTGATCAGCACAATCAGCACAACTGCTGAAATGGCAGTAAGGATTAGACCCTTGAGAAGAGGGTGGACCTTTTCAATCCAGGTTCGCCTGAAAGGCCAGAATGAGAAAAGATAAACCATCCATATGAGGACGATGAGCCACCATCGGGTGTACATGTATCCAACATAGGGGGTGTACATTCGCAAAACGCCACGGGGGTCCTGGAATATCCACCACGTGGCGTAGAAGACGGCAAGCGTGAGGACCAGGCTGACAAGCGCTGGTATGGGTTGCGGCCACCGCTTGACCAGTTTCCGTTCCTCGAGGTAATTGGTGCCAAAGCGTTCCATGTATTGCCTCCTGAAATTATTTTATTTCCTGCGCGAACAACAGGTTTATTCCGAAGGGTCTTCAGCGATAAGTTGCAGCATTTGCGCCCGGGTAAGTGATGCCGGATCAAATCCACGCTCCATTACCCTGTAATATAGATCCTCATCGCTTAGTTGGCCCCGTTTCGGCTCTTCGTCCAGTTTGCCGTGAACAAGATTTTTTAAGAAATGTTGCCGTGAGATCACGGGAACCTCCTTGTTGTTCCAGTTCAATATAGGAAATTCGACACGATAGGAAATTCTACACGAAAAAAACGTATAATAATATTGGGAAAAAGTATTATTTTATTGTAGTGGAATCTATTAGTGCGCTTCATGTATCCTGGTAAATTCCATTAATGGTTGCGTAAAAAATCGCAATTTCGACACAAAAACAGCGTTATACCCCCGCTGCAACTGCTGTTGAGCAGCACTAACCGGGAATCGAAAAATGTTTTTTAATGGTGCCCATAATAAAAAATGTTGAAATATGCAATACCAGTAATTAGGGTGGAAAAATACTATATTACATTATTCAGGAGGTTGTACAGATGAGACTTTTTAAGATTATGCTTATGCTGCTTCTTGCCATGGCATTTATAATGCCTGCAATGGCACAGGAAGACGGTGTGGCCAAGCTCACCTACGGTGAGAACAAGTGGGTGGCATTGCATTACCTGCTGCAGGCACAGGGGATGTACCAGCAGGATCAGGATAATGCTGGCAAGCAGTATTACGGTTCAGACGCTCAAATCAGGCGGTCACGGGTGATAATAAAGGGTCAGGTATCAGAAAAGGTATCATTTTTCATGGAAACTGACGCGCCCAAGCAGGAAGGTATAAACAGCAAAAATCTTTTTACCCAGGATGCGTATATTGATTATGCAATAATCGATGAATTCAAGATCGCTGCGGGACACATATTGCTCCCATTCATGCATCATGACAGGTCATCAGCAGTATCACAGCTTGGTGTGGACTACAACGCAAATACTGTGAAGGTTGGCAGTAACGTATGGCGTGACACCGGTGTTGAAGTTCGAGGCCTTCTTTTTGGCGGCATTATTGACTATCGTGCAGGTGCCTTTGACGGACAGGACCGCGAATGGGTGACCATGGACGATACAGATCGGACAGAAGACACTCAGCTGAACAAAAATGACAGCCTGCGATACACGGGTCGTATACAGCTTAACTTCCTTGATGCAGAAGAAGGGTTTTTCTACAGCGGCAATTACCTTGGCAAGAAGAAGGTGTTGAGCCTTGGAGGCGGTGTTGACTATCAGCCGGACGTGTATGCCAAGGACGTTGACAAGACAGACGATTACATGGCATGGACGGTTGACCTGACAGTGGATATGCCCGTTGGTAAAGGTAATTCCTTTGCGCTGCAGGGTGCCTACGTGCAGTATAATAATAATCCGAAGTTCGATAGTAATCCTGATGTTGAAGAAGTAGTAGTAGACTTTGGTGGGGATACCTATGATGAGTATACTTATAAAGGTGTAACCCAGACCTACGAATCAACCGCCTACTTTGTACAGATGGGTTTTCTATGGAACAACATGCTGCAGCCGGTAGTAAAATACTGGAACACCAATACAACAGCTGTTGAAGACGGTGACGAAGTACAGACCACCATGCTGACCGGCGGGCTGAACTACTTCATCAACGGCCACAATGCCAATATCAAGATCGAGTACAACTACCCGCTGAAGGACGAAGGTCACAACATCGACCGTGGTGTTGTTGTTCAGGCTCAGATATTTACTTAAGGGCAGTAAGTCGTAAGACGTGAGTCGTGAGTCGTGAATAGTAAAGCGGAAGAGAAACGGGTGACGCTTTGGGCGCACCCGTTTTTTTTATACATTCTTTCTGGAATCCTGGGGAGTGATTTAAATTCCGGGTTACATTCTGTGACCCATGATATAATCAGTCTATCAGCCCCCTACAATCCCCCCAAGGGGCTGACTTCTACCCACAAATCAGATAATGTATTTAATACTG
>CAZAOK010000126.1:0-9594 GCA_964486725.1 uncultured Leptospiraceae bacterium
GGTTGCTGTAACAGAATGGATTCCCGCCTTCGCGGGAATGACAGTGAGGTGATACAATGATTTATAGACATAAAATAAATTATGATGGTTTTCCCCAAAATTCCGGAATGAGCCAAAATTATTTATAAATACAGCTTTTGTCAAAAAAAAGGAATTTGGTTTTAAGCTGGCATGTAAAATACAACAGCATGAAGGGCCAAACGACGCCAGCGGAAACATGACAGCCCGGTATGACGAAGACAAAACTCCTGGCGTACGCTGCACCGAAACGCCGAGAACAGGCTGGTAAAAAACCATGGGTATATTTTACTATTATTGCAATACCCGTTGAATTGCTTCTTGACATACACGTCTTTCCATTATTAAATACCTGTCATCTTTCAATCAGGAGCGTGTCATGGAATTTATAAATATTCCAACCGAACAGACTACGGCAATTACCGATGCTATCATGGGCATACTGGCAGTTGCCTGTATTTATTACATTGGCATGTTCAGGGAGCGTAACACGTATAAAACCGGTATCTGGCGATGGGTCTTTGTTTTTCTTGCAGTATCGGCATTTATCGGTGCGGTTGCCCATGGCTTCGAAATGTCAAAGGGCACTAACGAGCTATTCTGGAAACCAATCACCCTGTTCTTCGGAATGATGGTTGCTCTGTTTGTCGTAGGGGTAATTTACGATCTGAAAGGTGAAACAGCTGCAAGAAAATTCCTTCCAATCATGGTGGCCATTGGTATCATTTTCTTTGTGATCGTGCAGGTGCTGTCAAGGTACATCGAACATTATTTTATCGTCTTCATTGCCTACGAAGCAATCGCCATGCTCTTCTCGTTGTCAGCCTACGCGTGGCTTTACATAGGGAAAAGGAAAACCGGGACAGGCTGGATGACAGTGGGTATCCTGCTTACTATAATCGGGGCAGTGCTTCAGGCCAGCGGGGCTATTCATATTACTCTTATATGGGAATTCGATCACAACAGCGTGTACCACTTCGTTCAGATGGTAGCGGTGCTCTTCCTGGTAAAGGGGATTAAAAGATCAGTGACTTCCGAATAATTCACGCCCAACCTTTTACTTCTCTTCCATAGGAATGGTTATAGTGAAAGTGGTGATATCACCCGATTGGAATGTGAAATTACCGGCCAGTTGTTTCGCAAGCATTTCAACAAGCTGCAAGCCCGAACCACCGGAAACTGACGTGTCGAATGTATCAGGCAGACCCGCACCGTCATCTTTTACAGCCAGAACTATGCCTGTGGGGTAAGCGTTCAGTTCAATCCATATATTGCCCTGCTTATCGTCGGGGAAGGCGTACTTGCACGCATTGGTCACGAGTTCATTGACGATAAGCCCGAGGGGAGCGGCGTTTTTCGCGTCAAAGTCAACCGGGTCGTATTGCTGGTGAATTGTTATGTTGTGTAAAGACATAGTGTAAGTAGTCTGCAGTGATGAGATGATGGATGACAGGTATGTTTGAAGGTTTATGGTGCCGATAGTGCCGCTGCTGTAAAGGATATTGTACAGGTTTCCCAGAGACCTGATCTGCCCCTGGATTTTTTCCAGCACAATGCGGGCATCTTCTGTTTCGACATTGCCCAGTTCCATGTTCACCAGGCTTGCCATCATCTGCATGCTGTTTTTTACGCGGTGCTGCAGTTCACTGAAGAGCTGGTCCTTTTCCTGTAGTGCCCGCCTCAGGTCAGCTTCGGCTTTCTTCCGTTCTGTAATATCTTTTGCCAGCCCCAGGATGTAGGTGCCATCCTGCAGTTTGATTTTATTAAGGGTAATCTCAACCGGGTAGATGGAGCCATCCTTACGTGAATGTCTGCCCTGAAATGATATAACATTATCATCTCCCAGGGTATCCCAGAATGTACCGGGGTCATCACGTTCTACAGAGTCCGGGTCAATATCTGAGACTTTCATGTGTAAGAGTTCTTCCCGTGTATACCCGGTAACAGTGCTGGCCGAGGTATTTACGTCCACAATGTTTCCCTGGAGATCGTGAAGAAAGAGCATGTCAGCCGCCTGGTCAACGAGGTTGCGGTACTTGTTTTCGCTGTAATACAACGCTTCGTGAATGAGCTTGCTGTCTGTAATATCCTGTACCATGCCAACAGAACGAATGATAGCACCCTCACGGTTTCGCTGGTGTTCGCATTTTTCAAGCACATACCGGATCTCAGTCGTGTCTTTTCGAATGATTCGGTGCTCAATCTCGTAGTGATCCTGATTATTACTTATGGATTTCCGGTATGCCTGGTCAACCATGTGACGATCATCCGGGTGAACTAGTTCCAGAAAATCACTATATTCGGGTTGGCCTTCGTCCGGGCTTATGCCGTAAATGCGATATACTTCGTCCGACCATGTGAGGCGGTCATCAGCAAGGTTGTACTCCCAGGTTCCCACGTGGGCTATGGCCTCTGACATGTTTAGCAGGTCCTCTTTTCGGGTAAGCTCTGATTCAATATGGCTTAATTCGGTTACATCAATAAGTTTTCGTTTAACGTCTTGTGCCCGATGGAGCCTGAGAGTCATCTTTATTGAGGCATCCAGAATAGTAGTGCTGCTCTCATGTACCAGGTATATACATGGATAGCTGGAGACGATGTCTTCAGTAAGAATGTCATCAGTGCTATCGTTTATAATAAGCATGGGAGTGTTGTCACCAATGGCAAGTTGTTTCAAATTATTGATATCATTCACATTGCCTGTATCCGCAAGTACCAGGTCAACAGTATGGTTGACAGGCAGCATACCTGCATCCCTGTCATCGAAATGAGTAGTAATGACACTGTACCCGCAATCTTCCAGGTTAGCGGCCATTTCATTTATGGTTTGTCCCCGGAATTTGATAAGCAGTATAACTTTTCCCGATACATCATGCACCAGAATACCTCTATATTTTTTTGTTCTGCCGTGCGTGGATGAAGGTGCAATTAAGCGTTAACCGGTATATTGTAATACAAGCGGGGTAAAAGGCAAGAACCTTTATACGAGTGGTATGGAAATTACGAATCTGGTCGTTTTATTCTGAACTACCGTAAATGTTCCATTTAACTGCCTTGCCAGCATGGAGACCAGTTTCATGCCGGTACCACCGGAATCTTCAACATCGAAATTCACGGGAAGGGCTACACCGTCATCCGATACAGTGAGTGTTATACTTTCATTCTCTTCACGTAGTTCAACGTAGATGGTGCCATGTAATTCATCCGGAAAAGCGTGTTTCAGCGCGTTAGTAACCAGTTCGTTTACAATGAGTCCAAGTGATGTAGCCTTCTTGGCATCAAAAGCAATCCGTGCGTACTGTTCGTTAAATGTAACCCTGTTGTCCTGTGTAATGTATGTAGATTTCAGTGAATTGACAATTGATGAAAAATAGACATCCAGTTTTACCGTGTGTATACTTCCGGTATCATATAGGAGTGTGTACAGGCTGCTTAAAGACTGGATCTGCCCATGAATTGTTTCAAGGCTGTTGCGGGTATCAGCATTTTCTGTATTACCAAGTTCAATATTAACAAGGCTTGACATTAACTGCATACTGTTTTTGACACGGTGCTGCAGCTCATTCAGAAGATCGCTTTTCTCCTGAAACAGGTCATGAATTGCCATCTCGTCCTCTTTATGGGCAGTGATGTCCCTGGCGATTCCCCTGAAACCGGTGGGTTTGCCCGCTTCGTTTTTTATCAGGGAAACAGAGGCTTCGATGTACTTTTTTTCACCTGCGGTTGTAAAGAGCACCCATGATGATTCTCTTGTGGGTTTGCCCGACCTGTAGACACTGTTAAATGCCTCAAAAATCTTTCTGCTGTTTTCTTCATCCGCGTATTCCCTGTAATGTATACCAGTGAGTTCACCGGACCCGTATCCAAGCATGCGGCACATGGAATCATTAAAAGAAACGAATCGCCCGGCAAGATCAACTTCGTAATATCCATCTTCTATCTCAGAAAGAATTCGACGATATCGTTCTTCGCTTTGGCGAAGTTCATTCTCTGTTCTTTTCCGTTCGGTAATGTCTTCAACGATCATGACACCGCCGTTCGGTTCCCCGTTATCCAGGATAACAGGGGCGCAGATGATGCGAATGGGAGTCACCTTATCTGCTGTTACCGACGAATACATGATCTCAATAGAAGTGGTCTTCTTTTCTTCGAACATCTGCCGGATTGAACCAGTAACTCTTGTATCGGGTAACTGAAGCATGTTCAGCCCGATAAGCTTTTCACGGCTTGAACCAATGATAGTCACAAATATATCGTTACATTCGGTTATCACGCCGTCATTATCAAAACGGAGCAGTCCAAGTGGGGCATTGTTGAATATACGACGGTATTTCTGTTCACTTTCTTCAAGATCGATTATTGCCTTTCTTCTGTCCGTTATATCGTGGGCGATGCTTCCGATATATATCATATTCTGCTGATCGTCAATAAGTGGAAAAAGTATGGTGTCAAACACCCGTTTCTCATTATGTAGTATCAGGGTATCTTCCACCCTGAGAGATTCCCTGGTTTTTTTTACAAGGTTGATGCGTTCTTTGAATGTTGCGGTGACTTCTTCAGGGAATAATTCACTGAAAGATTTATTCTCAATGCGGGATGGTTCCATTCTCATCAGGTCACAGGTGGATTTGCTTACCTGCAGATACCGGCCGTCAAGATCATGTATATTGATAAGGAGGGGACTGTGTCTTAAAATACCAAGTAGAAGCTCCGAAGTTTTTTTAAGGTTTTCTTCACCAAGCCTGAGCCTGGTAATATCCAGGATAACGCCGATAATCCCCGCCTTGTCGTCATTCTTTGTACTGAAAAGTGCCTTGTAAAATATGACATCATGCGGTGTTTCATCGGTGTCCATCACCTGTGCTTCGTATACCTGGGTATTACTGCCGTGATATAATTCGCGGTCCTTCTTTTCATATATTTCGGCCAGGTGGGGAGGGGCAATATCCCTGGCTGTTTTGCCGATTATATCATTCTCTTTAATTCCGAAAAAATCGGTAAATGCCCTGTTGATGCCCAGGTATTTACCGTCTTTGTCTTTATAAAATACCGGTGCCGGGATTACATCGATAAGAGAGCTCTGGAATATGGCCAGGCTCTCGACCTGATCTTCAATTTTTCTGCTTTCTGTTATATCTTCAACTATACCTTCAAGATATTTGGGTTCACCATTTTCATCATGTATTGTTGTCAGGTAGAGGTTGGCCGTAAATTCAGAGCCGTTACGCCTGCGGTAGTGATTGATGTAATGTTGTGTATTTCCGGTTTGTAATTGTTCTTCAATGATATGTGCCCGTTCTTCACTCCTGATATAAATCTGCTCCGCGATATTGTGGATTTCCCGCAAAACCTGTTGGGGTGATTCGTATCCAAGCATGTGGGCCAGGGCCTGGTTTACTTCTATAAACCTGCCCTCAAGTGTGGAGCGAAACATGCCAAGGGGGGCATTTTCGAAGAGGTTGCGGTATTTCTCTTCCTTTTCAAGTAACGTGTCTTCAGCCAGTTTACGATCAGTGATGTCCTGGTTTACTATGATGGCTCCCTGTAAGTTGTTATTATCATCAATTACCGGGGCGGTATAGTTCAGTATGATCTTTTTTTTCCCGTCAAATGTATCGATCTCCAGTAGCTCATCCTTTACGGTAATGCCTTCGTTGATACTGTGTGCCAGTGCCCAGTCATAAGGCTGTATTTCTTCCCCGGAGGGGAGCCTGCGGGCACTGAATACACCGTATTCATCCTGTCCTACACGGGGCTCGTCCCCCCATATCTGTACTCCGGCGGGATTTCCCTTTTGAAGGGTGCCATTCTCGTCTGCTATCCATAGCCCAATTGGAAGAATTTCAAATATTTTTGTTAAAAATGCTTCATTCTTCTTTATTTCCTGTTGTTGCTCTTTAAGCCTGCTAAAGGCGTCAAAGAGTTCAAATGCCATTTCAATGGAAGACTGGAGCACAAAATTACCGGAATTTTTAAGAACATACCCGTAGCGGGTAATCTGTTTTACCCGGTCCACGTATTCTTTCTCCGCGTGTGAGGTGAGAAAAACTATGGGGATTTCCTGATTTTCCAGTATCCTGGTTGCCGCTTCAGTTCCGTCCATGCCGGGGCCAAGGTCAATATCCATGAGCACAAGGTGGATGCTGGCGTTTTGCCTGCAAAGATCCACTGCTTCTTCACCCGAGTGGGCGGTAATTACGTTATACCCGAATCCCTCGATCCTTTTTGCCTCGTCCATGGCGATTACCGCCTGGTCTTCAACCAGGAGAATCGTTCTTCGTGATGCCTCATTGCTCATGCGGTTTTATATCTCCCTGTATTGAAATACCCGTATCATGAAGATGTGTATGAGTATATCATACTACCAATTGCAGGGTTTAAATAAAAAAATTGATAGTCAATAAGGTTTCATTTTCAATAAAAATATATGCCAAATAGAATGTATATAAATATTTTAATGACATGCAATATATATGGAAAATATTGGCTCCAGGTGACAATGTGCTATCGTGTTTAATGTATTTTTAACTCATTCAAAGCTATCCTCGAAGTTTCAGCAGGTATCCAGGTAATCATATGCGGAATAAAACAATATTACTTGTGGAAGACGAGGCAATCATTGCCCTTTCACAGTCACAGACAATTGAATCCTATGGATACAGGGTGATAACCGCTATGAGCGGTGAAGAGGCGTTGGAGATCGTCACGGGTAACCAGTCCATAGACCTGGTACTCATGGATATCGACCTGGGCGCCGGGATGGACGGTACAGAGACGGCTGAACGTATCATGAAATTGCGTATGCTCCCCATCGTGTTTCTCACGAGTCACACGGAAAAGGAGATGGTAGACAGGGTAAAAGGTATCACCCGGTATGGATACGTGGTAAAGAATTCAGGTGAATTCGTGTTGATGGAGTCGATCAACATGGCATTCGAACTTTACGATGCACATCGGCAGACACTTCGCGAAGAAGAGAAGTTCCATGCATATATAGATAACGCTCCCTTCGGGATCTTCGTGGTTAACGGGGAAGGACAGTATATCGATGTAAATCATGAAGCCTGCAGGATGACAGGATACGTCCTGGATGAATTGTTGCACATGGGAATTGTCGATCTTGCCCCGGTAAACCAGGAGGATTTAGCAAAGGAATCATTTCGTACTGTAAAGAAACACGGAGAAGTACATGATGTAGTTGAATTAAGAAGAAAAGATGGAAGTACCTTTTTGGCTTCACTGGACACGGTACCATTGAAAGGGAACCGTTACATGGCTTTTTGTGCCGATGAAACTGTTCGACTGGAATATGAGAAAGATCTTGAAGAAAGCAATGCCACCCTGCAGGCCGTACTTGATGCTTCACCCATCGGGATAGGATTTGTGAAAGATCGTAAATGGATATGGGTCAACACGGCACTTAAAAATATGCTGAAGTATCAATCGGATGAATATATGCAAAAGGATGTGCTTGGGCTGTATCCTGATGAAAGCGAGTACGCACGTGTTGGCAAAGAACTGTATGGTCAGATAGACGAGAATGGTTCGGGTCAGATGGACGCACGATTGCAGGACAGGCAGGGCAATGTACTGGACGTTATGATCATGGCGCGGGCACTGGATAAATCCCGCGTGGAGAAGGGGCAGATCATCACCGTAGCCGATATGACTGACCAGCTTGAGAAAGAAAAGTTGACCAGGAAGTCGGAGAATGAGAAGTCCATGATATTGAATGCCATGAAAGAGCACGTGGTGTATTATAATCCTGATATGCAGATACAGTGGTGCAACAGGGCGGCGGCGGCATCAGTGGGCAAACAGCCCGAAGAGTTGAAGGAACAGTATTGTTACCAGGTGTGGCAGGGCAGGGAAGAGCCATGTGATATTTGCCCCGTACGGGATGCCGCGTCTCCCTGCCAGGTTGTACAATATACTAATACAAACGTTAGTGGCAGGAAATGGGACGTTCATGTCTATCCCGTATGTGAAGACGGTAAAGTTGTTGGCTATATTGAAGTGACCAGCGAGATCACCGAAAAGCAGGTCATGGAGGAAAAGCTGAAAAGAAGTGAAAGGCGTTTCCGTGAACTTGCCGATATGCTCCCCGAGGCGGTATTCGAGGCTGACCTGGCCGGAAAAGTTACGTACGGCAATAAAATGGCCTTCGAAATTATGGGATATACCAGGCGTGAGTTTGAAGAAGGATTCACGGCCGATCAGATGGTGGTGCCGGGAGACCGTCAGCGAGTTGTTGAAAACATAGTCCGGCTGATTAACGGGGAGCAGCTGGGTCCCATAGAATATACCATGCAGAGGAAGGACGGGAAGACGTTCCCGGCGCTTGTGAACGCGTCCTGTATATTGGATGAAGGGGAGGTACAGGGTATCCGCGGCCTGGTGATCGATATCTCCAGCCTGAAGAACACGCTTGCAAGCCTTGAGAATAACAGGAACATGCTGCAGGCCATATTGCAGAACATGCCCGGCGGTACCATTATCATCGATGAAGACTATAGAATTTTTCAGGTAAATGACCGCACCGCGGAGATATCCGGTTACGAATTGACAGAGCTTATCGGTGAGAAATGTGATATCATATGCCCGAAGGGAAGCGCGTCAAAACAATGTCCCATATGGGAAGAGAAGGAACAGGGATTTACCGGCATGGATACCACCCTGAAACGGCGCGACGGCACCCATGTTCCAATATTGAAAAACGCCAAGCAGGTCACAATAGATGGTAAATTATATGTCCTTGAAAATTTTCAGGAGATTACGGACATCAAGAACGCGGAGGCCGAGATCCAAAACCTGCTCTCGCAGAAAGATATGATCCTGCGGGAGGTGCATCATCGTATCAAGAATGATATGAACGTCATCAACAGCCTTCTTTCCCTGCAGGCGAACTCCTCGGAAAACGTGGAAGTATCTCGTATACTGCAGGAGGTTCGTCACCGTATTTACATAATGAGCAGCATCTATAATACCCTCTACAGGGGGGAGCAGGTAAAGAGTATTCATATTCCCGCGTTTATATCTGATGTGACTGATTCAATCGCTCAGACGTATACAGTGAACACGCGGGTTACGCTGGACAGGCAGATCGATGATGTCTGGATACCCGCAAAGATGAGTTTTTCCCTGGGTATTATCATCAACGAACTGGTTACCAATGCCTTCAAGTATGCATTTAATGGCAGTGCTGTTGGGAAAATATCCATTACCATAAGGCAGGATGAAGAAAATAATCTAAGGGTCATAATAGCTGATAATGGTATCGGATTACCTGGTAAGTATAAAGATATAACCAATCCTGGTTTTGGACTTACCCTGGTTGATGCAATGGTACGACAGTGCCGGGGTACATATACTATACGCAATGACAATGGTACGCACGTGGATAGATTCATCCCTGCAGGTGCTGATGAAGGGAGTGATCTAAATTCCGGGTTACATACATGTGACCCGTGATATAATCAGTCTATCAGCCCCCTGTATCCCCCTTGGGGCTGACTTCTACACACAAATCGGATCGGGGGAGATGGATAAAGGAAACAGAATAGTTTGCAGTATTAA
>CAZAOK010000127.1:0-8415 GCA_964486725.1 uncultured Leptospiraceae bacterium
TCTCTGCCCTGGTGGGGCGTGAAGAACTCAAGACCTATGCCGCCAAGGTGTTCTATACCGGAAGCTACTGGTTCTCGGCAGTGCCCATGGCGGCGGCAATGGCCTGCATGAAAGAGCTGAAGAAGATAAACGCTCCCAGGGTAATGATAAAGCAGGGAAAGAAGCTGTGGGACGGTATCGCGAAGATGGCAGAGGGGTATGGCTACCACATGAAAGTAAGCGGCATAGAATCAATGCCCACCCTGCGCATCACCAACGATCCAAGCATGATGCTGCACCAGGACTGGTGCGCCGAGGCAACTCGGCGGGGGGCTTTCTTTACCTCCCATCATAACTGGTTTATCTCGGCGGCACATACCGATGCCGACATCAAGAAAACACTTGATATCGCTGATGAGGCTTTCAAGGCGGTGAAGAAAAAATACGGGGACGAATATTAATCTGTTTTGACTTTTGTGGTCATATGACCATATGGTTGAAATGTTATATTACATAGAGGAGGATACCTATGGCGCTTACCGAACAGGAAATACAGGAATTCAATAAAAAGGCGTGCCAGCTGCGCAAGGACACCATTGATACAGTGTACTGGGCAGGAGGGGGCCATGTGGGCGGATCACTCAGCATGATGGAGATCATGGTGCTGATGTACTATAAATACCTGAACATTGATCCGTCTAACCCACAGTGGGATGACCGTGACCGTTTCGTAATGAGCAAGGGACACGCGGGAGTGGGGTATGCCCCGGTGCTTGCCGACAAGGGATATTTCCCTTTTGATATGCTAAAGGAATTCAACCATACACATTCCAAGCTTGGAATGCATCTTGATGGAAACAAGGTTCCAGGTGTTGACGTATCAACCGGTTCACTGGGACACGGCCTGCCAATAGCACTGGGGCTGGCCCTGGGTGCCAGGCTTCAGGGAAAGAAGTGGCTTACCTACTGCCTGCTTGGTGACGGTGAGTGCGACGAGGGGTCGGTATGGGAGGCAGCCATGGCTGCCAGCCATTACGGGGTGACCAACATGATCACCATCGTTGACCGCAACCGCATGATGATCGACGGGCCAACCGAAGATGTGATGAAACTTGAGCCATTCGTGGACAAGTGGAAGGCGTTCGGTTTTATAGTAAAAGAGGTGGACGGGCATGACTTTAACCAGCTTGCAGACGCCATCGACTTTGCCATAGCCGAAGAGAGCGGCCCAGTGGTAATCATCGCCAATACAGTGAAGGGGAAATGTGTTGGTTTCATGGAAGACAATTACCAGTGGCATTATGGCGGTCTTGATTCGGAGAAAGTGGCTGAGTGCAAGGAATGCATCGATAATTATTACTGCGAGATATAAAAAGTTGGGAAAGGAGGAATATAATGGCTGCAGATGGATTAACATATACCATTGAAGATACCGCCAACATGTCAACGGCGGAGATCTACGGCAAGGTGCTTATCGAACTTGCCGAAAAGAATAACGATATAGTAGGACTGTCGGCAGACCTTGCCAAGTCAACAAAGATAGGCCAGCTGGCAGCAAAACACCCGGATCGTTTTTTCAACGTGGGTATAGCCGAGCAGAACATGTTCGGTATGGCAGCGGGTATGGCAAAATCCGGCCTCACACCTTTCGTATCAACATTTGCCGTGTTTGCCGCAATGCGGGCGGCAGAACAGGTGCGAACCGACATCGCCTACCAGAACCTGAACGTGAAGATAATCGCCACCCACGCGGGCACATCATTCGGCCAGGCGGGCACCACCCATCACTGTACAGAAGACCTGGCCATCATGCGTTCGTTTGCCAACATGACGGTTATCGCCCCTGCTGACGGCATCGAGACCGCCAACGCGGTGCAGGCTGCCTACAATCATAAGGGCCCCGTGTACATTCGCATAAACCGGGGTTTTGACAAGCAGCTGTATGATAAGAGCGATTACGGTTTTGAGATCGGCAAGGCGGTAGAGCTTCATCCCGGCACCGACATTACCGTTATCGCCTGCGGGGTCGCCGCCTATAACGCCGCGGATGCCGCCAGCATACTCGAGAAAGAAGACGGTCTCAGCGTTCGTGTAATCAACATGCATACCATCAAACCCATCGATAAAGAAGCCATCATGAAAGCCGTACAGGAAACCCGCAGAATAGTTACCTTCGAAGATCACAACGTTCTTGGCGGTCTTGGCAGCGCGGTAGCCGAGGTTATCGTTGAAAGCGGCAAGGGGTGCGCCTTTGAGAAGGTGGGTATACCCGATGAATACGCCATCATAGGGCTCCCTGAAGACCTGCAGAATCATTATGGTTTTGACACCAACGGGATTCTTGCCAAGGTTCGCGAGATCATGGGCAAAGACTTTGAAGAAGACGAAGACTGGGAAGACGAGGTGTAGCCTATGGCAACACAGAACGAACTTTTCGCGTCACGAATATTTTTACAGGCGGCATTACCATTGACGAAGGTAATTCTGCAGGAACGTCCCGAGATGGCAAAGAAATACCAGGGAGTATCCGGCACCGCGCAATTTGTCGCAAAAGACGAGGCGGGGGACGTGGGTGGTTTCATGAGACTCACCGATGGCGACCTCGAAGTAAAACCGGGCATTTTAGATGATCCTGATATCACCTTCTCCTTTCCAAGCGTGGGTAAGATGAACGCCTTCTTTGCCGGAAAACCGGCCCTGCCGAAGATCAGCGGGATATTCTCAAACTTCGGCCTGTTCACGAAGGTGATCAAGCTAATGCTTGCCCTGAAGATAATCGGCCGCACAACCCCGCCAAAAAAGGATGAAGATAAGGAGCTCATGGTTCGCATGATGCTCTACCTTCTGCCGCTGGGAATCAGCCAGCTGAATAAGGCGGGTCACCCCGAAGTAAACGCTTTTACGCAGAAAAGTCCAGACAGGGTGTTCGCCTGGTCGGTGAACGGAACGGATATCGCCTCATATCTTCGCGTGAAAGCGGGAAAAACCAAGGCGGGAAGGGGACATTATACCCGTTCTAAACCCTTTGTTGAAATGAAATTTGACAGTATCGATGGCGCGCTTGGCATATTATTACAGACAACCGACATGATGGAAGCATCACTGAACCAGGTGCTGGTGATCGAGGGATCACCGGAATACGGCAAAGAGATCGGTTCCCTCATGAACATGGTTGGCGACCTGGCATCATGATAGATGTATTGCACTGTCTAACCTCCAATGGCTGCGGCACACCACCGCAGCCTGCTTTTTATTCATCCCCTGACTCTTCCCCCTTGAAAAGGGGGAGGCCGGGAGGGGGTTCTCATATCAATAGCTATTTTATAAAATATTTATTTCAGCAGGAGGGTGTATGAAACCGCGATCATTGAGTCATGTGGGCCTCACCGTTGTTGATTTCGAGAAAGCCGTAAAGTGGTACTGGGAGATGTTCAGGTTTCCGCTTATCGCGGAAGAGGAAATGAATGAAAAAGAAGTAGAAGAGCTGTACAGCCTGTATAACCTTAAAAATACGAAAAGAAAGCTGGGTTTTCTCAGGGCTCCCAAGGGTGGTGTTATTGAGATTTTCCAATTTACACCGGCATTACCACCTGAAAAGGTATGCTGGAACAGGATTGGCCCCAATCACCTGACAATAGACGTGCGAAATGTGAAGAAATGGTATAAGAAGCTGAGCGAGAAAGGGGTGAAATTCCTGTGTGATGTCCAGAAATCAAATGGTGCAGACTGGGTGTTCCTTGAAGATCCGGATGGCAACATGATAGAACTGATAGACCTGAAATTCAACTATTACGCCATAAGATACCTCGGAGGAATAGCTGCTCCAATCATCAGGAGACTGCAATTCATGCATTACTATAAGTAACGGATTCACCACAGGGGCAAAGAGATACAGAGAAAAGTTTAGTTAATTTTACCGCAAAGGGGCTAAGGGCGCAGAGAATCGTAAAAAGGGAATAATATAGAACAAGGGGCTTAAGCCCCTTGTTCTTCATGATAATCAACTCTTTGCGACCTTAGCGAACTTCACGTCTTCGCGGTGATCCCTGAAGAGCATAACTCTGTACCTCTGTGCCCCTGTGGTTGCCGTCTAAACAGCACTTTCCTTCCTTGAGTACATCCATACCGCGATGTAGGCCGTTAACGGGATAGAAAGAAACATCCCCAGGCTGCCAACTACCGACTTGACGATCTCGCTTAAGATGGGATTATAGTTGAAGATCATCCAAACCGGCATACCCGGATCAAAGCGCATGGAGATGAGAAGAATAAGGGAAAGTGAACTCCCCACATAGGCCAAAATGAGGGTGTTTACCATGGAGCCCAGTATGTCGGTGCCGATGTTTAGTACCGATTTGAAGGCGTCTTTTCTATCGATGTGGGGATTGGCAGAAAATATCTCCGCGGTTGAAGAAGATATGGATATACATACGTCCATAACGGCACCCAGGGCGGCAATTATCATGCTTGAGAGGGCAAGACCGCGCAGGTCGATGTTCACGTCAGAGGAATAGAATACCGTCAGCATCTCGTTGGTGACAAGTCCTGACAGGTGCATGCACTGCCCCAGGGCCATGGCTAAAAGAGCGGCGAATATAACCCCTCCCGTTGCCCCCAGGATAGCCGACAGAGTTTTCAAATGGAGTCCCGTGATGACCGGCAGGGTTATACATATTGAAATAATTGAGATGAGTACAGCAAGGGGCAGGGGAGGGTACCCCTTGAGTGTGAGTGGTATCAGTACAAAGAAAACAAGCATAATAGTAATAAAGAGGGCGGTGAGCGAGAATATGCCCTTTATCCTGCCGATTAAAATTACCGCGGCCGTCAGGATTATCATCATGAAAATGATCATACCTGTATTATCAACATCATACAACGATATATACTCAATGGTATCAACCGAACCCAGGGTTGAAATTCCGATGAATACAGTATCCCCCACTTGATAAAACATATCAGCGGGCATGTCGTTTTCACCGCTGAATGTGGCAACTTTAGTTTTACCGCTGAATGGACCTTCAAGTATTTTGAGATGTACCCGGGTTTCAATCAGGGGATAATTCTTGTCACCTGCTATCTTTTTAACTTCCATTTCAATGATTTTCGCACGGGTATACATGCGTTTATCATCAAATGATCCCTGCGAAAATACAGGTATTTGCTGTATTAGAAGGATCAAAATGACGATAATAATAGACAGAATGTACCTGTAACGTTTCACATGAGCCTCTATTATTTTTTGTGAATATATATGCAATTATGTTGATTGATACAGCAAACTATATTATACTTGGCTGTCAAGCGTTTCGTTGTATCAATGGTATGAATGATAATGATTTTTAAAGAGTGAGGTCTGTTAAAAATGCCGGCAAATGATTTCATTGTTGTTAAAAGTAAGATTTACATGGCAAAAATTAATGTTTCAGGTGTTGTTATTGCCTTCGTAAATCGAAAGGAAAAAAGAATAGCCGGTGTATACAGCCTGATTGCCTCGGGAAACGAGTTATTCAAGACATCCCTGGGCTCAAGGCCATTGGAACTGGTTGAAGAAATACGTATCAACGCGTCACAATACGATGTACAAAAAGAAATGCAGGATCGAATATATGTATTTTTCATACAGAGGGTTCGCAATGACACAATAACCGAGTTTCTCCGTTATGTCGACCAGGAGAACGAGATTGCTGCTGAGAATTCATTTAAAAGAATTATGAAATCGGCATTGTCCATGGATAATATGGATATGCAGGCGGAATTTGATGCTTTTTCATACGGTGAATACTCAGAGATTATGGTGGTTACTGAACTTGACAGGCTTTCATATACCCAGAAGAAAGAAATCGCGAAAAAATATACTGATGACAGTGATGAAACCGCTGATGAAATTGTAAAGAAAAACATTGAAGACGTAACAGTGGTGAAGTTTGTGATAAGAAGCAGGGGACAGGTTCCGGGAATTGGACTGCTGGTCTTCAGTACAGTTTTAAACCGTATTTTATACATTGTGCTGAAAATAGGAACCCACCAGGAGATTGTTCATCTTACCGAAGTCAGATCTTTAGTTGATCTGTACAGGCTGGTGGGTTCTGACTATTCCAAAACAGGCGCGACCGACTCGGTAACCCAGACCATGGTGAAACAGTTGAAGGGAATGGATGCCGAACAGCTTGCCAATAGTATAAAGTCAGGCTCAACAGACGAGATAGCGGCCATGATACAGAATGCTGTCTCTTCGGTGAATCTTCCGGAGGCAAAAGTTGGTGTCACTCTGGCCACCATGAACTGTGTACGGCTTGACCTGATGATGACTCCCTCGGAATACGACACCTCAAAAAAAGTAGAAATAGAAGAAAGGGATGAGGACACGAAGGATCTTCGAAAACTTGTAAATGTTGATATTGTGCTTTCTCCCACTTCGGGCAAGAAAGTATCGCAGCTGCAGCAGGGCGATATTATTTACGTTCTGATAGAGACATCTACCCCGCATGGATATAATATTGCCAACGCCTTAAACCTGATTCACGAGGGGAAGAACACCCCCATAGAGTCAGAGGTGTATTCAGTAAGTTATAAAAAGGACGAAGGGTACAAGATATTCGTGCAGCTTACGGAAACTCTTTACGGCAAGTCAGTCGAAGAACAGGATGTTCGCGTGAAAAGCAAGATTATTGAGATCGAAGAAGATATCTCAAAGTCAAAGAACAGCCTGATGGTCGGTATAGGTGCCGGTGTTATCGTGCTTGCGATAATTCTTTATATCCTGCTGGGATAAGTTAGAGTTTCCCCTCCCTTTCCAGTTTTTCAATATCAGCAGGGGTAATTGGCCTGTCATTGCCAAGTATTTCGGCAGCCCGGTTTAACTTATCAACCATCTCCTTGTCATCTATGACTTTATCTTTCCGCTGATCAATATCCTCTTTACCCGTTGGCGGGATGTCCAGGTACAGTTTCGCGTTCACCTCTTGATTTTTATTGAAAGGACCTTTAAGTTGTATTATCACGTTGCATGTTGAAGGCGGCAGTAGTGACCTGTCCATGAATATGATCTGCTTTGTGCTGCCCCTTGGGGGGATGGTTGTAACTTCAAGTAGACTGGATGCGGCTATTTGCCGGTATTCCGGTGACCAGGAGCTGTCACATGGTTTCATCTCAAGTTCGGCGCTGTCAAAGGTAACCGGCTCATTGAAAATGTTCTTAATGGTAGCGGTAACCTCTATCCCCGCGTCGGTGATACGAGGAAACCTGTTATAGGTTACAGGCAAAACGGGATTGCCCATAAGGTTTGACAGGTAATGAATGTTCGGGAAAGAGATGGTTGTACGTCCTGTTGCTTCCTGTCCCTGCGCGTCAGTTACTTTTACCTTTACAAGAAAACTGGACTGCAGTGCAGTCTGTTCCCGTTTGGCATAATTGTGTTCAACATAGCCCGTGTCGGTGGTCATGTAATTGTTGTCACCGAAATCCCAGTCATAGGTACATTTTCCTGTAAGGCCTTTCTGGCTTGTTACTTCGAATTTGGCAGTTTCGGGCTCAAGATTATGCAGCCTGGCATCCAGAATTACTGTTGGTTTTCCCGGGCAATCCTGAACGGTAACTTCTACCTTTTCAAAGTCTATATGTTTACCCTCGTCCCTTACTACAACGTAAAAGGCACGCTTACCGGGTTTAGTATACCTGAGTATTGCCGGATTACCCAGCTCGTTTTGGATTCGGTATACCAGGTGTTCATCGGGACCGTTGGGGTTCTTGGCTATAACCGTTACCTTGAAGTCTTCATTGGTGCATACAGGGTCTTTCTCAACTATGACGTCCCTTATAAGGTTTGCCTCTTTGATCTCGTATGTGTTGATCTTTTCGGGGTCAAATTTCTGCTGTGGTTTGTCTTCTTTTCCCGCGGACATGAACTGAAAAATGTTAAGAAGCTGTGATTGCTTTTCCTGTTCACTTTCAGGCGATGTCCCACTGGACGATTTAGATGAATCACTTCCAGAAAAGACGAAAAGAAGACCTGCAATGACAATGACAAGCACTATTATGATCCAGTAATTTCTTATCATGTTCTAACTCCGAAATCGATGGTTTTATTTATTGTGTGAAGTATGATATACAATATTTTGAAAGACAATTAAAAATTTATTTCAAGTTGTTGTAATACGCAAGACCCTTCTAACAGAAGGGTCTTGCGTGCATATGTGCTTTACTAAACTATTCCACGTAAACATAGTAGCCGTCAGCGATAACCAGCGGGTCAACCTGTCCATAATAGGATGATGACTCGTTCTGAACACCGGGATTATTTCCTGCCGGATTGGTATAGTTGTATAGAAGCAGGTGGTCTGGCGCATTGGCAGTAGCACTGAGAGACCCAACATAATCTCTCCAGTAATCTGAGGTATCTGATGCCCGGTCAAAACCGAATGTATTTACCAGCTG
>CAZAOK010000127.1:8515-9166 GCA_964486725.1 uncultured Leptospiraceae bacterium
CGAGAATTGAAAGAAGATCCATTATAAACCCTTCACCCGTGGATAGGATCACATCTCCTTTCTGCGCGTTAACACTCATTGGCCTGTAAACCCATTCTCCTGCGAACAGGGTTGTACTGAACATGAGAACCAGCATCACAACAAGGATTTTTGTGATGTTTTTCATATATACCCCCATTTGTTTAAATGATATTATGTATATCCAGGTATGCGGGAGAATAAACAATCGAATACATAGACATACAATAATACATAAATATTATAGAATAATAGTACACACTTTGTCAAGTAAAACCGTCCGGCAGGTGTAATTAATTGAAAAATTACAATGAAAAAGTGACATATTGAATAAATTATCACTGTTAAAATTACAGAAACCCTTCTAACACAAAGGGTTTCTGTAATGATAGCATTTTTTCAGGGTTATTCTACCCAGTAGTAATATCCTGATGTAATAACAAGTGGATCAACCTGGCCGTAATATGACGTAGATTCTGTCTGAACACCGGGATTGTGGCCTGCGGGATTAGTATAGTTGTACAGCAGAAGGTGATCAGGTGCGTTAGCTGTAGCAGATATGCTGCTGACATAATCTTTCCAGTAATCTGAGGTATCTGATGCCCGGTCAAAACCGAATGTATTTACCAGCTG
>CAZAOK010000128.1:0-9153 GCA_964486725.1 uncultured Leptospiraceae bacterium
ACTTTTCTATCTGCTCTAAAAAAACACTCACAGGTTGTGCGCCAATGAACTCAAGGGTTTCATTGATAACAATCTTTGGAACCGAAGAAACATTATATTTTATTGCCAGGTGCTGAAATGTTGAACTTTCAACCATGTCAGCCTTAATCTTTGGATTTTCAAGGGCGATCCTGTGTGCCGTGGCAACCGCCTGCGGGCAGTATGGGCAGGTGAGAGTAATAAAGACTTCTATTCGTACATCCTTGTCGATCTTCTTGATTCTTTCGATCATGTCCCCGGGCAATTCTTCACCAGAACCTGAAACCTCGTTAATGGATGTAAGAAAAGAATTAATTTCATATCCTCCGGGAACCCCGAAAAAACGAATTCCCGTATCCGTTCCCTTGTCATCTGTAACCAGCATAGCTGGGATCTTGTCGATACTGTATTTATCAGCGGTATTCTTGTCCTTGACAAAATCATACACTTCAAGGGTTATTTTATCTGAGAGGGCAGAAAATTCATTGATGAAGTCATGATTATCACTGCACGCGGGACATTCAAACTCCTGTGTGAAAAAAAGCACTTTGACCGGGTTTTCCAGATTTGAAAGAAGATCAGTGAGCTGTTTTCTTACGTTATCATCAAAAATTGGCATGGTAACCTCCGGTATTGATTTAAAATTATTCCTGTTCCGTTAATATATAATCACATGCTGAAAGCGCGGCTTTTGCTCCCTCTCCGGCAGCAATTATAATCTGCTTATATGGTACTGAAGTAACATCTCCCGCGGCAAATATCCCGGGACGGCTGGTTCTGCAATTACAGTCTATTACAATTTCACCATGTTCATTCAGGTCTACCACTCCCTTGAATGGATCAGTATTTGGGGCAAGGCCGATCTCAATAAATACCCCCTGTACCTGAATATTTTTGCTGATTCCATCAGCCCTGTTTTGAACTGTAACGCTTTCAACAGAATCGCGGCCCATAATCTCTGTAACCTGGTGGTAATACAGGATGGATATATTGGAGTAATCATTGAGATTATCTGCAAGAATTTTGTCGGCGGTAAGTTCTTCAAGAAACTGCACCATGGTTACGCTTCTGGCAGATTTCGCAAGATCAATGGCAGCCTCCACCGCAGAATTTCCGCCACCAACTACCACGACATCCTTTTGCGCAAAAAGCGGGGCGTCACAGATGGCACAATAGGCCACCCCTTTGCCTTTCAGTTCTTTTTCACCGGGGACATTGAGTGTCTTCCACCTGTTGCCGGTTGCAAGTATCAGGGTTTTCCCCTGGTATATATTACCATCTTCACATGTGACCTTGTTTATGTCGCCATATTCTATGGAAATGGCTTTAACTCCCTGTAGAAAACCCATCTCGAATTGCTGCACCTGTTCGCGAAACTTATCCACCAGTTGTATTCCTTCAATGTGCATATATCCCATGTAGTTTTCAACGCTGGAGGTTTCTGCAACCTGCCCGCCAATATCCACAGCGACCAGTCCTGTATGGACACCTTTACGCATGCAATACACTGCAGCAGTAAGTGCTGATGGGCCACCACCGATTATGAGAACATCATATACCTCATGTGGATCAAGGGGATTGGCGCGGTGTTCAGATTCTGCCAGACTCGGAAGATTAATGTTAAATTCCATTGTGTCCTCTTGCATTTCCAATATACTGTATTCATCTTTTTTATTTCTTGTTTAGTGTAAGAGGGAATTATCCCAAAGTCAAGTTGCAAAATTTCGGATTGCCGGGGTTGGTGTATTCAGGGGTAAAATATCCTGTTTAATTATTTCTTTACCGGGTATTGCCAGACAAACAAAAAACACTCCTCTTGAGGGAGGAGTGTTTCACATGATCATGATCATTAGTAAATTGTAACTACTCAGCTGTCATGATTAAAAGTTTCAATTATCGTAAAATGAATAATAATATTATAGTTCCCCCCGCCGAAGGCGGGGGGAACTATCTCTATTTCTGTTCATCATATAGAAAATGATTTTTATTCTGATAATAACTGAGTAGTAACAGTAAATTATTTATTTCAGTATCTTACTCATTGTTTTATACAGGTAGTCAATGTGATCAATGACAGCCTGCCTGGCCTCGTCTGGTTTCCTGTTGTTGATTGCCTCAAGTATGGTAATGTGCTGCTCATATATTGACTTCGATGTGCCCTTGACCTTTGATAACTTTTCACGGCTGTAGGGGAGCACTTCTCTCAGTATGGTTGAGATTGAAGTTAACAAATGTGTAAAAATTGTGTTATTGGTTGCCTCGTAAAGGTTATTGTAAAACTGCGCGTACAGTTTTCCCCCCATGCGTTCGTGGATCATGTTTTCTACACCCATTTTATCAAGCGCTTCTCTGAATCCGTAAAGTTTAGCTATCTGTTCCTTGTTGGCACGTTCAGCTGCTAATGCCGCGGCTTCTGAATCAATAATGCGCCGAAGTTCAAGAAGTTCCCAGATTTTTTTATGATCTATGGAAATCATCCCTTCTATTGGCGATCGCAGGGCATTGTCAACAACTGACTTGACATATTTTCCTTTTCTTCCGTGTGATTCAATATATCCCTTTGCTTCAAGCAGCTTCATGGCTTCGCGGAGTGAAATTCTGCTGATGCCGAAACGCCTGGTCATCTCAAGTTCAGAGGGAAGCTTGTCGCCTGGTTTCAATACGCCGGTTGAAATGAGCTCAACTATCTGGTTTACCACCATGCTTGGAATGTCCGGAGCTTTTTCTATTCGGTTGATGGTTATGTCTATCTGTTTGGCTTTCTTATTCATTATAACGTACTCCTTCAGTAAAATGGTTAAATGTCTTGTATTATGATACTATTTATATTTCGCAGAATTCAGCATATCTACCCGGTATAATTCAAACTATTTAAATTCGTAAATATTTTCAGATTGGCTGGCATACTGATAATTAGAGGGCTTAAGTTAACATATAATAAATATTACAAAATGTCAACAGAATAATTATTCCTCCGGAATGTTATAAGTCAGGAATCACTGCTTCTTGAACAATATTAATTTGTATTATTATATCATCAAGATACATAAGTTCCAAAAAAAGTTAGTGAAAACATCTTTCCTTTTTTAGTTGACTGATGCATGGTGAACGTTAAGGATTTTATGAAATGTGCATAACAAGGATGCGTATCAATATATGAAAATAATTATTACAGGTCCAAAAGGCTCGGGCAAAAGCACTGTTGGAAAAGCAATCGCGTCAAAGTTTGCTATTCCATTTATGGAAACAGATGAGATACTGGAAGAATTATACAGCACCCATACCGGTTTTTCGCGGACATGCAGGGAAATTGTAAAGGAAGAAGGAGAAACCGTTTTCAGGGAATGGGAAGGAGAGGCTGTAAAAAAAGCTGCCCGGCTTGACTGGTGCATCATCGCAACGGGTGGTGGAACCATGAGTAACCCGTCTTACCGTGAGGAGCTGACATGCAATGCTGTTACGGTTCTTTTAAAAGCTGATGAAAATCTCCTCTGGGAGAGAATGCAGGTGACTGGACTGCCCCCTTTCTTGAATGGCGAAAACGCGCGTGAAGAATATCGAAAACGGGTGGAATCGTTATACCAGGCAACAGAACACAGAAGTGATATCGTATTTACGGTCACCGGCAAAAACCAGGCACAGGCGGCGGACGTGATTGCAGGACACCTGACCGCAGTTATTTCATTGAAAATGTTCTCACCCAGCACTTTCGGTGAGATCCTTCGGGTAACCACATTCGGTGAGAGCCATGGAAAGGCAGTTGGCGCGGTGCTCGACGGGGTGCCTCCCGGGATGATGCTGTCCCCGGAGGATATACAGCAGGAGCTTGACCGGCGACGGCCGGGTCAGAGCCGGGTGACAACTCCGCGAAATGAAAGTGACAGGGTCGAAATATTATCCGGGATATTTGAAGGAAAGACTACAGGAACACCGGTTTGCCTCGTAGTATATAATAAAGACCAGGATTCATCCAAATACGAGGCTATCAGGGATGTCTTCAGGCCGGGACACGCGGATTTTACTTTCTGGAAAAAATTTGGCATACGTGATTACAGGGGTGGGGGCCGGTCGTCTGGCCGCGAAACCATCGGCCGGGTAGCCCCGGGGGCAGTGGCCAAACAGTTATTGAAGAATCGGGGTGTGCGCGTATATGCCTATGCCGATGAAATAGCAGGTATAGGTGGCGAGGTGGTTGATGTGGACTTCATAGAAAAAAACCCCGTACGTGCGGCGGATCCGGATAAGGCACCCCTTATGGAGAAAGCCATTCTTGATGCAAGGGAAAACCATGATTCGGTTGGAGGTATGGTTCGCCTGGTGGTGACAGGTATGCCCGCCGGATGCGGTGACCCGGTTTTCTACAAGCTGGATGCCCGTCTTGCCATGGCCATGGTTTCCATTGGAGCCGTAAAGGGGGTTGAGTTTGGCACCGGTTTTCAATCAGCAAAAATGAAGGGCAGCACACAGAATGACCAGATGCGTAACGGAACATTTATCAGTAACAATGCCGGGGGTATACTGGGAGGAATCTCAACAGGTGAAGATATACTGGTACGGGTTGCCGTTCGTCCCACCCCGTCAATTTTCAGGGATCAGCAGACCATAGATATAGAGGGAAACAATCGTACTATCGCAATCGAAGGACGGCATGATCCCTGTATCGTCCCCCGCATTATACCTGTTGTTGAATCAATGGCTGCACTTGTCTGCTGTGACGCATTGATGATACAGGATAAAATACAATCATTTAAAGAAAAAGGTGCGGGTCATGACGGTGTATTATAACCTGCAACCTGACGAGATTGATTTCAACAACCCGGTGGTAACCATTGGAAGTTTTGATGGGGTACACCTGGGTCATAGAAAAATATTTTCCAGAGTATCAGAAATAGCAAGGCAGAAAAATGGTGAAGCTATAGTTATTACTTTTACAACTCATCCAAGAAAAATTCTAACTCCGCAAACCCCTCCTCGAATTTTAACGACGGCCAGGGAAAAGATACGGGCAATTGAAAATTGCGGAATGGATCATATCGTTATGCTTCCTTTTACCAGGGAGCTTGCAAAGCTTTCGGCGCATGACTTTCTTCATAATATTGTTTTTTACAATTTTGGAAAATCACATATAGTAATCGGGTATGATCACGCCTTTGGCCATAACCGTGAGGGAAATTTTGAGTTTCTGACGCAGGCGTCACAGCGCGAGGGGTTTGACGTGACCAGGGTTGATCCCATGGATATGGGATCAAAGCCTGTGTCGTCATCATGGATCAGAACAGAAATTGAAGATGGTAATGTTGAAGAGGCCAACCGGCTTCTGGGACGTGAGTATTCTGTTTCGGGTATGGTGGTAGAAGGGGTGGGGAGGGGTAGAACCATTGGTTTTCCAACTGCTAATATTGTTCCCGATGATGAGGATAAAGTAATTCCCCGGGACGGGGTATACGCGGTGAAGGTGGATATGGAGGGGGGGCAAACCCATGACGGGATGTTAAACATCGGTACCAATCCCACCTTCTCAAATCTGGAACGAAGTATCGAAGTGCATATACTTGATTTTACGCAGGATATTTATAAGCAGGTCATATTTATCAGGTTCGTTAAGCGGATCAGGGATGAGATAAAATTTTCTTCTGTTGACGATTTAATGACACAGCTGAAAAAGGACAGGGAAACCTCTTTGAAAATACTTCGATTTTAGTAATACTTTTCCGGGGATAGATGATGAATGAGAAGCAGGCGCAAATAATCCTTCGATCAAATACCAGCCTTTACAGTACAGTATTTCACTTTAATGGAGGTGAACTATATTTAGTCGCTGATAAAGAACGTCTTAAGTGCGTGGTATATGGACACAGGACAACCATGGTTGATGTGATTCGTCCCCATTGTACCTTATCCATAACTGCTCCCCTTGAAAAAGCGGTGAACTATTTTTCGTCATACTTCAATGATCCCCTGGCTTCTGCGGATGTGCCTCCTCTTGATCTTGATGGATTCACTGCCAGGGAAAAAAAAGTCTATAAATATTTATGGTCAATTGGTGCGGGTCAAAAGGTATCTTATGGTAAGCTGGCAGAACTCTCCGGCATCCCCCGCGGAGCACGTTTCGTCGGGAATACCATGGCAAAAAACCGCTTTCCGATTATTATACCCTGTCACCGGGTGGTAAAGGGTGATGGTTCAATGGGTATGTATACATCCGGAACTGAAATAAAGAAATATCTACTTGATCATGAGATGGGTATGCATGCACCAGGTTAGTGTCATCCTATACTGATATTCTTGATGATACCGTGAAAAAATTCATGCTGGAACAAGAATACCCGGTTACCTGTTTATTCTCCCTGTAATGATTTCACCGTGTCCATTACCTCGTTAACGTGGCCATTCACCTTTACGTTGTTCCACACCTTTGCGATTTTCCCTTCAGGGTCAACCAGGCAGGTGGTTCTGATCACTCCCTCGTATTCCTTCCCGTACATTTTTTTTGTACCCCATGCCCCGTATTGCTGCAGCACTTCCTTTTCAGTATCACTAAGAAGGGTTACCTTGAGGTTGTGCTTATCGTAAAACCTGCAGTGGCTTTCCGGTGAATCGGGGCTTATACCAAGTATTACCGTATTCAATGATTTAAAATCATCAAGCTCCCTGGTAAAGTCGATAGCTTCAATTGTGCAGCCGCTGGTATTGTCCTTTGGATAAAAATAAAGAACAACCCATTTGGATCGTAGATCTTTGAGACATACGGTGTTTCTATCTTTGTCCGGTAGACAGAACTCCGGTGCAATATTTCCTTTTACAGGCAGGCTTGTTCCCGTTGCCATATATTTCCTCCTCTAACTGTGCTGTTCATAATACAGTATAATAAGTAATGGTAAGATGAAAGTCAACTGCTGAGTGGAATTCTTTACAGTTGAAAGATATACTTTTTCCGATTCTATGAAAAAAAACCGGGACGTTCATATGTCATGCGAACCATGAAAAAAAACTTGCATTAGGGTTCTATTGTCAGTGTATAATAAAAATAACAATTTGTATAATTATTCTGAATTCAAATAAAGAATGTTTAATCACGGGTACGGTATGTTAATTATGAAACGATTAATTATAATATTACTTATGGTAATGATATCATGTTTTTCCATACATTCCATGGCGCTGGCAGAACCAGACAGTGGTTCAAGCCTGCTGCTATTGGGTGAATCAACACGTATGCTGGGGCGGGGAGGTGCTGGTGTGGCCGACACCGGTGCTGATATATTCCCCTACAATCCGGCAGCGATCGGCAGGCTTGAAAGGCTGGGCATCGGACTTGATTATGGCAGTCTCCCGTTCAGGTATCATAATCCCGGCTTTTCCCTGGCCTTTCCCACATCCTACGGTGTGCTGGGAGGATATTTCCGAATGCTGGATATACCCGACAGCTATAATATTGAACGTGGATACATGTTTGGCCTTGGGGGGGCCAAGGAGTTTACCGAAAAGCTTGTTGTCGGGGCTTCTTTTAACGGGCTGTATTCTACAGGCCAGGGTGAAAGCGCCCATTTTGGTGGTCTTAATCTTGGAAGTATATATTCAACCGGTTATAGCAGGGAACTGGGAAGTGGCTTTGGTATATTTAATCCATCCCTCGCGTTTGCTCTTTTAACCGGTATCCCCATGGGTAGCGAAAGTGACATGTCTCAACTTAACCAGGTGACGCTTGGATATCACCTGCCATTTTATAGTTCTGATAAGATGAAGATAAGTCTTTTTAACGACATGAGCGTAACTGATGAATTCAGTGAAGTGCCGGTAAGAATTGGATTTGAATCTGTTTTTCAGCAGAAGTATGTGCTTCGAATTGGAGGCATGTATCCCCAGTCGTACGAATACGGTGACATGACAATGGGAATAGGCTACAAGATGCACTATGGCGACTTTGATGGTGAGATCAGCTATTCGCTGGTTCATTACAAGGATACAGATTTTGTGCATTACGCAGGAATCAGTGGGGAATACGGAAAACTGGACCGGGAACCACCTGTTACATCCATTGAGGCCAGCCAGAAATATATCTCGCCAAACTATGACGGGAACAAGGATTTCGTCTATTTCAAGTTAGACGTGAACGATCAGAGCCGGATTAAAGGATGGAAGATGCAGATCAAGAATGAACAAGACCAGGTGGTAAAGGAATATCGAGTGTCCGAAAGGGATATCGATGAAACTCTTTCACCCATTGGCTTCATCAAAAAGATATGGACGAAGAAGGAATCAATGGTGGTTCCGGGTACGCTTTTCTGGGACGGCACGAACCAGGAAAGCAAGCCTCTACCTGACGGATCTTATATTTATTCATTCATAGTATGGGATGAGCGGGATAATATCTCAGCTGAGAAAACCGGTGTGATACATGTAGATAAGACTGCTCCGGAAGCGAAACTGTCTACCGAATATACCCTTTTCTCACCTAACGATGATAACAGGAAAGACACGCTTACGATACGGCAGGATATTACAACCGAGCCTGATGATGAATGGAAAGCCGGATTTGAAGATGATAAGGGAAATATCGTAAAATCATATAGTTGGAAAGGAAAGGATGTGCCACGTTCTGTTACATGGAATGGCAAAAATGACAGCGGCCAGGACGTACCTGAAGGGCTGTATACCTATTTCATTGCCTGTACGGATATGGCTGGAAACAGCACAAAAGCCACGGTGAAGGAAATATCACTTACCCGGAAATACCAGGTCGCAGATATTACTACAACCGCGGAATACTATTCGTACGTATCAAACAGGCCCATCGTGTTTAACACCGATCTTTCGGACAAGAAAGGGCTTGTGGAATGGGAAATCACGATATCGGATAAAAATAAAAAACCCGTACGAAAGATACAGGGAAAAGACCAGCTCCCGGATACAGTTAACTGGGATGCCAGGGATGATGATGGTGATAAACTGGATGACGGTGTGTTCTATTACAGCTTGATGGCGGAGTTTGAAAGCGGAAATAAACCATCCTCCTTTGATAAAAAAATCATCGTGGACAGCACACCCCCTGATGTTGATTTAGAGTATGAACCATCGCTATTCTCTCCTGACGGGGATGGTGAGAATGATATACTCACCATTTATCCCGTGGCA
>CAZAOK010000129.1:0-9069 GCA_964486725.1 uncultured Leptospiraceae bacterium
GATGTGATCCTATCCACGGGTGAAGGGTTTATAATGGATCTTCTTTCAATTCTCGGCTGTTACTGGAGCCACAGCGGTATGGCAGTTGACGATGGGTTTAACATCAGGCATAACACCATGTATGTAAGCGAAGTACCCATTGAGTACAACAAGATATGGTTTATCAAGACTACACCAAAACGGCTCAACCCTGACAGGCTCTCAAATGGTCTCCCTGGCATTCTTACAGAAGATATCGATACCACGTACAACAACACCATGAGCTTTAACGCTGCAGGCGGGGCGGTTCTGAAGCCCACCGCTGCCAACGAGGCGGCATACAGGGCGGCACTGCATAATGCGGCTGAAGTAATGGAATACCTTGAAGGGTACTACAGGGTTAACGCCTATGTTGACATGTTCCAGCAGGATTACGTCGACTACAAGATCAAGGGACGGGGAAACCACTGTTCGGGCACTAACTGGTATGCCAATTATTTTTCCGGCAAAACAATGGAAGTAGCAACCATTTCCCCAAGCCTGGTTACACAGTGCTGCTACAGTCTTTACGAATCCGCGAAAGCCATGGTTAACGACGAAGCTGGCGGGTTTGGCTCTTTCATTATTGACATCGAAGGACTTTTTGGTACCGGTGCAGATGAAAAGATCGCCAATCAGCTGGTAAATACATTCGGTTTTGACCGGGCATCAGATACCTCAGATTACTGGAGAGATTATGTTGGGTCTCTCAGTGCTACTGCCAATGCGCCAGACCACCTGCTTCTATACAACTATACCAATCCGGCAGGAAATAATCCCGGTGTTCAGAACGAGTCATCATCCTATTATGGACAGGTTGACCCGCTGGTTATCGCTGACGGCTACTATGTTTACGTGGAATAGTTTAGTAAAGCACATATGCACGCAAGACCCTTCTGTTAGAAGGGTCTTGCGTATTACAACAACTTGAAATAAATTTTTAATTGTCTTTCAAAATATTGTATATCATACTTCACACAATAAATAAAACCATCGATTTCGGAGTTAGAACATGATAAGAAATTACTGGATCATAATAGTGCTTGTCATTGTCATTGCAGGTCTTCTTTTCGTCTTTTCTGGAAGTGATTCATCTAAATCGTCCAGTGGGACATCGCCTGAAAGTGAACAGGAAAAGCAATCACAGCTTCTTAACATTTTTCAGTTCATGTCCGCGGGAAAAGAAGACAAACCACAGCAGAAATTTGACCCCGAAAAGATCAACACATACGAGATCAAAGAGGCAAACCTTATAAGGGACGTCATAGTTGAGAAAGACCCTGTATGCACCAATGAAGACTTCAAGGTAACGGTTATAGCCAAGAACCCCAACGGTCCCGATGAACACCTGGTATACCGAATCCAAAACGAGCTGGGTAATCCGGCAATACTCAGGTATACTAAACCCGGTAAGCGTGCCTTTTACGTTGTAGTAAGGGACGAGGGTAAACATATAGACTTTGAAAAGGTAGAAGTTACCGTTCAGGATTGCCCGGGAAAACCAACAGTAATTCTGGATGCCAGGCTGCATAATCTTGAGCCCGAAACTGCCAAATTCGAAGTAACAAGCCAGAAAGGCCTTACAGGAAAATGTACCTATGACTGGGATTTCGGTGACAACAATTACATGACCACCGACACGGGCTATGTTGAACACAATTATGCCAAACGGGAACAGACTGCACTGCAGTCCAGTTTTCTTGTAAAGGTAAAAGTAACTGACGCGCAGGGACAGGAAGCAACAGGACGTACAACCATCTCTTTCCCGAACATTCATTACCTGTCAAACCTTATGGGCAATCCCGTTTTGCCTGTAACCTATAACAGGTTTCCTCGTATCACCGACGCGGGGATAGAGGTTACCGCTACCATTAAGAACATTTTCAATGAGCCGGTTACCTTTGACAGCGCCGAACTTGAGATGAAACCATGTGACAGCTCCTGGTCACCGGAATACCGGCAAATAGCCGCATCCAGTCTACTTGAAGTTACAACCATCCCCCCAAGGGGCAGCACAAAGCAGATCATATTCATGGACAGGTCACTACTGCCGCCTTCAACATGCAACGTGATAATACAACTTAAAGGTCCTTTCAATAAAAATCAAGAGGTGAACGCGAAACTGTACCTGGACATCCCGCCAACGGGTAAAGAGGATATTGATCAGCGGAAAGATAAAGTCATAGATGACAAGGAGATGGTTGATAAGTTAAACCGGGCTGCCGAAATACTTGGCAATGACAGGCCAATTACCCCTGCTGATATTGAAAAACTGGAAAGGGAGGGGAAACTCTAACTTATCCCAGCAGGATATAAAGAATTATCGCAAGCACGATAACACCGGCACCTATACCGACCATCAGGCTGTTCTTTGACTTTGAGATATCTTCTTCGATCTCAATAATCTTGCTTTTCACGCGAACATCCTGTTCTTCGACTGACTTGCCGTAAAGAGTTTCCGTAAGCTGCACGAATATCTTGTACCCTTCGTCCTTTTTATAACTTACTGAATACACCTCTGACTCTATGGGGGTGTTCTTCCCCTCGTGAATCAGGTTTAAGGCGTTGGCAATATTATATCCATGCGGGGTAGATGTCTCTATCAGAACGTAAATAATATCGCCCTGCTGCAGCTGCGATACTTTCTTGCCCGAAGTGGGAGAAAGCACAATATCAACATTTACAAGTTTTCGAAGATCCTTCGTGTCCTCATCCCTTTCTTCTATTTCTACTTTTTTTGAGGTGTCGTATTCCGAGGGAGTCATCATCAGGTCAAGCCGTACACAGTTCATGGTGGCCAGAGTGACACCAACTTTTGCCTCCGGAAGATTCACCGAAGAGACAGCATTCTGTATCATGGCCGCTATCTCGTCTGTTGAGCCTGACTTTATACTATTGGCAAGCTGTTCGGCATCCATTCCCTTCAACTGTTTCACCATGGTCTGGGTTACCGAGTCGGTCGCGCCTGTTTTGGAATAGTCAGAACCCACCAGCCTGTACAGATCAACTAAAGATCTGACTTCGGTAAGATGAACAATCTCCTGGTGGGTTCCTATTTTCAGCACAATGTATAAAATACGGTTTAAAACTGTACTGAAGACCAGCAGTCCAATTCCCGGAACCTGTCCCCTGCTTCTTATCACAAACTTCACCACTGTTACGTCTTCAATGTTTTTCTTTACAATTTCATCAGCGGTTTCATCACTGTCATCAGTATATTTTTTCGCGATTTCTTTCTTCTGGGTATATGAAAGCCTGTCAAGTTCAGTAACCACCATAATCTCTGAGTATTCACCGTATGAAAAAGCATCAAATTCCGCCTGCATATCCATATTATCCATGGACAATGCCGATTTCATAATTCTTTTAAATGAATTCTCAGCAGCAATCTCGTTCTCCTGGTCGACATAACGGAGAAACTCGGTTATTGTGTCATTGCGAACCCTCTGTATGAAAAATACATATATTCGATCCTGCATTTCTTTTTGTACATCGTATTGTGACGCGTTGATACGTATTTCTTCAACCAGTTCCAATGGCCTTGAGCCCAGGGATGTCTTGAATAACTCGTTTCCCGAGGCAATCAGGCTGTATACACCGGCTATTCTTTTTTCCTTTCGATTTACGAAGGCAATAACAACACCTGAAACATTAATTTTTGCCATGTAAATCTTACTTTTAACAACAATGAAATCATTTGCCGGCATTTTTAACAGACCTCACTCTTTAAAAATCATTATCATTCATACCATTGATACAACGAAACGCTTGACAGCCAAGTATAATATAGTTTGCTGTATCAATCAACATAATTGCATATATATTCACAAAAAATAATAGAGGCTCATGTGAAACGTTACAGGTACATTCTGTCTATTATTATCGTCATTTTGATCCTTCTAATACAGCAAATACCTGTATTTTCGCAGGGATCATTTGATGATAAACGCATGTATACCCGTGCGAAAATCATTGAAATGGAAGTTAAAAAGATAGCAGGTGACAAGAATTATCCCCTGATTGAAACCCGGGTACATCTCAAAATACTTGAAGGTCCATTCAGCGGTAAAACTAAAGTTGCCACATTCAGCGGTGAAAACGACATGCCCGCTGATATGTTTTATCAAGTGGGGGATACTGTATTCATCGGAATTTCAACCCTGGGTTCGGTTGATACCATTGAGTATATATCGTTGTATGATGTTGATAATACAGGTATGATCATTTTCATGATGATAATCCTGACGGCCGCGGTAATTTTAATCGGCAGGATAAAGGGCATATTCTCGCTCACCGCCCTCTTTATTACTATTATGCTTGTTTTCTTTGTACTGATACCACTCACACTCAAGGGGTACCCTCCCCTGCCCCTTGCTGTACTCATCTCAATTATTTCAATATGTATAACCCTGCCGGTCATCACGGGACTCCATTTGAAAACTCTGTCGGCTATCCTGGGGGCAACGGGAGGGGTTATATTCGCCGCTCTTTTAGCCATGGCCCTGGGGCAGTGCATGCACCTGTCAGGACTTGTCACCAACGAGATGCTGACGGTATTCTATTCCTCTGACGTGAACATCGACCTGCGCGGTCTTGCCCTCTCAAGCATGATAATTGCCGCCCTGGGTGCCGTTATGGACGTATGTATATCCATATCTTCTTCAACCGCGGAGATATTTTCTGCCAATCCCCACATCGATAGAAAAGACGCCTTCAAATCGGTACTAAACATCGGCACCGACATACTGGGCTCCATGGTAAACACCCTCATTTTGGCCTATGTGGGGAGTTCACTTTCCCTTATTCTTCTCATCTCCATGCGCTTTGATCCGGGTATGCCGGTTTGGATGATCTTCAACTATAATCCCATCTTAAGCGAGATCGTCAAGTCGGTAGTTGGCAGCCTGGGGATGTTTCTTTCTATCCCGTTAACGGCCTACATCGCGGTATGGATGTACTCAAGGAAGGAAAGTGCTGTTTAGACGGCAACCACAGGGGCACAGAGGTACAGAGTTATGCTCTTCAGGGATCACCGCGAAGACGTGAAGTTCGCTAAGGTCGCAAAGAGTTGATTATCATGAAGAACAAGGGGCTTAAGCCCCTTGTTCTATATTATTCCCTTTTTACGATTCTCTGCGCCCTTAGCCCCTTTGCGGTAAAATTAACTAAACTTTTCTCTGTATCTCTTTGCCCCTGTGGTGAATCCGTTACTTATAGTAATGCATGAATTGCAGTCTCCTGATGATTGGAGCAGCTATTCCTCCGAGGTATCTTATGGCGTAATAGTTGAATTTCAGGTCTATCAGTTCTATCATGTTGCCATCCGGATCTTCAAGGAACACCCAGTCTGCACCATTTGATTTCTGGACATCACACAGGAATTTCACCCCTTTCTCGCTCAGCTTCTTATACCATTTCTTCACATTTCGCACGTCTATTGTCAGGTGATTGGGGCCAATCCTGTTCCAGCATACCTTTTCAGGTGGTAATGCCGGTGTAAATTGGAAAATCTCAATAACACCACCCTTGGGAGCCCTGAGAAAACCCAGCTTTCTTTTCGTATTTTTAAGGTTATACAGGCTGTACAGCTCTTCTACTTCTTTTTCATTCATTTCCTCTTCCGCGATAAGCGGAAACCTGAACATCTCCCAGTACCACTTTACGGCTTTCTCGAAATCAACAACGGTGAGGCCCACATGACTCAATGATCGCGGTTTCATACACCCTCCTGCTGAAATAAATATTTTATAAAATAGCTATTGATATGAGAACCCCCTCCCGGCCTCCCCCTTTTCAAGGGGGAAGAGTCAGGGGATGAATAAAAAGCAGGCTGCGGTGGTGTGCCGCAGCCATTGGAGGTTAGACAGTGCAATACATCTATCATGATGCCAGGTCGCCAACCATGTTCATGAGGGAACCGATCTCTTTGCCGTATTCCGGTGATCCCTCGATCACCAGCACCTGGTTCAGTGATGCTTCCATCATGTCGGTTGTCTGTAATAATATGCCAAGCGCGCCATCGATACTGTCAAATTTCATTTCAACAAAGGGTTTAGAACGGGTATAATGTCCCCTTCCCGCCTTGGTTTTTCCCGCTTTCACGCGAAGATATGAGGCGATATCCGTTCCGTTCACCGACCAGGCGAACACCCTGTCTGGACTTTTCTGCGTAAAAGCGTTTACTTCGGGGTGACCCGCCTTATTCAGCTGGCTGATTCCCAGCGGCAGAAGGTAGAGCATCATGCGAACCATGAGCTCCTTATCTTCATCCTTTTTTGGCGGGGTTGTGCGGCCGATTATCTTCAGGGCAAGCATTAGCTTGATCACCTTCGTGAACAGGCCGAAGTTTGAGAATATCCCGCTGATCTTCGGCAGGGCCGGTTTTCCGGCAAAGAAGGCGTTCATCTTACCCACGCTTGGAAAGGAGAAGGTGATATCAGGATCATCTAAAATGCCCGGTTTTACTTCGAGGTCGCCATCGGTGAGTCTCATGAAACCACCCACGTCCCCCGCCTCGTCTTTTGCGACAAATTGCGCGGTGCCGGATACTCCCTGGTATTTCTTTGCCATCTCGGGACGTTCCTGCAGAATTACCTTCGTCAATGGTAATGCCGCCTGTAAAAATATTCGTGACGCGAAAAGTTCGTTCTGTGTTGCCATAGGCTACACCTCGTCTTCCCAGTCTTCGTCTTCTTCAAAGTCTTTGCCCATGATCTCGCGAACCTTGGCAAGAATCCCGTTGGTGTCAAAACCATAATGATTCTGCAGGTCTTCAGGGAGCCCTATGATGGCGTATTCATCGGGTATACCCACCTTCTCAAAGGCGCACCCCTTGCCGCTTTCAACGATAACCTCGGCTACCGCGCTGCCAAGACCGCCAAGAACGTTGTGATCTTCGAAGGTAACTATTCTGCGGGTTTCCTGTACGGCTTTCATGATGGCTTCTTTATCGATGGGTTTGATGGTATGCATGTTGATTACACGAACGCTGAGACCGTCTTCTTTCTCGAGTATGCTGGCGGCATCCGCGGCGTTATAGGCGGCGACCCCGCAGGCGATAACGGTAATGTCGGTGCCGGGATGAAGCTCTACCGCCTTGCCGATCTCAAAACCGTAATCGCTCTTATCATACAGCTGCTTGTCAAAACCCCGGTTTATGCGAATGTACACGGGGCCCTTATGATTGTAGGCAGCCTGCACCGCGTTGGCGGTCTCGATGCCGTCAGCAGGGGCGATAACCGTCATGTTGGCAAACGAACGCATGATGGCCAGGTCTTCTGTACAGTGATGGGTGGTGCCCGCCTGGCCGAATGATGTGCCCGCGTGGGTGGCGATTATCTTCACGTTCAGGTTCTGGTAGGCGATGTCGGTTCGCACCTGTTCTGCCGCCCGCATTGCGGCAAACACGGCAAATGTTGATACGAAAGGTGTGAGGCCGGATTTTGCCATACCCGCTGCCATACCGAACATGTTCTGCTCGGCTATACCCACGTTGAAAAAACGATCCGGGTGTTTTGCTGCCAGCTGGCCTATCTTTGTTGACTTGGCAAGGTCTGCCGACAGTCCTACTATATCGTTATTCTTTTCGGCAAGTTCGATAAGCACCTTGCCGTAGATCTCCGCCGTTGACATGTTGGCGGTATCTTCAATGGTATATGTTAATCCATCTGCAGCCATTATATTCCTCCTTTCCCAACTTTTTATATCTCGCAGTAATAATTATCGATGCATTCCTTGCACTCAGCCACTTTCTCCGAATCAAGACCGCCATAATGCCACTGGTAATTGTCTTCCATGAAACCAACACATTTCCCCTTCACTGTATTGGCGATGATTACCACTGGGCCGCTCTCTTCGGCTATGGCAAAGTCGATGGCGTCTGCAAGCTGGTTAAAGTCATGCCCGTCCACCTCTTTTACTATAAAACCGAACGCCTTCCACTTGTCCACGAATGGCTCAAGTTTCATCACATCTTCGGTTGGCCCGTCGATCATCATGCGGTTGCGGTCAACGATGGTGATCATGTTGGTCACCCCGTAATGGCTGGCAGCCATGGCTGCCTCCCATACCGACCCCTCGTCGCACTCACCGTCACCAAGCAGGCAGTAGGTAAGCCACTTCTTTCCCTGAAGCCTGGCACCCAGGGCCAGCCCCAGTGCTATTGGCAGGCCGTGTCCCAGTGAACCGGTTGATACGTCAACACCTGGAACCTTGTTTCCATCAAGATGCATTCCAAGCTTGGAATGTGTATGGTTGAATTCCTTTAGCATATCAAAAGGGAAATATCCCTTGTCGGCAAGCACCGGGGCATACCCCACTCCCGCGTGTCCCTTGCTCATTACGAAACGGTCACGGTCATCCCACTGTGGGTTAGACGGATCAATGTTCAGGTATTTATAGTACATCAGCACCATGATCTCCATCATGCTGAGTGATCCGCCCACATGGCCCCCTCCTGCCCAGTACACTGTATCAATGGTGTCCTTGCGCAGCTGGCACGCCTTTTTATTGAATTCCTGTATTTCCTGTTCGGTAAGCGCCATAGGTATCCTCCTCTATGTAATATAACATTTCAACCATATGGTCATATGACCATAAAAGTCAAAACAGATTAATACTCGTCACCGTATTTTTTCTTTACCGCCTTGAACGCCTCATCAGCGATATCCAGTGTTTTTTTGATGTCTGCATCGGTATGCGCCGCCGAGATAAACCAGTTATGATGGGACGTGAAGAAGGCACCCCTCCGCGTGGCCTCGGCGCACCAGTCCTGGTGCAGCATCATGCTCGGATCGTTGGTGATGCGCAGGGTGGGCATTGATTCTATGCCGCTTACCTTCATATGGTAGCCATACCCTTCTGCCATCTTCGCGATACCGTCCCACAGCTTTTTTCCCTGCTTTATCATCACCTTCGGGGCGTTGATCTTCTTCAGTTCTTTCATGCAGGCCATTGCCGCAGCCATGGGTACTGCTGAAAACCAGTAGCTTCCGGTGTAGAACACCTTGGCGGCATAGGTCTTGAGTTCTTCACGCCCCACCAGGGCAGAGA
>CAZAOK010000130.1:0-8970 GCA_964486725.1 uncultured Leptospiraceae bacterium
GGGGGCGACGCAGCGCGTCGGGGATTTCGCTCTGACAAATGCAACCAGCTATTTCCATGAAAAACCAGGTTGCATCGGCCCGGATGAAAGATACCTGTCCCCCTGCTTACTAAAGGAAGAAACTGTTATCAAAACAGCAGGGAGTACATTACTGATGACAGTTTTTTCACAGATAACAGGAAACCAGGGAGCACAGGTGAAACTGTCAATCGAACTGAACGAACCCCCTCTGTCCCGATTGCATCGGGACATCTCCCCCTTGAATGGGGGAGAGGAAGCGCCGACATGTTGGTACAAAGACATTGATACCTCACCGTATCCAGTTCTCAACATGAAGGCCATCAATCCTTTGGAAATGCCGCGTATTCCCGGTTACCAGCATATCACAATGCTCCAAAACACTGGCGGCAATAATAATATCAGCATCTGGAAGTATCATGTTTCCCGTTTTCAGGTCAGATTTAATCACTCCGAATCGTTTCATGATATTGAAATCTGATTCAATTGTTTCAACTGTCAGTAGAAATTCTTCCACCAGTGAATTGTTCGCATCAGGTTTGCTTGAATTCGAAGCTCCATAAAACAATTCTCCAACCGTCATAAATGAAACTGAAATAGCACCATCATATTGATTACTTTTATTAATGACTTTCTTATTACCACGAAGCACTTCAATGCAAGTATCTGTATCAAGCATGATCATAATGAAAAATCCCGCCCCTTCGACCTGGATTTATAGATGTCATCAATTATTTCTTCTGTTTTTCTGTCATCTTCCCATTTCCCGGATATTCGTTTCCATAACCTGGTTCGAGTTTCCCTGCTAACTGGTTTTTTCGATCTTGACATGGTTCTCTGCTCAAGACCATTTTCAATAATTAACAATATTTCACTGTTTAAACTTCGCTTTTCTATTTCTGAGCGCATCCGGATCTTCTTCATAACATTTTCTGGTATATTTCTTATAGTTAAACTTGGCATTGTTGCTACCTCCACTCGCGTAGTTGCAATATAGTTACACTTCTGGCGATTGTCAACGATTATTCCCCGGGGTGGCGGGAGGAGAGGCAGTGACAGGTTACGGATGACGGGTTACGGGGTTAGTAAGAATATGCTGGAATGTATGAGATCCCGGCACTTCGGCCGGGATGACAGGGTTAGCAGAGTCATGATAAAGCAACAGCCCGGTTGTCGAGCGGAGCCGAGACAACCGACTCCTGGCAAGCCCCCTTTAGTAAAGGGGGCGACGCAGCGCGTCGGGGATTTCGTTCTGACAAATACCACCAGCAAATTCCATGAAAAACCAGGTTGCATCGGCCCGGATGAAAGATACCTGTCCCCCTGCTTACTAAAGGAAGAAACTGTTATCAAAACAGCAGGGAGTACATTACTGATGACAGTTTTTTCACAGATAACAGGAAACCAGGGAGCACAGGTGAAACTGTCAATCGAACTGAACGAACCCCCTCTGTCCCGATTGCATCGGGACATCTCCCCCTTGAATGGGGGAGAGGGAACTTCGATATGTTGGTACAAAAAATGTTTATAAATAGAAAGCCGGGCTCCATGATGAAAACAAATTTCAATATAAAAAGAGTTTGACCATGGTTAATAATATGTATAATTTATTATTAAAACTGACTGATATGTCAGTATAATCATACATGTACTGGCCTCAAACACATGAGATCAGTTTTCATAAGACGATAATCCTCATATAATACTATTCTTATAACCAGCCAGGGGGGCAAATGGGAAACGTTAACCGATGCAATTCAATCGAAGAGTTACACAGGTTGGCAAAAAAATCCATACCGGGGGTGATCTATGATTATATCGAAGGAGGCGCCGAAGATGAAATAACCATGGCGCGAAATCGAGCCTCTTTTTTGGATTATGAATTTGTACCGCGGGTTTTGAAAAACGTAAAAAATATCGATCTCACAACCACCATGCTGGGCAAGAAGTACACCATGCCCTTATTCCTTGCCCCCACGGGTATGTCACGGCTCTTCCACTATAAGGGAGAAACTGCAGTTACGCATGCTGCGAAAAATGCCGGTATTCCCTATGCGTTGTCTACGGTAGGGACCGTGTCCATTGAAGATATCGCAAAGATAACCGGCGGGTCTAATTTCTTCCAGATTTACGTCTGGCAAAACCGTGACCTTGTTTATGATTTTATAGAACGGTGTAAAAAGACGGGATACAACGGGATAATTCTTGCCGCTGATTGTGCTACTCTCGGAAAGAGGGAGCGGGATTTGCGTAATGGGCACGGCAGACCTCTTGAAATGACTATCAAAACTGCTTTGAGCGGGTTCACAAATCTCAGGTGGGTTTTCAGGTATATAACATCTAAAAAGATCCTGATGGCAAGCATGGTTGATCATCTGCCCCATGGCGGGGATGCTCAAAAAACAATCGACAGGGTAAATGAACAATTCGATGCCTCTGTGACCTGGGAGGATGCCAGGAAAATAAGAGATGCCTGGGACGGCCCCTTTCTATTAAAGGGTATTCAGTGTATAGAAGATTGCAGAAAAGCCCTTGAGATTGGAGCCACCGGTATTGTGCTGTCCAATCACGGGGGACGGCAGCTGGACGGCGCTCCTCCCGCGTTTGAACTGCTGCCCGAGGCCGTTTCTGCGGTAGGAAAGAAACTTGAAGTCTACATTGATGGCGGGATACGGCGAGGATCTGACGTGATTAAGGCCATGGCGCTGGGGGCAAAGGGCTGTATGATTGGGCGCCCCTATTTGTACGGGCTTGCCGCCGGTGGAGAAAAAGGAGTGGCCCGTTCAATTAACATTCTACAGGAAGAAATGGTGCGGGTGATGCAGTTGATCGGCTGTGATGCCATCCATAAACTGGATGCCAGCTATGTCAAAAGAATTCGCTGATGACAAGGAAGGTACGCCAATGAGAAACGGCGCGAAAACATTGATGAAAACACTGATCAATTCCGGAATAGACACCTGTTTTACAAATCCGGGAACATCTGAGATGCACTTTGTGGCTGCCCTGGACAGTACCGACATGAGGGCCGTATTGACGTTGTTTGAAGGGGTAGCTACAGGAGCCGCTGACGGATACGCGCGAATGGCCGGTAAACCCGCGGCGACCCTGTTGCATTTAGGGTGCGGTTTGGGCAACGGGCTGGCGAACCTGCACAATGCCCGAAAGGCGGGAACCCCCCTGGTGAATATTATTGGCGACCATGCAACCTGCCATAAGCAATACGATGCGCCCTTAGAGTCGGACATCGAAACGATAGCCCGCAATTTCTCCGGGTGGATACGCACCTGTCACTCTACAGAGCAGCTGGCGGCCGATGCAGCCGAGGCGGTTGCAAAAGCCCAGGGCCCCCCCGCGCAGATATCAACCCTGATTCTTCCTGCTGATGTTTCCTGGAGGAAAGGAGTGAAACCGGCAGAGGCTATGCCGGCCGCTGCTCCAAAAAATGCATCCGATACGGTTATAAGTCAAATTGCAGATGTGTTGAAGCAGAAAGGAAAGAAGACAGCCCTGCTGTTGGGAAGGAGAGTTTTGCGAGAAGAGGCTCTTCTTGCCGCGTCCAGAATAGCAGAAAAAACGGGAGCAAAGCTCTTTGCAGAGGTGTTTCCCGCACGAATGGAACGGGGGGCGGGTCTGCCGTATGTAGAGAGAATTGCATATCTGGCAGAGATGGCATCTGTTCAACTGAGAGGCTTTACACATCTTATCATAGTCGATTCGAAGGAACCCGTTTCCTTCTTCGCGTATCCTGGAAAGAAAAGTTATCTCGTGCCTGGTTCATGTACCGTTCACAACCTGGTCAAGCCCGATCAGGATGCCCTGGGAAGCCTGAAAGCACTGGTATCAGCCGTCGATGCCGAAGAGACTGAACCGAAGCTGCAGCCAGCTGAAAGACCCCCATTGCCCGCGGGTAAGCTTAACGCGTCCAAAGTATGCCAGGCAATAGGTGCACTGTTGCCGGAAAATGCCATTATCTCCGACGAGGCACAAACCTCGGGAGTACAGCTGCCTGCCTTCACCAGCGGCGCGCCACGGCACGATTTGCTCACCCTCACAGGCGGGGCAATCGGCCAGGGATTGCCGCTGGCCCTTGGGGCCGCCATTGCCGATCAAAATCGCCCGGTAATCGCCCTGGTTGGCGATGGGTCAGCCATGTATACCATTCAATCACTGTGGACGATTGCCAGAGAGGATCTGGATATTACGATTGTTGTTTTTAACAATCGATCCTACGCGATTCTCAATATCGAGCTGGAAAGGGTCGGTGCACAGAAAGCCGGGCAAAAAGCAAAATCACAGCTTGACCTGTCTCAACCAGAAATTGATTTTGTTTCAATTGCCAGGGGCATGGGAATGCCGGCACAGGCGGTGCGAACAGCCGAAGGGTTTATTGACGCTTTAAGAATTGGGTTGAACGAGCCCGGACCGTATTTAATCGATGCTATCGTGCCAGGTGAATATGAGGGCTTGAAATTGAAGGCATTGCCTCATGTACTGAACGCGATGAAGATCATTCCCACTCCTGTGGCTAAGGCGATAAAGAAAAAATTTTCTCCCTGAATACAATGAAAAGTTTTAAACATATACTGTCAAATGTGAAAAGACCTGGTCTACCGAAGACAAAGAAACCGCCGAGGAACGAAGCGGGCGATAATGAGTTAATGGACTTTATAATACTTTTCCATAAAAATTCTTGGAGATACTATAGCAGTCTGCTTGAAAGATTTTACAATTAACAGGTCTTTATCCCCTGTTATAATAAGGTCTGCATGTACTGATTCAGATAGATGCAAGATGTTGTTATCATCAATATCTCGACAAGCTTCAGGTTTCTCACCTTTTGGCTTGATAAGTGTAAATGTCGACAACAAAAAGCTTTTAACTTTTGTAATGTCTTTCGATTTGGTTTTAAATTTATTTTTTAACTTATCAACAACTTCATCAATAATAAATTGAGAGATGAAGAGAGAATGCTTATCAATACTGATATCTAACACGCGGGTAGATAACCCCTGGGTAATAAGGGCAGAGAGAATTACATTGGTATCAAATATAATTCTCATGAAATATCATTAAAAATATCTTCATCAGTGAAGTACCCGGCTTTTTCACCAAGGGGGACAAGAATAGAACGTAATTCTCTCAATTCTTCATGTGCAATATACTTTTCAATGGCTTTCTTAACCAGTTCACTTTTAGAAACATGAAGCATGTCGGCAGCTTTTTCAACTTTTTGCTTTAATGTTTTGTCAATGCTAATAGATAATACTTCTCTCATGTAAATATCCCAACAGTAAAGTGTAATACAATATAATACAGCTCGTGTCGGGAGTCAATCAAATTAAGAATAACGGTAACTACTCAGCTATGACTAAAATATTGATCATTTACTTTATAATGAAAAGGATTTGGAGCAGATCTAATGATAATTCCATTCATCTTTCCGCTCTATCCCTGCCGTGACAGGGCACGGGCACCATACGGTAACTTTTTAAATTGACATTCACGAAAACTTGACAAAAAAAACATATGATCTTTAATAAAGACAATGTGTGCGTATGTTATTGTAATGCGCAACTATGAAGCCGCTGAAAAAACGAAGTAAGGGAAAAATATGATCCAATCAATATGGATGCCCCTCGTATATCAATACGCTGTTGGCGGAATTGTTTTTTTCGGGGCAATAATCCTCGCTGTAAAAGTCAGGGCAATATCTCTTTCCAATAAATCTGACCGGTCAACCGTGGTCTTTCTGATCCTTGGTTTCATTCTCTTTTTCTTATTTCATCTCATAATGATTCTTGTTTCCGGAGCGTGATATGGGCACACTGCTTGACCTCATTGTTATCCTGGCTTATTTTTTTCTTATTCTCGCTTTCGGCACATGGTTTGGCAGGTATGTAAAAACAACAAAAGATTTTTTCTTTGGTGGACAACGTTTCAGCTGGTGGCTCATCGCGATGAGTTGTATTGCCACCGTGGTAGGTTCATACAGCTTTATAAAATACTCCGCGGTAGCTTATGAATACGGTTTTTCATCTACAATGTCCTATCTTAATGACTGGTTTATTGTTCCTCTTTTCATCCTGGGATGGCTTCCGATAATATATTTTTCAAAGGTAATGTCAATACCGGAATATTTTGAACGACGTTTCAACAAACAGGTGAGAATAGCCAGTGTTTTCATCCTCATTGTTTATCTCATAGGTTATGTAGGTATCAACCTTTATACGATAGGGGTTGCCCTTGAGCCCATGATCAAACCTGTTATCAAAAATATTACCGGTTTTGAAATTGGCATCTTCAGCATTGCAGTCTTTATATCAATTATTTGTGCCGTATACATGCATGCGGGGGGACAGACATCTGTTATAATGACAGACCTGGCACAAAGCGGCATTCTACTCATAGCCGGTTTTTTCATATTCTATCTCGGCATTACGAAACTCGGAGGGTTAGACGTTTTCTGGAACGCTCTTCCGGCAACATTTAAACTTCCTTTTTCAGGTTTTAATTCTCCCCCGAATTTCAGCCATGTAGGTATTTTCTGGCAGGATGCCTTCGGCTCAACTATAGCTTTTTATTTTATGAACCAGGGCGTACTCATGAGATTTATGAGTGTAAAATCCCCGAGAGAGGGTAAAAAAGCCATACTTATGGTAGTTCTGGTTTTCATGCCGTTGACCGCGTTTGCAGTCTCAAACGCGGGATGGCTCGGCAGGGCCATGGTGGAAACCGGACTGCTCTCATCAGGTGTAACCTCAAAAAGCATTTTTGTGGAGGTAGCAAACATTATCGCTGTTCCCGGAATATTCGGCTTTCTCATGGCCGCGCTAACCGCTGCTTTAATGTCAACAGTGGATACATTAATTAATGCGGCTTCCGCGATTACCGTTAATGACATAGTCAAAGAAGCATCTCCAAACAGGGACGACACCTACTATTTAAAATGGGCTAAAATCGCAGCGATTATAGCGGCAGCTCTCGGCCTTCTTCTGGTGCCCGTATACCAGTCTTTTAAATCAATTTATACCGCGCATGGCGCTTTCACTGCAGCGGTTACCCCCCCAATGATTGTCACCATTTTGCTGGCTGCTTTCTGGAAAAGGTTTACCACTACAGCGGCTCTCAGCACCCTGGCTGGCGGAAGTTTTATGATTGTTCTTTCTTTCCTTTTTCCCGCGCTCATAAGTCCCTTTGACCACGGGGTAGCAATGGAAGGATACAACTTCATGCGCGCGCTCTACGGATTCATTGTTTGTATGACCATCGGCATTTCTGTGTCCTTTTTTACAAAACCCAAAAAAGATTCAGAAATAACCGGGCTTGTAATAAACACCATAGCTGACGCGAAACGTTATTTCAAAAACGGCACAGAGCCAAATGATGCTGAACCCGGTAAAAAGATCAAGGGAACAGTAACGCTGCAAAACATAGAAGGTGTGCAATTAAGTACAGAAGCAATGGATAAACTCAAGGCAAAAGAAGGGGATATAATTTACATAGCTGATGCCCGCTGGTGGCTGGGAGGCCTCTTGTCAGTAAAAACAGTGGCCCTTGCGCCTCATGATAAAAATATTGATACCATAATAATATCTGAAAAGCTGTTAAACGAAGGTGATATCGAGCCTGGCAGACCGGTTACCGCAGAAAAAATCATCTAATGTGGCAGGCCCCTGTGCGCGAACATTTCTTTATTTTAAATCCTGTATCTCCCCTTTTATCAATATAAGCAAGGTTGTGTCCTTTTTTATGTTAAACCAAAAGCCGGGCTTCCACCCGGCTGATAATTTCATTTTTGGGTCTTTCCGGATTCTTGGGAATTGAAAATAATCTTTATAACAATAATCTTTGAAGCGGTTTCATGAATTTAAAAATGTCATTCCCGATGGACCAACAATGTCATTCCCGCGAAAGCGGGAATCCAGGAGTAAACAGTATGCAGTATTATGTAAATATCTTAGCCAGCAGAAAAAAAAGGTACGATGTACATCGGAGTTACCAGTAACCTGGTTAAAAGAATGTATGAGCATAAAGAAGGACTGCGGGAAGGTTTTACGAAAAAATATAAAGTGAAAGATCTCGAGAGAAGATTGCTAAAGCAGCAAATACTATCGAGTTATGTTCTTCATAAAAAATTGCATAAATTGTTCCTGGAACTCCCTGAACAGCCTTTCTATTTCGATATCATCTTTATCAAGGATTAAGGAAATGAGGGAAATCCCTTCTGAAAATGCTACCAGTGCTACGCTGATGAGCGGTGCTGATGCTTCATCCTTGCTGGTTTTGGTAAGAATTATTTGAACCGTTTCGATCCACTCGGAATAGGCTTTTCTTAGTTTCTTTTTTATTTTGGGGTTATACATCGCCAGTTCTTGGAATTCGATAAATATCTTTGAAAGATCACGGTTTGAAGTAATGCGATGATAGACAAAATCAAGGCAGGCGCGCAGCATATCCTCCGGGTTCTCAAATTCAGGTGATTTTGAAAGCATCCATTTTTCAAAAGTAGTCTTGTAGTGTTCGATCACATATTCGATATAGTTGAGAAGTATGTCTTCTTTATTTTTATAATAGTAATGAAGCATGCCGTGATTGATTTTGGCAGCAGCAGCAATATCTTTAATCGAGGTCTGGTTAAACGGTTTTTTTAATAAGCACCTGGTCAGTGCATCCATAATCTGCCGGCGTCTTTTTTCTTGTATGTCACTTTGAGTCATGTTTTAATCCTCGTGAATTTTATATGTAACCCAAAAGATCGTGATCACTGCTACTGGACATATTTTCATCAAGCCTATCATTCAATGCGGAAACAATAAATCAATTAATTTTTTAGCACTGCGATTATATCATTATTAAAGGGAGTGATTTAAATTCCGGGTAACATTCATGTGACCCATTATCTGATTTGGCTACTCCCTCCCCCTTGATGGGGGAGGGCCGGGGTGGGGG
>CAZAOK010000131.1:0-8670 GCA_964486725.1 uncultured Leptospiraceae bacterium
AAGCGGGATACCTGCATACGCGCCCGTAGCTCAGCTGGATAGAGCGTCGGACTTCGAATCCGCAGGTCGCAGGTTCGAATCCTGCCGGGCGTACGTTAGTGCTATAAGGAAGAGGTCAAGAGCCTCTTCCTTTTTTGTTGTAGAGGATTTACAACAGTTTCATAATGCTATGGCTTCTTCTCTGACGAAATGTAACTTGATAACTTGTGGCATGTCAGGTTCATCGAAGTGGCATCGGATTGCATCCCTTATGTTCTCTTTCAGTTCATCAATGGTATCCCCTTCGGTAAAGATTGAGTGTCCCAGTGCTTTTGCCTCGAAACCATTTTCCATGGATTCTTCTATGTAAAATATTATTTCATTTTTCATTGTATTGCTCCTGGTTAAGAGAAGTAGTAATACTTGTATCACTATACCCGGAAAAGAGCTGTAATTCCATATGTTATATAAAAATATTTCAACTGTAGAAAATGGTCAAGTTAAAAATAGCTTGCGGTATGATGCCAGCGTTAACATGACCGTCGGTTATATCGAAGAAGAGAACACCTGGCGCACCCTGCACCGGGACGAAGAGAACCGGACAGTGAAAACCTTTGACAACTACGTGGCTACCAACTATTGTTACAATGCAGAAAATAAGCGGGTGAAGAAAGTTTTTTACAGAATAACACTGATGTATTTAAATTGTAGACAATCTCCATCAATTCATGTGCACTGGACTTAATTATTATAACAGGAACAGAAATGAAAGACAGTTTTTACAAAGAGGTTATTGAGCATGCGGCTATTGGGTATGCCCTGCACCGAATCATTCTTGATGATGATGGTAAACCTGTTGATTACCAGTTTATCGACGTGAACCGTGAGTTTGAACGAATGACAGGGCTTAAGGGTGACAACATACTAAACAAAAAGGTAACAGGCGTGTTGCCCGGTATAAATAATGATGAATTCGACTGGATATCCATATATGGTGATATAGCGTTACATGGTGGTAAACGGGAGTTTGAACAGTATTCAAAACGGTTGGGCAGGTATTACAGGGTAAAAGTCTATTCTCCTGAAAAATACTTTTTCACAACAATATTTTATGATGTAACCATCAGGACAATTTTGGCGCAAGCGTCGCATGATTTTCTCAGGTTGAGGGATAACGCAATAGATTACCAGAGAATTACTGATGATTTGCTTGTAATATCGGGTGCCAGGTATTTGACATTCAATCTGCTTGATGATAACGGGCTGGATTTCACCACAGTGGCAGTATCGGGTGTGCGAAATAACGTGATAAAAGCTTCTGAACTGCTGGGATTCCAGATTAAAGGTAAAAAATGGAGACATGATCCTGCCCGGGCAGAAATGATCAGAAAGAGTACAACAACTGTTTTTAACAGCATACGGGACATTTCCACCACAGCCCTTCCGGCGGCACTGGTAAAGACACTTGAAAAAACATTTGATCTGGGCCAGGTAGCAGTTGTCAAAATAATGAATGACGAGGAAATGCTGGGTATTTTCATAATTCTTATGGGTACGGGAGAAACTCTGAAAAACAGCAACATGGTGGAAGCATATGCCCAGATGGTAGGCCTGGCCATTGACCGGCAGGAGGCAAGACAGCGGCAGGCTGAAAATGAGCGGCGGTATCGCGAACTGGTGCAGGAGTCGGGCAGCATACTATTACGCCTTGACGCGGATGGAAATATATTATTCTGTAATGAATTCGCGGAATCATTTTTTGGCTATGAACCAGATGAATTGGTGGGAAGAAACGTTGTAGGTACAATTGTTCCGCAAACGGAGTCTTCCGGGAGAGATCTCGCGGAGATGATAAAAGAACTTACACGCAACCCTGAACTGTTCAGGAGTAATGAAAATGAGAATATGAAGGCCAGCGGCGAAAGGGTATGGATACGATGGTCCAATCGCCCGGTATTTGATGACAAGGGTACACTGGCAAGCATACTTTGTGTAGGTCAGAACATCACAGAAAAGAAACAGCTGGAAGATGAACTCCGTAAAAGCGAAGAGCGCTACCGCATGATCGCGGAAAACTCTTCAGATATACTGTGGACTACGGACATGAATTTACAGACCACCTACGTGAGCCCTTCTGTTGAACGTCTTATGGGTGAGCCGGTTGACGTTCACATGAGGCGGACAATGGAAGACAAGTTTCCCGAAGAATCCATGAACAAGCTTGCTTCACTACTTGAAGAAGAACTGGAATGTGAAAAAGATCCTGACTGTGATAAAAGAAGGTATCGTACCGTAGAGGTTGAGCATTACCGCGCCGATGGCAGCCTGGTGCCAATTGAAATATCCATGTCATTTCAGAGAGACGAGAATGGCAATGTGACCGGGATACATGGTATCACCCGTGATATCACCGAGAGGGTAAAAGCGCGCGAACAGCTTGTACAGAGTGAACGAAAGTACCGGGTGCTCATGGAGAGTTCACTCTTCCCGGTTGTAGTAACTTCTATTGAAGATAATAGTATACTCTATGCCAACGAGTTTGCGTCAAGCTTCTTTGATGTTTCACCTGACGAAGTGATTGGACAGTCCGTGTTATTGTTCTGGAGTAATCCAGCTGAGAGGGATAGGTTTGTTGCAAAGATAAGAACACATGGAACGGTTTTCGCAAGGGAGTCTTGCCTGAAGACAAGTGCCGGCGATGAACGAATTGTGCTTATATCGGCAGGTAAGATTGAATTTGAAGGTGTTCCTGCCATTATTTCCGTTTTCAGCGATATTACTGAGCGCAAGATGCTGGAGCAGGAAATCAGGTCGCTTCTTGATGACAGGGAACTACTCCTGAAGGAGGTGCACCATCGTATCAAGAACGATATGACCACCGTAAGCAGCCTTCTCACAATGCAGTCCATGCGATCTGCTAACCATGAGGTGAGATCTTCACTTGATGAAGCAAGAAACAGGATTATCCTGATGGGTGATATCTATAACAGCCTCTACCGCCGGGATGACGTGCAGCATATCAGTCTTTTATCATTTCTACCGGGTATTATCGAATCGGCCCAAACTGCCCAGACCACCTCAATACCCATTGATATAGAAACGAAAATTGAAGACATAACCATTTCCTCAAGGCAGTCATTTCCCGTGGGGATAATCGTGAATGAACTTATTAATAATTGCTACAAGTATGCATTTATCGACATGAAGTCGGGAAGAATAATGGTGACTGTTTCACGCTGTGAAAATAATATCATGGAAATAAAGGTTTCTGATACTGGCGGTAGAATTCCCGCCAGTATCATAGATGAGCAGTCATATGGATTTGGACTCACTCTTGTAAAAGCTTACGCGAAACAATACAACGGAAATATAGACATTTGCTGTAATCCTGAAACAACTGTGAAAGTGCTGATGAATATAGAGAATTAAATCAAATTTCCCCGTGATATTCCTGTATGGATTTCACCTGCAATTGCCCCTTTTTCTTTGCCTCTATGCCCTTTACCGTGGCCATGGCGGCAGCCATGGTGGTGATGTAGGGGATTCGGTTTCCTATGGCCGACTTGCGGATGTATGAATCATCATGCTCACTCTGCCAGCCGTTGGGAGAATTGATGATCACCTGTATGTCCCCGTTTTTAATGCGGTCTATGATATTGGGCCGTCCCTGGTAGAGCTTCAGCACCGGTTCATTACTGATGCCGTTTTCATCAAGAAAACGGGCGGTGCCCTCGGTGGCCATGATGGAGAATCCAAGGTTTTTCATGCCCCGTGCCACCTCAAGGGCCTGTGCCCTGTCTTTACGGTTGACGGTTATCAGGGCCATTCCTTCCATTGGCAGCACCTGGTTTGCCGCCCGTTGTGACTTGTAGAATGCCAGGCCGAAGTTGTCGGCCAGTCCCAGCACTTCCCCTGTTGAACGCATCTCCGGTCCAAGAACTGGATCAACCTCCGGGAACATGTTGAATGGAAACACCGATTCCTTCACACCGAAATGGCTGATGGGACGCCGTTTCAGTTTCAGGTCTTCAAGTTTTTCACCCAGCATAACACGGGTGGCCAGCTTCGCCATGGAGATGTTGCACACCTTTGACACCAGCGGAACCGTCCGTGAGGCCCTTGGATTTGCTTCAAGTACGTACACATCGTCCCCTGAAATGGCATACTGCATATTCATGAGCCCTACAACGTTCAGTTCGATGGCTATCTTGCGGGTGTATTCCTCTATACGCTGCACGTGTTTTTCGGATATGTTAACCGGTGGTATAACGCATGCCGAATCGCCCGAATGCACCCCGGCAAGCTCAATGTGCTCCATTACGGCAGGCACGAAGGCATCGGTGCCGTCACAGATGGCGTCAGCCTCGGCCTCGATGGCGTTTTCAAGAAACCTGTCAATCAGGATAGGGCGTTCCGGTGATATCTCTACCGCCGCGTCCATGTACTGCTTCAGCATCTCACGGTGATGCACCACTTCCATGGCCCGTCCCCCCAGCACGTAAGAGGGACGCACGATGAGGGGATAGCCGATACGTTCGCCGATCTCAAGCGCTTCTTCAAGTGTGCTGGCCATGTCCGATTCGGGAACAGGTATTCCAAGGCGCACCATGATCTTTCTGAAAAGGTCGCGGTCTTCGGCGATGTCAATTGATTCGGGTGATGTGCCGATGATCTTCACTCCCGCCTTCATGAGGGGGCGGGCAATATTCAGCGGGGTCTGACCGCCGTACTGCACGATAACCCCGTCGGGTTTTTCCTTGCGGTATATGCTCAAAACGTCTTCAACCGTGAGAGGTTCGAAGTATAGCTTGTTTGAAGTGTCGTAGTCGGTAGACACGGTTTCGGGGTTACAGTTAACCATGATAGACTCATACCCCATATCCCTCAGGGTAAAGGCGGCATGTACGCAGCAATAGTCGAATTCGATTCCCTGCCCGATACGGTTGGGGCCGCCCCCAAGCACCATTATCTTTTTATTGGTGGTTACCGGTACGGTATCTTCGCAATTGTATGATGAATAATAGTAGGCGGCATCTTCTACGCCGCTTACTGGAATGCTGTCCCAGCGTTCTTCCATGCCCAGGGAAAGGCGCTGCTTCCTGATGTCTGTTTCTTTCGTGTCAAGGATCCTTGCAAGGTATTGGTCAGAGAACCCGTCCTTCTTTGCCTGCTTAAGAAGCTCATCGGGGAGCACCCTGCCTTTGTATTCAAGCAGCTGGTTTTCAAGGTCAACAAGCTCTTTCATCTGCTGAATGAACCATGACTTTATATGGGTTCGCTGGTGCAGCAGCTCAACGGTGGCTCCCTTTCTCAGCGCCTCGTACATGATGAACTGGCGCTCGCTGGTGGGATAGCTGAGCAGCGCCATGAGTTCTTCAAGGCTCTTCTTGTTGAAGTCCTTACCGAATCCCAGCCCGAACCTGCCGGTTTCCATGGAGCGAATGGCCTTGAGAAAGGCCTCCTTGTAATTCTTGCCGATGCTCATGGCTTCACCTACTGAGCGCATCTGTGTGCCAAGCCTGTCCTCTACCTTTTCGAATTTCTCAAATCCCCATCGTGGAAATTTCACCACCACGTAATCACCAGACGGGGTGTACTTATCAAGGGTACCCTCACGCCAGTAAGGTATTTCGTCGAGGGTGAGCCCGCATGCCAGCATGGACGAGATGAGGGCAATGGGAAAACCGGTGGCCTTTGATGCCAGGGCCGATGAGCGCGAGGTGCGGGGGTTTATCTCGATGACCACTACCCGTCCCGTTTCGGGGTCGTGAGCGAACTGCACGTTGGTGCCGCCGATCACCTCGATTGACTCAACGATGGCGTAGGCGTAATCCTGCAGCTTTTTCTGCAGGGATTCTTCTATGGTAAGCATGGGCGCGGTACAGAAGGAGTCTCCCGTATGTATACCCATGGGATCAACGTTTTCTATAAAACACACGGTTATCATCTTGTTGCTGGTGTCCCGGACCACCTCAAGTTCAAGCTCTTCCCATCCAAGAACAGACTCTTCGATGAGCACCTGTCCAACCATTCTTGCGTCAAGGCCACGGCCCGCTCTTTCGCGAAATTCTTCCATGTTGTACACAAGTCCCCCACCGGTGCCGCCCATGTTATATGCGGTACGTAACACCACGGGAAACCCGATGTCAGTAGCGATCTTTTCCGCTTCCTGGAGAGAGTAGGCGGGTTCGCTACGGGGAAGAGGGATATCCAGGCGGTTCATCGCCTCCTTGAAGGCTATCCTGTCCTCCCCCCTTTCTATGGCGTCTGCCTGAACACCGATTATCTCTACACCGTACTTTTCAAGGATGCCCTTCTTGTGTAATTCTGAAGAAAGGTTCAATGCCGTTTGGCCCCCGAGGTTGGGAAGCAGGGCGTCGGGACGTTCTTTCTCTATTATCAGTTCCATGGACTCAAGGTTCAGTGGTTCAATATAGGTGACGTCGGCCATTTCGGGGTCGGTCATGATGGTGGCCGGGTTTGAATTAACCAGCACGATCTCGTACCCAAGTTGCCGAAGAGCCTTGCATGCCTGTGTGCCCGAGTAGTCGAATTCGCAGGCCTGGCCGATAATGATGGGTCCGGATCCGATAATGAGTATTTTATGAATGTCATCGCGTTTGGGCATGGTAACCTCTTCAGTTTTATTAAAATAAATTATTAGTATAGCTAAAGTTTTTAATATGTCGCCTTATGGTGTCAATAGAAAATTACCGGTATTTTCTCTTGACCGGCTAAATAAATAGGTTTCTAATGTTGCCTGGAGGAATTTCATGGATATAGAACGCTGTTACCTGGAACCGTCAGAAACCATAGACTCGGGTAATCCCGATGTCATTGAATATGCCCGAAAGGCAGTTGGCAATGAAGAGGATGACGCGCGGAAAGCTGTAAAACTATACTACGCGGTGCGTGATCCGATAAGATATGACCCCTATTCTCCATTCTATAAGCCAGTGCACTATACAGGGGCTTTCGTTCTCGGGCGGGGACGGGGGTATTGCGTGTCCAAGGCATCGTTGTTATGTGCCCTGGGTCGTGCCGCCGGTATTCCGTCAAGGGTGGGTTTTGCCACCGTGAAGAACCATATCGCCACCCGCGAACTGATCGAGATGCTGGGTTCGGACAGGTTCGTCTATCATGGTTTCACCGAGTTCAATCTCGAGGGTAAATGGGTGAAGGCCACTCCCGCTTTTAACAGCGAACTCTGCCGTATCCACAGGGTAAAACCTCTCGAGTTTGACGGACGGGAAGACTCCATCTTTTACCAGTATACCCTCGATGAGAACAAGTACATGGAGTACCTGGAGTATCACGGGTCTTACGCGGACGTACCCGTGGATATAATCCTGGAAGCCTGGAAACAGGAGTACGGACGTGAACGTGTACAGATGTGGATCGAGGCCTTTGAAAGCGGTGCCATGAACCGGCATAAAAAGTTTGAAGACGAGGAGGTACTTGAGTTCTGAAAAATATAACTACAACTTTAAACCGTTCAGCCCTGGAAATTGTTGTCATACTATTGGGTATTATTAAGTCACTTTTAATGGCAGTTGTCATCCTCTTCTTTGTCAAGCTGGGATACGAAGGATTTCGGGCAGGAGAGATGGGTATAATGATCGGGTTGTTTATGATCATCATTGTGCTTGTGTTGATTCCCCTGTGGGTTTTTACGGTAATAATGAGCATAAAGCTGTTTCATCGAAAGAGGTGGGCACTTATCACATCACTTATCATTACCGTGTTCTATCTCCTGGTGAGTTTCTTTTCGCTGATTGCCATCCCTTCCATGCTTCTGCCGGTTCTTCTGTTTCTCATTATACTGTTGATTTTGGAAATTCGGTGCTTGAACAGCGGTGTATTTCAATAGTATACTGTAGTATGCTGTATACATGAGGTGAAATATTCAAAATCACAATAATATACCGGGGGACGATATGGAAGACATAAAGTCACTAAGAGAAAAACAGAAAGCTTATTTTAATACGGGACAAACAAAAGACCCGGCTTTCAGAATAGCACAGTTGAAACGACTTCGAAAGGCGCTGGTGGCATACGAGGACAGGATCATCGATGCACTCATGAAGGACTTCAGAAAACCTCCATTCGAAACAATCACCACCGAGATCGGCGTTACCGTCGAAGAGATAGATTATATCGTGAAACATCTAAAAAAATGGACGAAACCGAAAAAAGTACCAACCCCCATTCTGCACATGTTTTCAAAAAGCCGCCTCTACCCGGAGCCCTATGGGGTGTCCCTGGTGGTTGGCACCTGGAATTACCCGGTGCAGTTGGTTATCGCCCCCGTGGTGGGGTCCATGGCGGGTGGAAACTGTACCATCATAAAACCGTCATTTTCCGCCGCTGCAACTGCCGACGTGCTCTATGACATGATCAAAGAATACTTTTCCCCGGAATACCTGGCGGTTGTGAAAAAAACCCCCGGGGTATACGACCAGGTGCTTTCTGAACAGTTCGATTACATATTCTTTACCGGCAGTATCGGTGTTGGTAAATCAATCATGGAGGCCGCCTCAAAGCACCTCACCCCGGTCACCCTTGAGCTGGGAGGGAAGAGCCCCTGTGTGGTTGATGAAAATGTACACATGAAGACAACCGCCCGTCGTATTTTATGGGGCAAGTTTCTCAACGCCGGGCAGACATGTATTGCCCCCGACTACCTGTTGG
>CAZAOK010000132.1:0-8543 GCA_964486725.1 uncultured Leptospiraceae bacterium
ATTCAAAATTGACATTGAAATTTGTTTTATTACCCGAAATTTAATTCACTCCCTTATGCTTGATTCGCACATTATACCATTCATATGTCTACCCCCGCCTGTGGCAGGGGGTGGACATATGAATGAATTTCATTGTGGGGAAAAGATTACTATTCAAGTCATAGCCTTGTAGTACATGTTTTTCTTTGCTTTATTTAGTTGACAATAAACGGGTCATAGTTATTTTCTGAATATCATGCATATGATATCAATAAAAGGAGATATGCAACAATGGCTGATGAAGTACAGGCAAACGAGAATACTGAAGAAGTAAAAGAAACCGCGGCAGAAGAAACTGCAACAGAAGAAAAAGCGGTAGAAGAGAACGCACCTGAAAAAGAAGCGCCTGCCGAAGAAAAAGCGCCGGAAGAGGCAGCTTCAGAAGAAAAAGCACCGGAAGAGGCAGCACCCGCTGAAGAAAAAGCTCCCGAAAAGGCAGCAGCTGAAGAAGCTCCGGAAAGTGCCCCTGCGCCCGAAAAGAAGAAAAAGATTAACAGGCTGACACCTGAAGAACTGAATAAGAAGATCAAGAAGATTGAAGAATCAGGGCAGGTGAAGTCGAGATATTATAAACACCTGGTGCAGAGAAAGAACGAAATGGAAAAGGCATCGTTGTAATTATTGCTTCAGGCTTTCTCCGAGAATGAGATCAAGACTGATAGACCTGAACATCTTCATCTGTTCGGCTGAAATATTGCTGACAGTGTAGGTCTTCCCCAGTTTCTCAACGTTTTTTTTTAATTCGATAAGTAATCCTATCCCGGCAGAGTCGATGTAATGAACCTGCGAAAGGTCTACATGCATGTGGTCCGGGTCGGGAATAATTTTATCTTTTAACACATCCTTTATGGCATAGGACGTGTACAGGTCAAGGTCGCCCTCGATCTTGACCTGGTATCCTGTCGCATCTCTATCAATTGTATAATTCATAATTTATATCCTGTTGTAATCAGCCACCTGGTATACTACTTCTACATCTTAATTATGCCACAATTTTTTTTTAATAATAGCAAAAATAATTTTATTAGTAGACTGAACACTATACAACACCCTGTATCAATAAATACATTAATGAAAAGGGCTGGTTGTTATTATTCACAATAATTATCCGCGTTAATCTGTGTTTATCTAGCGAAGCGGGCGGTTTCATATAAAATGAGTCTTACTTCTTTACACAGAGAATGTATTCATACTTGAATACGTCTTCAACGAACTGGCGAATGATCTCATGTTCATCGCGTGAGCTTGAACCGGATGTCATAACAAATCGAACAAGGGGGGAAAGTTCACAGTGCAGAATATTGTTGAAGTTTCCCCTCTGCACATTGTACCCGTGATATCGGGCCACTTTTTCAACATCAGAAAACCTGATGGTGTATTCATCGTGCCCATGCAGTGAAATTTTTTCAGGGTTGTCAGATGCGTATACCTTTACAAGCCCTTCCCATTCACCCGTAACACTGGCTTCGCAGCTGTGTTCACTCATGAATATAAAGGGTATGCCCGCGGCAGCCAGTTTTTCCATGGCCATTGCCGCCCCCAGGTTGAAAGAGAAGGTTTCACCTGCGGGAGGTGTTAGTGAATATTTTGTATACAGTTCTTTTACCAGGGCGATGCTGCTGATGGCCGGTTTCCTGGTATCTTCAAGAGACGCACGGGGGATGTTGCACAGTGTGGGAAAATCACCCGCGTTCTCATTCATCACGGCAAGATGGTATTGCCGCAGGGTGCCGGCAGCTACCTGCTGAAAATCTGATAGAATAAATTCACAATCGTGTTCTGCAAGTCTATCTTTCTGGGCCTCAAGCAGCGCGGGAGATATGTCAATCATGGTGGCTTTCGCGGCAGGCATACGCGAAAGCAGGTCTTCCATGAGGTTGCCGTATCCGCCGCCGATCTCCACTATTTTTTCAATGGTACGTACGGGTATATGGTTTTTCAGAAAATCATACAGCAGGTTGCCATAAGAATCGGCTTTATGAAGAACCTTTCTGCAGGGGCTGTTTGCGGGATGGAGCATATTGCAGACGGTAACCTCCCAGCCCAGGGTTTCAAGCGGCCCCTGGTGATAGCCGGATGTATCATTTACGTAAACGGTCATACTGTATATCCTGTGGAGGCATGGGGGTATATGCCGGGTATGAACAAATAAAGAAACCCGCGAGAATAATAATGGCAAGAATTATCAGGCCAGCCAGAACTATACGTTGCTGCTGTTTCGCAGGCAGCAGTTTGAAATTCTGGATGGTGTATTTAGCGTTAAGAATGGAAGTGATCGCTTTTCTCTTGGTGTCAGTATACACTTTTGAGAAATCTTTTTCGCGTTTCGTCTTCTTCTCTTTCGTGTTCTGCTGGTAGGCAACGTCAAACCTGGCATTCTCATACAGACGGGAATCATCAGGATCGGCGGTAAAATCGTAGCCGCATTTGCAGCGTACCTTTATGGTGCCCCTGTCGATGGGAAATCGCAGGGGCCTCTGGCATGAAGGGCAATTCTTTATAAGATACATTTGGTATTAGATAACCATCCGAACGAAGTGTTACATTATTTCCCCGGCTTTCTGCATCACCTCGGGGATCTCTGAGAAAATTTTTTCCAGCTCGTCCTCAGACAGGCCCGCCGCGTCGATAGCCTCGGGTTTTAATTCGTGAAACAGGCCGTCGCTGCCGATTCCGATACCCGCCATGAGGCAGAGGGTGTTTGCCACGTGCACCATGGACACGGGTGCCATGTACTCTTTTGGTGCCAGCTGGGGCTCATGGTGATATCGTACAATGGCTTTCAATATGGGAGGGAACTGCCATTTATCAAGCACCCTTTCCCCTATTTCCTGGTGATCGAAACCCATCACCTCTTTCTCAGCTTCCTGGAAGGTGATATTTCTCTCTTCTACTGTGTTTAGAATGTCCTTGAAGGTGTTCTGTACAAAAAGAGCCAGTACTGTTTTTCCCACATCATGAATGATGCCGCCGGTAAACACCTCGTCGGATATATCTCTTCTCTTTTTCATGAGGGCAATATTCTTGGAGACCATCGCCACAGCTACGCCGTGCTTCCAGAGTTCTCCCCGGGCAAGGTCATATCCCATGATTACCTTGTTGAGAACCGCCCTGGTGGTTGCGAGCACTACCATGTCTTTCACTTCGCGAATGCCGAGAATCACAATAGCACGGTCAATGGAAGCAATTTCTTTTCCCTTGCTGAAATAGGCAGAGTTGCATAACTTCAATATGTTAGCGGTAATCGCCTGATCTTTGACAATTTCATCGGCTACTTTTTTAAAGTCAACATTGGGATCATTTACCATATTGATTATCCTGCTTACCACGTCGGGAAGTGATGGTAACTGGTCAAGATTGTCTACTATGTTTTCTAACCTTTGTTTAATATGCGAGTGCATTGATGTATCTCCATTTAAAAGTTATCTTACACCTTGTAGTATAATTGCTCATTTCCTGCGGCCTTCACCTTCATTCTTCCATCTTCCAGAAAAAAATCGATAACCCGACCAACATTGCCGCCGATATCTTCAGCTACCACGTTGATCCCGCTGGCTTTCAGGGCTTCCCTGGTTGATATCACATTGTTGTCCCCGATATTTGAAAGTGAGGCTGATGACTTGAACTTGAACATGGAGGCACCGCCGGCGATCTTTGCGGTCATGAATTCTTTGCTGCACCCCTGTTTCAGCATTTTCTGAATGAGCATGGGGATGGCGGTATCGGCGTATTTTTCGTCATTGCCTTTCCCATTGTTTTTTGGAAGCAGTATATGGGCCATCCCCCCGATTTTTTTGGAACGGTCGTAAATGCAAATGCCCACACAGCTCCCCAGGATGGTACGCAATATTGCTGGATTTTCTGCTGACCCAATCTGGGCTACTCCGATATTGATCAAGTTGTTCATCCCGGTTTCTCTACTTTTAATTATTTTTTACTTAAAATGATTCTTAGTATCAAGATACATATGATATATAGTGTAGCCCTTACTTGTATTTTGTCAAGGCAATATAGTAAGAGGGAAAACTGAAAGGTGAAGAGAAAGGGTTATTCAGTTGACATTTCAGAATAAGTGCATAGGTTCGCATTATTCAAAAAACATTGTGACGGGAATATGGCATGAAAGCGGCAAAGCGCATCAACAAAATTCTTGAGAAGATCGATGCTGACCGGGTGAACAGAACGGGCGACATATACCTCAACAGGGTGAAAGAAACATTCATTACCTTCGATGACATCGTTACTATACCCCGCATACCGGTGAAAGAACTTCCGCTGGACATGGCTGCCGGTATCATGGAAGATATTTCCGGTATTATACCGGAGTTTATGCGCAATCACGTGCTTCTTGAAAAAAGGCAGCCCCCTTCAGAGGTGCACAGTATACACCTGGTGCAGCGTATACAGGGAAAAATACTGGATTTTTATCATATATTCCGTATACACCTGCAATTCGGGGGGGACACCTCCGCCATTGTGCGGCAGGGAACTTCAGATCTGTATCCCTCGTTTATTACCAATCGTGTGTATTATACCTCGAGGCTGGTGCCGGGTAAGAAAGAAGGGGACAGCGGCACTACGGTTGATTCATTTAAGCTGAAAGATCGGCTTAAAACCGAATCAGACCAGCATTTTCATACCTTCGCGATATTTGATGACGTAGAAACGGGAAGCCTTACCCGGCAGCTTCTTGCCGGTGTTCCCGATGATATATTCCAGGTTTCAACTGCCCTGTATCCCTTCGTGGTGTTTGATTACTTTACCGCCTGCATGAATATTTTATACCCCACGCAGGCCGCCATAGAACAGGCAGCCGATATCTTTGAGCCGCTCTTTTTCGTTGTTGCCGGCGGTTTTGTGCCCCCCGGCACGCTGGCCCCCGGGGATGATCTTTCTGAGGTGTTTTCGGGCAGGGTTGAAATGGCAGAAGACCAGGTGCGTGCAACCCCTGGTTTTACCGACCAACTGCGTGAATATTTTTCGGGACTGCGCGTAGAGAGGGACGATGAACTGGCGGTGAAGGGTTGGTGGAGGTTTGTCTTTGAGAGTTAGCACAGGCATTCTCATGATGCTCTGCGTGCTGCTGGCAGCAGGATGCGTGCCCCGTGAACCGGCAGTCGTTGAAATGGCCGCCGGCCAGTCGCTCACCCCCGAGGGGGAGGTGATTGACACATCACACAGGTACGTATTCAAAAAACCATCAAGGCCCGGCACCATTCGTGATCTGTATAACCATATATACTTTGAGGGTGACACCCTCTGCTTCAGCCTGCGCTTAAACCGGCCACTGAAATCACCAACCATCCATGCCGTAATTCGCGACCCCCGATCAGGTGTTGAAACAGAGGTTGAGCGCCTTGAAACTGCAGGAAAACGCGTATACGGCTTTTCGCTGATCGGGTCAATACTTGAAAATTTTCACCGTGGCCCCATGGACAGGAAGGCAGGTATATCCAGCTGGGAAGGCCGTCGTGTCCCCTGCGTTATCGAGATTCGTATTGTTGAGGGCGAGAAGGTGCTACATAAAAATATCAACACGCATTTCGAAATATCCTTCAAACAACCCGACGATTAAGTACTCACAAATATGTCACATAATGCCGATAGTATCTAATAACTGTAAACTTTAGCATTACTACAGGCACTACGACACAGTTCTAAACTGAAAATTGATACGCAACTGTAATCATCCATATTTTCTCTGTGTCTCTGAGTCTCTGTGGTTTCCACAACAAAACGGAGGAAGCATTGCAATCAGGTGAATCTGAAAAGATGATGGTGCGTTTCTGGGGTGTGAGGGGGTCTATACCCACGCCTGGAAAAAAGTTCGTGAAATACGGCGGTAACACCTCCTGCATGGAGGTGCGGTGCGGCAGTACCATCCTGATATTTGACGCGGGAACGGGCATCCGTGAACTTGGACTGGCGCTCAACAAAGAATTCGCCAATACCCCCGTTACCATTCACCTGTTTATCGGGCATACCCACTGGGACCATATACAGGGATTTCCATTTTTCGCCCTTGCATACCGGCCCGATGTGACGCTGTACCTCTACGGGGGGCATAGCGTGTCCACTCTTGAAAAACTGATACTGGGGCAGATGGACCGTGAGTATTTTCCCATAACCCTGCTTGAGATGTCAGCACGCCTGCATTTCGTGGAAATGAAGCGTACCCCCATCACCATAGACAACATCACCATTCATTATACCTACCTGTTTCACCCCGGCCTTTCCCTGGGATTTCGCGTTGAATACGGGGGGCGGACATTTGTGTATGCCACTGACAACGAGGTGTTAAACGATCCCGACCTGGGTGAATACAACATGGCAAACCTGGGCAACCTTATACATGATGCCCACATGCTGGTAACCGATTGCCAGTATTCAGAAGAAGAATACGACAAAAAGGTTGGGTGGGGACATTCCTCCATACAGCAGGTATCACAGCTTGCCGAAAGGTTCAGGGTAAAAAGGCTGTATGCCTTTCATCACGACCCCCTGCACACCGACCGGGACGTGGAGAAGATGGTGCGAAAAGCCCGACGCCGGAAAAAAACTTCCATGAAGATCTACGGCGCCCGGGAAGGCGATACCGTTCGCCTCCTGTAATTGTTTTTTAATTGACCGGAGGGGGGATAGTTGGTACAGATTTATGAGAATGTAAACCCTGACCATAAGTGTGAATATGAAAACAACCTTGAAAAACCGTTACCTGCTGATGCGCCATGGACAGAGCAGGTCAAATGCCGAGAGTAAAATAATCAGCCTTCCATCTGCCGGGATACACGGGTACGGCCTTACCGATGAGGGGCGACAGCAGGTGCTGCAGTCCATAGATTCGCGTGGTGAGATTGCCCGTGTGGACATCATATACACCTCTGATTTTCTGAGGGCAAGGCAGACGGCAGAGATCGTTGTTGCCGCAGCCAGCAGGTCGTACATGATCACCACTCCCCTGCTTCGTGAGAGATTCTTTGGCGACTTCGAGGGCACGGCCCACGCCAATTACGAAAAGATATGGGACCTCGACTGCCGGGAGGAGGACACCTCGTGCTTCAACGTGGAGCCCCTGTGGCAGCTGCGTGACCGCACCTTTCAGCTGCTGCGGGGATGTGAAAAACGATATACCGGCAAAAATATACTTTTCGTGTCCCACGGGGATACCCTGCAGGTGCTGTATGCCACGGCGATCGGATACGAGGTGTCCAGGTTCAGGGATCCTGAAGAATTTTCCAACGCCGAAATTCGTGTGCTGCCAGAAGAGATAGATGTTCCATCCGCCGGAGATGGCGACGGTGAGTGACAGTGACGGGCATTATTTCAACTGGTGTGAAAGCCGGGCCTTCGGCCAGCTTTCCATGGCAGACGAGTTACGTGATTTCTACACGCAGTTAAACGGCCAGGTGATGAAACTGGTGCGCACCCTCCCCGAACCACTGCAGACTGATGCCATGATCTTCATGATGGGCTATTCGGGGCTTGAGATGGGTGAGGGGCTTGATCTTTTTCGCAATTATTACCTTCCATCATGGTCAACGGTGTACTGGATAACCCGTGCCTCCTCGGCCTCTGTGACGCTTACCGACGAGCAATACCAGCAGCTGCTCTGTGCCCATGCCATGGCCATGCACCTGCACTCACTTGACGATCACCTGGTAGATGGCGATCTCGCGGTAAGCCACCTTCTGCTTGCCATTCGAAGCCAGGGCTGGCTGCTTATGCGGATGTCCATAGAAGACCTGGTTGCCCATAACCAGGAGCAGCACGAGATAGCCAGAACCCTAACCGAAGAGTATTACGCCTCTATTGAAGGCGACGATCCCGTTGATACCCTTGAGGAATATTGCGCCCTGTTCAGGGGACAGATGGCAACCTGGGTGGTGGCGCCGGTACTCACCGCCATGAAAGTGTCAGACAACCAGAAGCTCTGGGTCGACGTGCGCCGGGCTTACCAGTCATTCGGCATTGCCTGGCGGCTTTTAGATGATGTGCAGGACGTGAAAGATGACATCGGTGCCGGTACCCGAAGTGCCATGTACCTCGCCCTCGAGGCAGACGGACGCCACCTGTGGGACCTGGCCTCTACCGACCCCGGGGCCATGAACCGGCTGGTTGAGCGCATGGTGGAAGAGTCTGCGGCAGAACGGGTGCTTGCCCGGGCGGTAAAAGAGCTTGCATTCGGGGCAGCCCTGGCTGAAGAACACGGCATGGACAGGCTTGCCGGGGAGCTTCAGCTACTGGCAAAGCCTTTGACTGGCGGGTTGAATGGGGCTTAACGGGTATTTCGGCTTCGCTCAATAACCCTCACGGAGGCACCGAGACACGGGGAAGGGAAAAAAGATGTTGTCGTTTCTGGTATAAATAAAATAGGGTCTTTCCGGATTATTGGGAATTGAAAATAATTTTTTTTTAACCGCAGATAAATGGAATTAAGTGAAAAGTGAAAAATGTCATTCCCGCGAAGGCGGGAATCCAGGAGTAAACAGCATGCAGTATTATGT
>CAZAOK010000133.1:0-8447 GCA_964486725.1 uncultured Leptospiraceae bacterium
GTGCATCATCACTGGGCAACTACGATTTTAACGAGTCAGGAAAAATCGTGTATTCCTCGTCATAGAATGTAACCGGGGATGTCTCAAGGGGAAACATCAGAGTATCCACTTCCGCTTTATGTTCCAGAGGCTTATCACGAACAGGCCCACGCAGAATAAACCAAGTATACCCAGGTCAAGGTAAAACGGCAGCATGTGGGAACCATGAACGGTACCATGCAACACGTCCACCCCGTATGTAAGCGGCAGTAAGTACGATACAGGCTCCAGGAAAAAAGGCAGGTCTTGTACAGGAAAAAACAGTCCGCAAAGAAAGATCATTGGAAAACGGAAAAAGTTTGAGAAAGTCTGGGCCTCAAACACCTCGCTTACCGCCACGGCGATAAGAAGCCCCAGGAAGGTAGACGTCATCGCAATGAGAATCACCGCGGGTATGAATAGTTCCCAGTCAATCACGGAAAGGTCGGTCAGAAATGATGCAATGATCACCGGTACCATGGCGTTACCCACACCAAATAGAATAGCACCACTGGTCTTTGCCAGCATCAGGAGCTCAAAAGGAATAGGCGCCAGGAGCAATCGTTCAAATGAACGGTTTTTCTTCTCGAAGGTTACCGTTACCGCCAGCATGGATGTTGTACCGAAAAGAATTGATACGGCAACCACTCCCGGCAACAATACCGGTATACTGCCAAGTCCACTCCCGGATCGTATGAAGAACATGGCTGTCCATGCCAGGGGAAACACCAGGCCCCAGCTCACGTTAGGGGGCTTCAGATAATACGTGCGCATGTCCTTGAGCAGGATATTCCAGAACGCGATCCGGTAATTCACTGTCCCCCTCCACTTTTTTCTTTTTCCCTGTTCATTATACCTGCTTCAATTCCCGTAACCTTTACAAACACATCTTCCAGCGAGGGACGTATCCTCCTGGCTTCAAGAACTTCGATACCCCTGTCTTCAAGATACCGTACCAGCATCCCGGCCCGTATAGTAGTCGCGGATTCAACCCGGATAATTCCCTCACCCGGAAAAGTAAAGGTTAACCCGGTAAATTCCTGTTCCAGTTCCTGCCATATTTCACCCTGGTACCTTTCACAGGTAATCTGTACTATGTTCCTGTCCTGGAAAGGCTGCACCAGCTCTTTAACGCTGTTTACTTTCACGATCCTTCCCGAAACAATAAACGCCACGCGGTGGCAAAGCCGTTCCGCTTCCTCAATATAATGTGTGGTAAGGAATATAGTGGTACCCTGCCGGTTCAGCCGGGCAATAAGCTGTCGCAACTGTCGTGCGCTTGCCACGTCAATACCAGTAGTGGGTTCGTCAAGGAAAAGAATTGCGGGTTCATGAATAATCCCTGCCGCGATGGTGAGCTTCCGCTTCATGCCCTTCGAATAGCCGGCAAACTTTCGGTGAGCAGCGTCAGCTAATCCGAAAAGATCAAGCAGTTCACATGCCCTGTCCCGGCGAACCCTTTTCCGTATGCCGTATAGAGAGGCACAGAAACAGAGGTTTTCATACCCTGTTAACTCCGGGTACAGGTTACTTTCATCCGGTACCACGCCAACCAGGTGTTGGGCCGCGCGGGTATCATGTGTACAGTCTATACCCCCAATTTCAACGCTGCCCGAATCCGACCGTGCCAGTCCCGTCAGCATGTTTATAGTTGTTGTTTTCCCCGCCCCGTTTGGGCCAAGAAAGCCGAACAGCTCGCCTGATTGCACATCAAAACTGGCGGAATCAACCGCAGCAACGTCATCGAAATTTTTCCGTAATCCTTCAACCCGTATTGACCTGTTTGAATTATCCATTATTGATTTCATCGCATACTTGCTTTTCGCCCCTGTACTCACATCTCTCGACAGGTGTTGTTTCAATGTCAACACGATCAAGAATACTGTCGATATTAATACCTGAACGTTCAAGTGAAGATTTTAGTACTTTATAATGCATATGAAATCCATTCTTTTCCCCTTCGATCAGTCCAGCTGTTCTTAAAATTTTCAAATGCTGCGAAACAGAAGGCTGGGCAATTCCAAGTTTTTGAGCAAGCATGCCAACGCACAGATTGTTCCCTGTTGACAAAATCATTTTTATTATTTTCAGCCTGTTTTGGTCCCCTAATGCTTTGAATATTTCAACCGGATTTGATGAATGGCTGTCCATAAGAACTCCTATATAGTTATATCATAATATAGCTATATAGGAATACAGCTATATATTTTGTCAATAGAATTTCTTATGAAGACAACTGTTTGACGATAAGAAAACGCAGCTGCACCGCTTTTCCCTGACAAAAGAACCAAGGTCAAAAAAAAACTTGAAAAAAATTGACAGGGTTGATATTCATAAATAACTTTGTTAGATACAACTAAACAGCCTGGACTGTTGTGAAGTATAGTGTTAACAGCAAATAGGTAATTACTATGAAATTGGGAATAAACTAAACCGTGCCCTTGTCGAGGCTGTCTGACAATGAATTCTTTGAATATTTGTAAAGGAGATACTAACATATGATATTGTTATCAGAATTTCCCGTGGGACACGCGGGGTTCATAAAAAAAATTGCCGGTGGGTATGGTCTTCAGCAAAAAATGGATACCATGGGTCTGCAAATTGGGAAACGGGTTAAAGTGACCAGCCGTCAGTGGGGGCATGGCCCGGTAATTATACAATACGGAAATACTGAAATTGCCATTGGTTTCAGAATGGCAGAAAAAATATTAATTGAAAAGGACAAATAAACATGAAAGTTCTTCTTGTCGGGAACCCCAATGTTGGGAAAAGTGTAATATTCAACAGGCTTACCGGAATGGATGTCATTTCTTCCAATTATCCCGGCACCACGGTTGATTATGCCCATGGACACCTGAAAAAAGATGGGGAAATTCATGATATAATTGATGTGCCAGGCATGTACTCTCTTAAGCCTGAAAACAAAACTGAAGAAGTCGCCCTGAAAATGATACAGGAAGGCGATGTACTTATAAATGTGCTCAATGCTACAAACCTTGAACGCAGCCTGAACCTTACCCTGCAGTTGATACAACTGGAAAAACCTTTACTGCTTGCCATCAACATGATGGACGACGCAAAACGGAAAGGGATTTCCATAGATTTCGAGAAGATACAAACCCTTTTGGGTGTACCATGCATTCCAACTTCAGCCATTACTGGTCAGGGCATCAAACCACTAACCGATAGAATTAACGATGCCGTTGTATCGGGGTATATTACGAATGAAGAAAACCGTTGGAATGAAACAGGCAAAATTATAGACCAGGTACAACAAATACAGCATACAAAACCCTCGATTCTTGAGAAATTTAAAGAGGCAACCATAAGGCCCATAACAGGATTTCCCCTGCTCGTTGCCATATTGTTGGGCTCTTTCTCAATTATCAAGCACCTTGGCGGATCTCTGAAAAAAATGGTTTTTAAGCCGCTTTTCGACGAATACTGGACACCTGTAATGTTCAAACTCAGCGATTGGATTGGCGATAACCAGCTGTTGCATGATTTACTCATCGGGCAATTGATAAGGGACAATATTCATTACGGGCAATCATTCGGTCTACTCACCACTGGGCTTTTTGTACCCATCGGCATTGTTCTGCCTTATGTAATCATATTTTTTATTTTGCTGGCTATTCTGGAGGATACAGGTTACATACCCCGCATAGCAGTAATGATGGACAGGCTGATGCATAAGGCCGGTTTGCACGGATTATCCGTTATTCCATTAATGCTCGGCCTGGGATGCAATGTGCCCGGAGCCATGGCAATACGAATACTGGAAGATAAAAAACAAAAATTCATTGCCATGACCCTGTTGGCCATCACCATTCCCTGTATGTCGCTGCAGGCCATGCTGTTCGGAATACTTGGTCCATACGGGTTTAAAGGCCTTGGAATTGTTTTTGGCACACTTCTTCTCACCTTTTTTACACTTGGGTTCATTATGCGTAAAAGCATTAAGGGAACATCGCCTGAAATATTTATTGAAATTCCCCCGTACCGTCTTCCCTATTTCAAAGGATTACTTAAAAAAATATGGATGCGGTTGAAATGGTTTCTGAAAGAAGCCGTTCCCTTCGTCCTGGTTGGCATTTTAATTGCCAACCTGTTGTACATCTCCGGGATAATGAAATATATTGGACTGGCAAGCGCTCCGGTTTTAAATAACCTGTTCGGGTTGCCAAACGAAGCCGCTTCTGCCCTGGTAATGGGCTTTCTCCGGAAAGATCTTGCCATGGGGATGCTTTTGCCGTTAAACCTCAGCTTTCAACAACTCGTGGTAGCATCAGTGGTACTTTCCATGTATTTTCCGTGCGTGGCCACATTCGCGGTAATCATAAAAGAAATGGGGTGGAAAGATATGCTGAAATCAACGGCAATCATGCTGATTACAGCACTCATTGCCGGTACGGTTGTGAATATGCTTTTCAATCTGTTTTAAAACTGGTCTGTCTAATTCCCGGCCTTATCTTCACAATTTTGAAAAGCCAAAACGCCCCCGCGCTTATCCACAGGCCGCAGAGGGTGAAGCCTGCAAAGACAACCGCCAGCTCCATTGTACCCTGCCCTGCCAGGGATGACAGTGTCCTTGTTCCCCACACCAACAGAAGCAACACCGGGAAGCCTGTTAGCATGCGCAGTACAGGCTTCCACCATTCAGCCTGTGCCGTAGCTGAAACGCGTTCGGGTTTACCCTGGGGCAGCATGCAGCCTGCCAGTGCTCCTGCAATGAGCCCCAAAGGGTAGGTTCGCCAGTAATTGCTTGCAAACAAGAGGGCGGCTGCCAGTACCAGAACCAGGGCAGCACGCATCACAAGAATATCGGAGTGGCCTGTGGCCCGGTAGAACTTCGTCCACATGAGGTACATACCAAGCACGGCACCGCCCAGAAGCCACCCTCCCAGAATATCGGCGGGAAAATGCACCCCGAGGTATACCCGGGAAAGGGCCACACCAATTATCATGAAACCGGCGATGCAGTAGAACCACCGCCTGCGCACGTATACCGACAGCATGCTCCACAGCACCAGGGCACCCTGGGCATGGCTGCTTGGCATGCCCGGCCCGCCCGATTTGACAATGCCAACTCCCGGTTCTATGGCAAATGGCCGGGGCTGCATGAAGATGTCCTTTGCCATTGAGTTCAACCAGTAGGAGAGGAAGAAAACCACCATAAAGCGAAACCCCCACCTTCTGTCAAAAACCCAGAACAGCAGGCACACAACAAACAGGTAGACGTACCCCTTTCCGGTATGAGTAAGCATGATAAAGAAGTTGTCCAGCAGTGGACTCCTGAACTGCTGTAGCCAGTGTATAATAGCAATCCCGCTTTCATGTGTCATCCAGTTATTCCTTCTTGTGTATTAAACACGCTGCAAATTTTTCACTCTTCACTGTTCACTATTCACCAGCGCAAAGCGCTGTCACATGGTACAGCACAATACCGCAGGCAACCGCCACGTTTAACGACTGTTTGATCCCCCTCATGGGAATATCTATGGCCATATCACACATTTCAACCACTTCACGGGTCACCCCGTCCACCTCGTTGCCCAGCACCATGCATACGGGAAATTCATACTCTGCGTCCGTGTAGGGAACACTCGAGTCTGTGTGCTCCACTACCACCAGCCGGTAACCCTGCTCTTTCAGGTTTTGCAGCACGCCAAGGGTATCGGTGTTGTGTTCCCAGTTGACGCTTTCGGTACTGCCAAGGGCGGTTTTATCGATCTCCTTGCGGGGGGGATAGCCGGTGTAGCCGGTAAGATACAGTTTATCAATACCCGCCCCGTCCGCGGTGCGGAACATGGAGCCCACGTTATACAGGCTGCGTACGTTCTCAAGCACAACCACCACAGGAAGCCTTACAGACCGGTTCTCTTCTTCCACGGATAACTGCATTGCCTGGATTTCATCAAAATCAAGTTTACGGATTTTTCTGTTCATATATTAATTATCCAGGTAATGTGTCAGAATATTTTTTTACTTTTTCTATCAGCAAATCTTCATTTATGGGAGAGGCAAGGTAGTCTACGGCACCCCGCTCAAGGGCGTCAAACAACGACAGTGGTTCATTGCGGGAGGATACCACAAGAATTGGTATCGACCTGTAGTCCTCAACCATGCGCAGCTTCTCAATTATGTACAGTCCATCCACGTGATTAAGGAATACGTCAATTATAATGAGGGACGGGTTATTAGCCGTAACATAATCAAACAACTGGAGGGGATCATCAAGAAAGTCCACCTCCATCCCCGCTGTTTTCACCACGAAGGATACGAAATCTCCAAATGTCCTGTTATCATATACTACAAGTATCTTCGACATATTATCACCTGCCGTTACACCTTTGCAACCATGTCACATTAACTGCTGTCGCATCATCTCTTTAATTCTATCACTTTCAAATACCCGCACGATCTTCCTGGAGGTGTCATACCGAAGGTCCACGTTTATAGGTTTTATTTTATTTCTTCTTACCACGTCATAAAATATCTGCACCTTCGGCACAAGAAAGTTAGACCTTGTTATATCTTCGATACGGGCTATTTCATAAATTCTCTGCTTTTTTTTGGTATCCAGCGCGATCTTTACCGATTCGATCATGACAAAATCTCCCACTGTTAAAAAAGGCTGCCCCTTGTTCAAAGAAAGACTTACAGATTTCAGAAAACGATAGGTATCATTAATTGAGTACAGGTAATTTGACAGGTTCAAGATATAACGCAGCGCTTTTACCGGCTCCTGCGGGGTTCGGTATGGGGCGGTACTTGATATGGCTTCGTACATATCACATATACCGATAAGACGGGAAATTTCCGGCAGCTCGTTATACGCAGCCTCCCTTGACTTGTCCTTCGGGATGGTTCTGAATGGATACCCCGGACTCTGGAATTTTCTATGATGAAACAGGGCGGTCAGTTTTATCGTGTTTGGTACAACTTTTTCTCCACCGGAATTCTGCACCGAATCCAGTATTCGGTACCCCTCCCTGGTGTGTTCCATCACCCTGTAGTATTCTTCAGGTGACAGTAGTCCCGGTTTCTGTATTATTGCCTGGTCGATACGCAATTTGCCGATATCGTGAAGATAGCCTGCCATGGCATACGTTTTTACAGCATCACCACTGCCCATCTCCTTGTAAGCCATTATCATGGCCAGTATACCCACATTTACAGAATGGGTATACGTATAATGATCAAAGTCATTGATATCCCGGAGTAATGAAAGAACACCTCCCATTTTGTCTTCAGGACGCAGGCCATCAACAACGGATGTAAGCTGTGCATTTGACCTGAGATACTGCTCATAATTCATCTTTCCGGTTCTTCTTATCTCATCAAACACGGAGGCGGTATCCTCCACCAGGTCGTTCATCTTCTTCTTACCGACGATTTCATTTGTAAAACTGCCTGTTGACTCACTGGTTCGCGGTATGAAAAAACGCTTCCCTGATGCGCTGCACTTCTTAATATCATCACCAGAAATAGTTCTTCCCGAAGAAAAGACAGTTTTTCCATCCTGGTCAAACACATCAAAGGTAAGCACCTTGTCCCCGCTCAATTTATCAAGATAGGACACACTGATTTCATGAAAACGTGTCAGGTCTATTGATATGTCATTATTCTTCGCCATTAACCTTTCCGGTTACATAAAGTTGGTTTACCATTACACAGATGAAATTATAATTCAATAGGAAAAAAAATTTTCAATCATCATGATCCTCGTTTACCATCTCCAATCCTTCTTTAAAGAGGAAAATAACAATAACAATACCGGCGATGGGGTCTGCCAGCCAGAATCCCCAGAAATAATTTCCCGCCAGGCCCAGAAACAGTGCAAGCGACAGAACTGAACACACCATGGTCTCCTTCGAATCTGCCACCAGTGACTTAAGCCCCATCTTTTTCCCAAGGGAATATTTTTTGTATGCCAGTACTGGCATTATTATCATGGAGAGTATTGCAATAATAATACCCGGAAGGGAGGGGTCCGGCACCTCCTGCATTACAATTTTCGATATAGATTCGTATAACACGTATATTCCGAGAACAAAGAAGGTGATTCCCACGAAGCGCACCGCTTTCTTTTCAATTTTTTCTTCCTCTTCTTCAGTGAGATTATCATGCTTTTTTAATCGCCAGACAAGCACAAACCCCGAGAGAGACTCCACGATACTGTCAAGACCAAATCCCACAAGGGCAATACTACCTGCCAGTACACCGAAAAAAATTGAAGCCACCGCTTCAATCATGTTATACCCGATGGTTAAATACTCATACATCAGGGCTTTCTTATATGAATCATTCATGTTACTTACACCTTCTCGTTGTTATGTATTTTTAATAGTGACTACTCAGCTATGACTAAAATATTGATCATTTACTTCATAATGAAAAGGAATTTGAGCATCTCCCCCCGCCGA